>DATGWF010000042.1:0-8942 GCA_035299585.1 Microbacteriaceae bacterium
GAGAGCAATCCCAGAGTCGAGCAGGGCCGCGAGTACTTCAGCTGCGAACCCGGGCGCTGGATCTCCCCGAGATGCGGTGTTCACCAGGCGGACCATCCATCGTCGCCCGCACCACAGAAGCAGCCCACCGAGGACGAGCAAGAGCCAGCCGAATAGGCCATTCACGAGTCCGGCGAGTGGGTTGAGCCCGAGGAGGGCAGTGAGCCCGAGCGCACCAATTGGCAATGCGAGGATGATTCGGGTCGCCAGGCGTGGTCCTGCAAGCGCGCCCTCACGTTCGCGGTTCAGTCGCTCGATGTCTCGGGCAGACTCAGCACAGCGCTCGAGGAGCGTTGCCGGAGAAAAACCGAGCACGGAACTCAGCCTCCAGGCGCCGGTGATGTGATTGGCGAGCGGCCCTGTTTGCGGTGGTTCGCCTAGATGCTCGACGATACGTTGCTGGCCGAGTCCAGAGCGGGCAAGCACGGACGCGCGTTCACTCCACGAGGCCGGACTCATCGGCGCTCACCTCCCGCAATCGAAGTATCGAGCCGACCCGTTCAAGCCTCGCGATGCGGGCTCGACGGCCCATCGGGGTGCGCTCCAGGTGAACGCACCATTGAAAGGCGCTGGTGACCTGGCGCCTCAGCGCCCCGGGGGTGAGCCCAGCGAGATGGCCGAGCATCTCGAGTCGTGCCGGCACGTCCGCGAGTGAATTGGCGTGAACGGTGCCGCCGCCAACGTGACCGGTGTTGAGCGCCGAGAGAAACGGGACGAGTTCCGGTCCGCGGCATTCGCCGACCGCGAGCCAATCCGGGCGGAGCCGGAGCGCAGCAGTGAGGAGCTCGACGAGCCCGAGTGCGCCCGCCCCTTGAACATTGGCCTGCCGGGACTGGAGATGGACGATGTGGGGATGCGGGATCTCGAGTTCAATCTCGTCCTCGATGGTCAGGATGCGAACGTCGGGGCCCAGTTCGGCAATCATGGCCCGCAGGAGTGTCGTCTTGCCGCTCCCGGTACCCCCGGAAATGAGGACGCTTTCTCGGCTGTGGGTCACTCGGCGAAGGAGCGTCGCTTGCCAGTCGGTGAGCGTGCCAGATGCTTCGAGATCACGCAGCGTGAGGAGCTCGGCCGCTCGCGTGCGTATGGCAATGAGCGGTCCGCCAGGTGCGGCTGGCGGGAGCGCCACTTGGACTCGCACGCCATCGATGCTCGCGCCCGCGAGTGGAGTCACTTCGTCGACGTGGCGACCCGCGGCCCCGATGAGTCGCTGGGCGAAGTCCAGCGGTGCCTCGTCAAACCACACGGGTACGCGACGGAGCCCGGAGCCATCGTCAACCCAGACCGTTGAGCGGTTTACCAACACGTCGGTCACCGATGGGGAGTCGACGAGATGCTGCAAGCAGCCGAAGGGCGATGGGGTGGTGAGCTGGGGCGAGGCGGGTTCACCGTGGGAATTGAATGTCGGCACGCGACCACCGTAGGAACAGTGGCGCAGGGGCCGCCTCGGAACGTTCGGCAGCGCAGGCTCGCCTCGCGCGAGCTTCGGTGTGCAGAAATGAAAGAGGGCGGCACCCGTTGGGGGGAACGGATGCCGCCGCAATGGCGGGCAATTGGGGGGAACTGCCCGACCAAGGGTCATGAAACGAAACGTTCAGACCCCATAAGCATACGTTGTGCGTGGCGGCAAAATAACCATTTTGCCCCCCAAATGGGTGGCAATTCGCCAAGAAACTGTTCGCTGGCGCACGAACCGTGCCGCCCATCGTTCGGCACGAGTGCACCGGGGCGCTCCGCCAATGCTCGCAGTAGTGTGGCACGGTAAGACCATCGCGAAGGAGCGATTCGGCATGAACATGCAAATCGAGCACAGCCTCGAAGAAATCCGTCGGTTCCGTCCGAGCCCCGAGTTCCGTGCACAGGCCGTTGCGGGACCCGAGCTGTACGAGCGAGCGGCGTCCGACCGCCTCGCATTCTGGGCCGAACAGGCCCGCGAGCTGACGTGGCACACCCCGTTCACACAGACCCTCGATTGGTCCAACCCGCCCTTCGCCCAATGGTTCGCCGACGGTGAGCTCAACGTGTCCGTCAACTGCCTCGATCGCCACGTCGACAACGGCTTGGGCGACCGCGTCGCAATCTACTTCGAAGGCGAGCCCGGCGACAGCCGTGCAGTCACGTATGCCGAACTCCTCGCGGAGGTGAAACGGGCGGCAAACGCCCTCGAGGCGCTGGGCGTCCGCGCGGGCGACCGCGTCGCGATCTACCTTCCAATGATTGTTGAAGCGGCCGTCGCGATGCTCGCTTGCGCCCGCATCGGGGCGATTCACTCCGTCATCTTCGGTGGATTTAGCGCCGACTCCATATACGCCCGAGTTGAAGACGCGCAGGCCAAGGTGATCATCACGGCCGACGGTGGCTATCGCAAGGGCAAAGTGTTCCCGCTGAAGCCAGCCGTGGATGACGCGCTCGGCAAGGGCGAGCACCCGGTCGAGCACGTCCTTGTCGTCCAGCGTGGCGAGAATGACGTCGACATGGTGGCCGGACGTGACGTCTGGTGGCACGACGCGTTGGCCGCGGCCCCGGCCGAGCACATCGCCCAGGCCTTCCCGGCTGAGCAACCCCTGTTCATCCTGTACACCTCGGGTACCACCGGGAAGCCCAAGGGCATCCTGCACACCTCGGGGGGCTACCTCACCCAGGCCGCCTTCACGCACAAGAACGTGTTCGACCTCCACCCGGAGCGCGACGTCTACTGGTGCACGGCCGACGTCGGTTGGATTACCGGACACAGCTACGTGGTCTATGGGCCGCTCGCCAACGCGGCCACTCAGGTGATGTACGAGGGCACTCCGGACACGCCTCATCCAGGCCGCTGGTGGGACATCGTCGAAAAATATCGGGTGTCAATTCTGTACACCGCCCCGACCGCGATTCGCTCCTTCATGAAGCAGGGTCGAGACATCGCACGGGAACACGACCTCAGCAGCATCCGTTTGCTCGGCTCCGTTGGCGAACCGATCAACCCGGAGGCCTGGATTTGGTACCGCCACGTCATCGGTGGCGGATCGGTTCCGGTCGTAGACACATGGTGGCAGACCGAGACCGGCGCCATCATGATTTCTGCGCTTCCCGGCGTGACAGAACTGAAGCCCGGCTCGGCGCAAGTGGCCATACCCGGCATCAGCATTGACGTGCTCGACGACGACGGAAAGCATGTGGGCAACGGCAACGGCGGCTTGCTCGTCGTGAGCGATCCGTGGCCATCGATGCTCCGCGGCATTTGGGGCGACCCGGAGCGGTTCAAGGAGACCTACTGGGAAAAGTTCGGCGACAAGTACTTCGCCGGCGATGGCGCCCGCCTCGACGAGGATGGCGACATTTGGCTCATGGGTCGCGTGGATGACGTCATGAACGTCTCTGGCCACCGCCTATCGACCGCGGAAATCGAGTCCAGTCTGGTCGCGCATCCCTTCACTGCAGAAGCTGCGGTGGTCGGAGCGAGCGACGAACAAACGGGTCAAGCGGTCGTCGCGTTTGTCATTCTGAAGGACAGCAAGGAGGCTGCGGCCCACTCGGTCGAGGACGTCTCCGAAGTGCTGCGCAAGCACGTCGCGACCCAGATCGGCGCGATTGCCCGCCCGCGCCAGGTGTTCATTGTGAGCGAGCTGCCGAAGACGCGCTCCGGCAAAATCATGCGGCGCTTGTTGCGCGATCTTGCCGAGGGGCGCGAAGTTGGCGACACCACGACGCTCACCGACACCTCGGTCATGAGTTCGATTCAGTCTCAACTCAAGTAGGGCACATGCGAAGTGGGGCGGTGGAACATTCCACCGCCCCACTTCGCGTATCGGACTAGTCGACCTCGACGATGAGTTCGATTTCGACCGGAGCATCGAGCGGCAATACCGCGACACCGACGGCCGATCGGGCATGCGTTCCCACATCGCCGAAAATCTCACCGAGCAGTTCACTCGCTCCGTTGATGACACCCGGTTGACCGGTGAACTCAGGGCTTGAGGCAACAAAGCCAACGAGCTTCACGATGCGGCGGACCCGATCCAGCGATCCCACCTCGGCCGCCACGGCGGCAAGTGCGTTCAACACGGCAACCCGCGCAAACTGCGCGGCCTCCGCTGCCGCGACCTCGCTCCCCACCTTTCCGGTCGCCGGAAGGACGCCTGCAACAAATGGAAGTTGCCCCGAGGTGAAAACCAGGTTTCCGCTGCGGACCGTCGGCACATATGCCGCGACGGGCGCAGCAACCGGCGGCAACACGAGTCCGAGCTCTTCGAGCCGGGCGTTCACACTCATGCGCCCGCTCCAAACTGTGCGGCGGCCTGTTGAGCGGCTGCGAGGCCGGCAGTTGCCGCGGCCGACTCACCAGCGCCGACGGGGCGCTTGAAGTACGCGACGAGGCCACCCTCCGGTCCGGTGACGACCTGGACGAGTTCCCATCCCTGCTTGCCCCAGTTGTTCAGGATGGCGGCGGTGTTGTGCACGAGGAGAGGCGTTGTGATGTATTCCCACTGCGTCATTCGGTCTCGATTCTTCTCGGTGACGGTCACACTCGACAGTCGATTCTCAGTCGCGTCCGTATAGGCTCAACTATATGGCTGCGAATCGAACCACGCCTGGAGGGGCATCTGGCGGACTTCTCGCGTTCATCGGAATGAGCGCGATTGCCGGTGTGCTTGTGACGGCCGCCATCACCCCGGCGGTCGCGATCACGAGCCTTGTCGCTGGCAACGCCGTGACGGTGTTCGAAAACCTTCCGGGGTACCTCGATGTCAACGCCATTCCGCAGAAGTCGACCATCTGGGCAACCCAGACCGATGGCACGCCGGTTGCACTCGCGTCGTTCTATGCCGAAAACCGCGAAGCCCTCCCCGGAGACCAAATCAGCCAGTTCGCCAAGGACGCCGCCGTCGATGGCGAGGACCCGCGGTTCTTCCAGCACGGTGGCGTGGACCTGCAGGGAACGCTTCGAGCGGTCCTGTCGAACTTCATCGGCGGTGACGTTCAGGGCGGTTCGTCCATCACGCAACAGTTCGTGAAGAACGTCCTCATCACCCAGGGTGTCGCCGCGGCCAAGACCGAAGAAGAACGCCAGGCCGCCTACGACGCCGCAACGGCATCGAGCGGCACCGACGGCTTGCAGCGCAAACTCAAGGAAATGCGATATGCCATCGCCATCGAGCAGAAGTTCTCGAAGGACGACATCCTCAACGGATACCTCAACATCGCCTATTTCGGCGGTCAGGTCTACGGCATTCAGGCGGCGTCGCAGTACTACTACGGCATCAACGCGAAGGACCTCACTCTCGAGCAGGCCGCGAGCTTGCTTGCCATCGTAAACAACCCGGAGAAGTTCCGCCTCGACTACCCCGCGAGCGAAAAGAACGGCGCCGAGAATGGCTACGCCGCGAACAAGTCACGGCGTGACTACATCCTCGACCAGATGTTGAAGCACGGGTCGATCACTCGCGATCAGCACGAGGCCGCCATCGCCGCTCCCATCGCTCCGGCCATCCACGAGCCTTCAACCGGGTGCGCCACGGCGGGGAACGCCGCGTACTTCTGCGACTACGTGACCTGGATCATCAAGAACGACTTCGACGATCCCAACACCGCTGACGTCAACGAGGGTGCCGAACTGCTGCGAACCGGCGGTTTGAACATCTACACCACCCTCGACATCGACGTGCAAAACGCCGCCGCAAGTGCCGTCGCGGCGAACGTTCCGTTCACCGACTCACGCTTCGACGTGGGGTCCTCGGCGGTCAGCGTGCAAGTGGGTACCGGTCGCATTCTCGCGATGGCGCAAAACAAGAACTACTCGCAAGACCCCGAGGTAACGAACGCCGACCCGACCTACTCGTCCATTAACTTCTCGACCGACTTCAACTACGGTGGCTCGACCGGATTCCAACCCGGATCGACCTACAAGGTGTTCACCCTGGGTGACTGGCTCGCCGAGGGGCACGGCCTGCTCGAAGGCTTCAACGGCTCACCGCGTGATTTCACCACATTCAAGGACAGCTGCAACGGCGGCGTCTTCAACCTTCCGGCGCCCTACAACCCGAAGAATGACGATTCCACGACGGCAAACAACGCCGTGAGAGCGACTCAGTACTCCGTGAATACGGCCTTCGTCGCGATGGCGAGCCAGCTCGACCTGTGCAACATCAAGAAGGTCGCGGAAGGGTTTGGCATCCACCGCGCCGACAACGCACCTTTGCAGATGAACCCGTCCGACGTGCTGGGCACCCAGGAGGTTGCACCCCTCACGATGGCGGCCGCCTACGCCGGGATCGCCAACAACGGTTTGTTCTGCACCCCGGTTGCCATCGACAAAATCCAGGATCGCACCGGTGCCGAACTCAACGCTCCGAAGACGAAGTGCAATCAAGCCGTCTCGCCGGATGTTGCCGTTGCGATGCAGTACGCAATGGCTCAGACCTTCGGCGGCACCGCGGCAGCGTCGCGCTTGCCCGACGGCATCGCCATGATTGGCAAGACCGGAACGACCGACGGCGCCAAAGACACGTGGATGAACGGCGCAAGCTCGAAGGTCGCAACTGCGGTCTGGGTCGGCAACGTCACAGGCTTCCAGAATCTTCGTAGTCTGCGCTTCGACAGTGGCCAAGCGGCCACCGCACGCCACCGCATCTTCCCCGCCATCATGTCGGTCGCGAACGCCAAGTTCGGCGGCGACCCCTTCCAATCGCCCGACCCGAAGTTCATGACGGTCGTCAACGCGAATATCCCGAACGTCACCGGCATGAGTGTCGAGGCGGCCAAGGCCACCCTCGAGGCTGCCGGGTTCGTGTACGTCGACGGGGGACCCGAGGATTCGAAGCTTCCCGCCGGACAGGTAACCCGCACCGATCCGTCTGGTCAGGCACCGAAGGGCACCGAAATACGCGTCTTCACCTCTCAGGGCAACCTTGTCGAGGTTCCTGATCTCACCGGCATGACGAAACAGGCTGCAACGACCGCACTGAACCAAATCGGCGTCACGCCGAGGTGGACTACCACGACTCAGCCTCGCCCGACCGGCACCACGGACCAGATTGTGGTCCGCCAAAGCAAGATTGGTGCCGTGACGAAGGGCAGCATCGTTAGCGTTCAGCTGACCCAGTAAATGCAAGCGATGGTCCTCGTCGTCCTCACAGCCGCGGCACTTGCGGTAGGTGCCGCCCTGTGGGCCATACTCATCGAGCGCAACCTGTTTGTGTTGCGCCGGGCGACCCTCCGGCTCTTGCCCCCGGGATCGCCGCCGGTGCGAGTGTTGCACATCAGCGATGTGCACATGGCTCCCTGGCAACGACGGAAGGCTGCGTGGATTGCCGGTCTCGCCCGGTCGCGGCCCGACGTCGTGGTCAGCACCGGAGACCTCCTCGGGCATCGGGACGGGCTCACGGGAATCACCCGGGCGCTCGAACCGTTCCGCGGAATCCCCGGCGCGTTCGTTCACGGCTCCAACGACTACTACGGGCCGGTGCTGAAGAACCCGCTGCGATACTTGGGCGGACCGTCGCGAGAACCCGACGAAGCCGAACGCCTCGACACCGAAGCGCTGACGGCGTGGCTGCGCGATCTTGGCTGGCAAGACCTCACGAATCGTCGCGCCGACGGGGGCGTTGGCGATATCTCCATCGCCTGGACCGGTGTGGACGATCCGCATCTCGGTCGCGATCAGGTGAGTCCGCAGAGCGAGACTGACGCCTCGTGGTTGTCGTCGACTATCCGCATCGGCGTTAGCCACGCGCCCTACCTCCGCGTTCTTGACGCACTGACGTCCTCGGGAGCCGAACTGATATTCGCAGGCCACACGCACGGCGGCCAAGTGCGTCTTCCCGATCGGTTCGGTGGTGCGCTCGTGACCAACTGTGACCTCCCGCGAGCGTACGCCCGCGGCGTGCACACCTGGCGCTCCGGCGACGCGTCGAGCACACTCTCGATTTCAGCGGGGCTCGGGACATCCATTACGGCGCCGATTCGGTTCTTTTGCCGACCGGAAGCAACACTGCTGACCCTCGTCGCGGTCGACGCGTAGCGTGGTTATCGGACCACTGTTTTTAGGCTATTCTGAGTGAGGTTTGCGGAAACGCAACCGGGGTGTGGCGCAGCTTGGTAGCGCGCGTCGTTCGGGACGACGAGGCCGCAGGTTCAAATCCTGTCACCCCGACCAAAACTGGCCGGACTCACGTGAAACACGTCAGTATCGCCGTTGCACTTCCAGCACTCGGGTGTTGCCGAGCAGATCGTCGACGAGAATCGACGCGAGGACGTCTCGACCCGTGGGAACAAGACGCGCAACGCACCGACCCTGCGTGAGCGTGTCCAGAGTCGCTACGAGGGCGGTGCGGGCCGTCTCGACATCGCGCGTTCCATCCCGAGCTTCATCGAGGAGAACAACGGTGACGCCACGCTCTCGAGCCGCACGCGCCGCGTCCAGGACCGACGCGGTGGCCCAACCGCGACCACTGATGGCGTCACGGACGGTGGCCTCGATGAGGAGGCATTCGCGACGTTCCTCTGCGGTGAGCGGGTTCCCGCTCTGCAGACGGCGCAGTATGGGTCCCGCGGTCGCTTCAATCCGAGCGGCTTGGAGTGACCGTTCGGTCGCAATGGCGTTGCGCACGGCATCTTCGCGTTCACGTCGTGCCCGCCGCTCCGCTGTCACGGAGAGTTGGCGAGCAAGTTGACGGAAACCGCGTGCGATTGCGAACGTCATGAGGAGCGTTCCCGCGTGCCGCAGCATGATGGGTCCGGCCGTCCCGAACGGAATCCCCGAGCTCGCACTCCAGAACAGCTGGACTGCGGTAAACATGGCGAATGTCGCAAAGGCGATGAGTGGCCGGTCCCACATCATGAGTGCCATCATCACGACCATGGCACAACCGACGTACCAATCGTCGACGCGAAGCTGCGTTGAGAACCCGTACGGTCCAAGG
>DATGWF010000043.1:0-28932 GCA_035299585.1 Microbacteriaceae bacterium
GGGAGGTATGCGTTGAGTACGCCGACCGAGACAATGAGCGCGACGAGCCCGACGACAACGCGAGCCGGTCCCGGTGCCGTCGCCGACACCAAATCGAGCAGGGGAACCGCACCCCAGGGGTGATTCACTCCGAGGACGCCCACCGTGGCCCACTGCAGGATGAGGTAGCTCACTCCAACGACGGCGAGCGCGATTCCCGTCGCGAGCGGGATGATGCGTCGAGGGTTCTTGAACTCGGCGGCGATATGGGTACCGACCTCCCAGCCGGCGAAGGCCCAAACGAAGAGGCTCATGGCGACGCCGACGCCGGACCAGCCGTGGGTGAAGAACGGGGACAGGTTGGCCGGGTCGACAACCGGCACCGCAACCGCTGCCACACCGACGACGACGGCGAGAAGCAGACCGGTCAGCGCGAACTGCACCCACCCAGCGACCTCGACTCCGAACCAGTTCGCCGCGAACGCCGGAGCGAAGATGGCGAGCCCAATCCACGGCACAACGGACTGGTCCACACCGAGGACGGCGCCAATGTAGGAGCCTCCCAGCAGCATGAGCACCGGGATGCCCATCGCCACGCCGAAGTAGAACCAGTATCCGGTGGCACGAGCGGCGGTGTCACCGAGGCTCGAGCGAACGTAGCTGGCGACCCCGCCCGGGTCTGGGAACCGTGCGGCGAGCGCAGCGAAGGTGCCGGCCATGGGGATGGAGAGCAGCAGCATGAGGGCGACCGCGAGGATGGATGCCGGACCGGCGGCGGCCGCGGCCAAGCCGGGAAGCACGAGAATTCCGGTACCCAGCACGCTCGCAATGTAGAGGGCGGTGCCGGCGCCGAGGCCGAGGCGAGCGGCGTGATCGGCGGAGGCACGGGTCATGGACTCGAGCCTATCGAGCGCGGCGCCGAGAATCCCGGCTCGGATACGACGAATGCCCCCCGCCGAAGCGGAGGGCATTCGGTGAAGTTCGAAAACTTACTTGAGGACGATGGTTGCGCCGGCCTCTTCGAGAGCGGCCTTTGCCTTGTCGGCAGCGTCCTTGTTTGCACCCTCGAGCACAACCGACGGGGTTGCGTCGACGAGAGCCTTGGCCTCGCCAAGACCGAGCGAGGTGAGCTCGCGAACGACCTTGATGACCTGGATCTTCTTGTCGCCAGCGGCCTCGATGACCACGTCGAACGAGTCCTTCTCCTCTGCTGCGTCAGCAGCAGCGCCAGCGCCACCTGCAGCCGGAGCAGCAGCGACGGCGACCGGAGCCGCAGCGGTGACCTCGAAGGTCTCTTCGAAGGCCTTGACGAACTCCGAGAGCTCGATGAGGGTGAGGCCCTTGAACTGCTCGAGCAGTTCTTCAGTTGACAGCTTTGCCATTGTTTTCTCCTAGTTGGGTTACTCAACCGCTCCGGATTAGGAAGCGGACTCCTGCTTTGCGCGCAACGCGTCGACCGTGCGAACGGCCTGTGACAGCGGTGCGTTGAACAGATACGCGGCTCCGAACAGCGAGGCCTTGAATGCACCGGCAAGCTTTGCCAGGAGCACTTCGCGGCTCTCGAGGTCGGCGAGTTTGCCTACCTCTGCAGCGGTCAGTGGCTTGCCATCGAAATAGCCGCCCTTGACCACGAGAAGAGGGTTTGCCTTGGCGAAGTCACGCAGCTTCTTTGCAACGGC
Organism: Microbacteriaceae bacterium; assembly: GCA_035299585.1. Classification (GTDB taxonomy): domain Bacteria; phylum Actinomycetota; class Actinomycetes; order Actinomycetales; family Microbacteriaceae; genus DATGWF01. The sequence continues at coordinate 1,659 of DATGWF010000043.1, forward strand.
GACCGGGTCTCCGTGAACAAAAGCGAGAGCCGACGGACCGGCGAGCTCGTCGTCAAACGACGAGATACCGGCCTTGTTGGCGGCAATCTTGGTGAGCGTGTTCTTCACCACGGCGTAGCTCGCGTCATCACGGATGGAACGACGCAGCTCCTTGAGCTGTGCCACCGTGAGGCCGCGGTATTCAGTCAGCAGAACGGCGGTCGAGCTCTGGAACAGATCCGTGAGCTCGGCGACCGAGGCTTCCTTGTTCGCCATGGCTACTCCTACTTTCATGTCACCCGCCACGGTTGTGGGGGTGGAAAACCAAAAAAGCTCCGGCGCAAGCGCACGGAGCTTCAACCCTTGAGAACAAGGAACTACATGTCACCTGCGTGGGCCCGTACATTCGTACAGCTTCGATCGATGCTCTCGCGAGCACGATGACCGACGGTCTTTGGCTTCCGTCAGACTAACTGACCGAGCCGTCTCGAGGCAAACTGACGCTGAATGTCGTGCGACCGGGCTCCGATTCGACCCGAATATCACCGCCGTGAGCGTGGACGACCGCCCACGCGATGGCCAGGCCGAGGCCGGTCGACCCGGCGGCTCGGGATCGGGACGAGTCCGCCCGGGCGAAGCGCTCAAACAGGGTTGCCCGAACGGCAGGGTCGATGCCCGGCCCGCTATCGCTCACCGTGAAGACGACCCCGTGTTCATCCCCACTCAGGCTCACCTGGACCGACGTCCCATCGGGAGTATGGACACGGGTGTTGGAGAGCAGATTGACGACGACCTGGCGAATTCGCGCCTCGTCGACCGCAACGACACACGGCGACTGCGCAAGCTTCAGCTCGATGGGGTGCGACGGTCCTGCGACGCGGGCGTCGTCGACCACCTCACTGAGCACGCGCGCGAGATCGGTCTCTCGCAGTTCCAATTCGCGGCCTTCGTCGAGCCTGGCCAACAGCAGGAGATCCTCGACAAGCTCGGTCATGCGAACCGACTCGGCTTCGATGCGTCCGAGTGCGTGCGCCGCATCGGCAGGCAGCTGTTCTGGACTCATCCGCGTGAGTTCGGCGTAGCCGCGAATCGCGGCAAGCGGTGTGCGAAGTTCATGGCTCGCATCGGCGACAAATTGACGCACCTTCTGCTCGCTCTGCTCTCGAGCGTCGAGCGAGCGCGCCACATGCCCGAGCATGCGATTGAAGGCTGCGCCGAGTTGACCCACCTCGGTGCGTTCATCTTCGTCGGGTACGCGCGCGTGCAGGGCGACTTCGCCGCGACTGAGGTCCATACCGGATACCTCTGTCGCGGTACGCGTGACCTCTGCGAGAGGCCTGAGCGATCGCCGAATCATCCACGAACCAGCAAAAGCCGCGATGGCGAGCACGCCGCACACGACGAGCGCGATGGACCACGCGAGGAGCGCGGTCGTGCGCTCGGCCGCCTGCAGCGGGATGGCAAAGACCATCACCCGACCGTTCGGGGTGGAGGCTGCAACGGCCCGATAGGACCCGAGTTCGGGAATGTCGAGCGATGTGAACTGCGAGACGGACGCGAGGGCACGCAACTGTTCGAGGGAGAGGGCATCGATCTGACCGCCCTCCCGAATCACGGTGCCGGCCATCAGGTTTCCCCGCTTGCCGGCGACGACCGTTCCCACCGCTTGCCCCGGGACGCGGAGGGCTGAGCTGAAGTCACCGCTGCCACCGGCACCCGGATCGTGGTCGCGATCTGCGTCGAACCCGCCCTGCCCGCGCGTCACCACGGAGAGGAGCTGTGCATCAACCTGATCGAGCAGAGAGCGATGCACGATGGCGACGCTCGATGCGCCCACAATCGCGCTCAGCACGGCGAGCAACACGATCGTCCCGACGAGCAAACGTGCTCGAAGGGAGAACGGAAGTCGCACGCGCGGTGCGCTCACGTGGCGGCCTTCAACATGTAGCCGGCTCCACGGACCGTGTGAATCATGGGGTCGCGGCCGGCATCGATCTTCTTGCGCAAATAGGAGATGTAGAGCTCGACAACGCTGTCGCGGCCGCCGAAGTCGTACTGCCAGACGCGGTCGAGAATCTGAGCCTTCGACAGGACGCGGCGAGGATTGCGCATGAGAAAGCGAAGCAACTCAAACTCGGTCGCCGTGAGTTCGACGGGCACACCCGCGCGAGACACTTCATAGCTGTCTTCGTCGAGCACGAGATCACCGAGAACAATCTTCGGATCGGGCTGAGCCGCTTGGGTGAGGTGGGAGCGTCGGATGAGCCCGCGGACGCGCGCGACGACTTCCTCGAGGGAAAACGGCTTGGTGACGTAATCGTCGCCGCCCGCGGTAAGGCCCGCGATGCGATCGTCGAGCGAGTCTTTCGCGGTGAGGAAGAGCACCGGAATTTCGGTGCCGCCAGCTCGAATGCGTTGCAACACTTCGAGGCCGTCAATATCGGGAAGCATGATGTCGAGCACGACCGCGTCCGGAGCGAAATCCCGGGCCGCCTTCACCGCGCTCAGCCCATTTGCCGCGGTCTGCACCTCCCAGCCCTCGTACCGGAGCGCCATTCTGAGCAGGTCGGAGAGCGACGGCTCGTCGTCGACAACGAGGACACGCACGGGAGATCCGTCAGCGCGGACGATGGCCGGGCCGCGATTCGGAGTGGCGTTCGTACTCATGTCGGCATTTCATCACAGCTAGCTATGCGTTTTCTATGAGTCGGTACCCGCTGGGAGGCCCTACCCTGGAGACGTGAGTAGCTACCTCGACCGCGTCCTCGCCACGAGCGATGACCGGGTGGCCTGGCTCCGCGCCCGCTCCCGCGGCATCACAGCCACCGATGCGGCAAAACTCGCCTCCGAAGCCTCCATCAAGAACGCCGTGTGGGACAAACTCCACGGCGGCCAGTTCGGCGGGAGCGCGTTCACGGAACATGGGAAGACTCGCGAGCCCGTCATTGCCGAATGGGCCAACCGAGAGCACGGCATCCTCGCCAGTCGGAGCCTTTTTCACGCCGAGTCCGAACGGCGCCACTTAGCGACCCCGGACGGCCTCCGAGTCACCGCGAGTGGCCACCTTGAACTCTGCGAAATCAAGACCACCTCGAAGCCGTGGCGATCGATTCCGCGCAACTACCTGCGCCAGGTGTGGTGGCAGCAGTACGTGCTCGGTGCCGAACGCACACTCGTGGTCTGGGAAGAACACCGCGACTTCGTGCCCGTACATGACGAGCCTCACTGCCAGTGGGTCGACCGCGACGACAGCCAGATCGAACTCCTCGTCACCTTTGCCAACCGAATGCTGATGGAACTCGCGCACCGATCGGAGACCCCTCGATGACCGCACTGCTCTGGCTTCGCGACGACCTGCGCCTGCGCGACAACCCTGCTCTCGTGGCCGCGGCCGAGCACGGGCCGGTCACCGCGGTGTACCTGCTCGACGAGGCCAGCCCCGGGATTCGACCGCTCGGCGGAGCGACAAAGTGGTGGCTTCACGAATCACTTCGGACGCTCGCCACCGACCTCGAACAGCTCGGAGTCCCACTCGTGCTGCGGCGAGGCGCAGCGGCCGAGGTCATCCCCGCCCTCGTCCGCGAGCTGGGCGCAACCGGCGTGTTTTGGAATCGCCGCTATGGCGGGGTGGAGCGAGACATCGACGCATCCATCAAGTCCGCGCTGCGCGAGGCCGGAGTCCACGTTGCGAGTTCCGCCGCGAACCTGCTCTTCGAACCGTGGACAGTGCAGACCGGATCGGGCGGACCATACGGCGTATTCACACCGTTCTGGAAGGCCTGCCTCGCAGGTCCCGTGCCCCGTCAACCGCTCGAGCTCCCGCAACGCCTCGTCGGGGGCGCGGGTGCGGCAAGCGACTCCCTCGACGAGTGGACTCTGCAGCCGCGGACGCCGGACTGGGCCGGTGGGCTTCGAGAGTCGTGGACACCGGGCGAACGTGGAGCGCACGATCGCCTCGCCATATTCCTTGAAACCGGGCTCCCCGCGTACGCCGATGGCCGAGACTTCACCGACCGTGACGTCACCAGCAGACTGTCGCCGCATCTGCGATTCGGTGAGATCAGTCCGTTTCAGGTCTGGCACGCCGCGGCCACCCGCCGGGAGGCGCATCCCGAGCCGGTCCGGAAGTTCCTCTCCGAGGTGGGCTGGCGCGAGTTCGCTTGGCACGTCCTGTTCCACTTTCCCGAGCTGGCCAACCGGAACTGGAAACCTCAATTTGATGCATTTCCCTGGGAACGCCCAGAACCGCTCATTCTTCGTGCATGGCAGCGGGGCAACACGGGCGTCGACCTTGTCGACGCGGGAATGCGCGAACTCTGGCACACCGGCACGATGCACAATCGCGTACGCATGGTGGTCGCATCGTTCCTCACCAAGAACCTTCGCATCGATTGGCGACTCGGCGAAGCCTGGTTCTGGGACACCCTGGTCGACGCAGACGCCGCATCCAACCCGTTCAGTTGGCAGTGGGTCGCGGGATCCGGTGCCGACGCGGCGCCCTACTTCCGAGTCTTCAACCCAGAACTCCAGGCCGAAAAGTTCGACCCGCAGGGGCGCTACCGGGCACGCTGGCTCGGCACCGAGCTCCGACCTTCGCCGATTGTCGACCTGAAAGCGAGCCGCGATGCCGCCCTGGCCGCCTACGACGTCATCTCCCGTGCGGCAAAAACGCAATAGTCTCGCGCAACAGGCAAGACTTTGCCGCACTCTTGCCTTGTCCACGGTCGAACCCTCGCAATAGGCTGAACGCGCGTTCATCAAAGGAGAATTGAATGACACACTACGCCGTCGTGAACCCCGCCTCTGGGCAGACCGAATCGAGCTACCCCACCGTCGCAGACGCTGACGTCACGCAGGCCATTGCCGACGCGCACGCGGCCTACCTGGGCTGGAGCCACAGCTCCACCGTCGCCGAGCGCGCTGCGCTCATCGCGCGCGTTGCCGAGCTGCACGTGGAGCGTCGCGAAGCCCTCGCGGACATCATCGTGCGCGAGATGGGCAAGCCGCGCGAACAGGCACTTGGCGAGGTCGACTTCTCGGCCGCGATTTACCAGTACTACGTGGACCACGCGAGCGAACTGCTCGCCGATGAGCCGCTGAAGCTCGACGGCGGCGAGGGCGACGCGATTGTGCGCCGCAGCCCGATGGGTGTGCTCCTCGGCATCATGCCGTGGAACTTCCCCTACTACCAGGTGGCCCGCTTTGCCGGCCCGAATCTGCTCATCGGCAACACCATCTTGCTGAAGCACGCCCCGCAGTGCCCGGAGTCGGCGCTCGCGATCGCGCAGATCTACGCTGACGCTGGCTTCCCGAAGGGCGCCTACGTCAACCTGTTCGCGAGCAACGAGCAGGTGTCGACCATCATCGCTGACCCGCGTGTGCGCGGTGTCTCGCTCACCGGTTCGGAGCGAGCAGGTGCCGTTGTTGCCGAGCAAGCCGGCCGTCACATGAAGAAGGTCGTGCTCGAGCTCGGTGGCTCGGACCCGTTCATTCTGCTTTCGACGGACGACATCGACGCCGTCGTTGAATCGGCCGTTGCGGCTCGACTCGACAACTCTGGCCAGTCCTGTAACGCAGCAAAGCGTTTCATCATCATGGACCGTTACTACGACGAGTTCCTTGAGAAGTTCACTGCTGCCGTTACCGCGACCGTTCCGTCGACCGCTCCCGACGCGCTCGTCGGCCCGCTGTCGTCGCTTCGCGCTGCCGAACTGCTGCAGTCGCAGCTCGACCGAGCCATCGAGCAGGGTGCTTCGGTCGTACAGACCGGTTCGCGTGATGGCGCATTCTTCCCGCCGGCCGTCCTCACCAATGTCAAGCCGGGCACCGACGCCTACTCGCAGGAGTTCTTCGGACCGGTCGCACAGGTGCACAAGGTCTCGAGCGAAGACGAGGCAATCGACCTCGCAAACGACACCCCGTTTGGCCTCGGCTCCTACGTGTGGACGACCGACAAGGCCCAGGCCGAGCGCGTTGCGAACCGCATCGAGGCTGGCATGGTCTACATCAACCTCGTGCTCGCTGACGCTCCGGAGCTTCCGTTCGGTGGCGTAAAGAACTCCGGTTTCGGCCGCGAGCTCGGCCGCTACGGCGCGGATGAATTCGTCAACAAGAAGCTCATTCGTTCCGCTCCCTGGAGCTAAGTTCGACCGCAACGGTGGGCCGAGAGCGATTCGCTCTCGGCCCACCGTCGTATGTCGCCAAGACCTCGAAGCCACGTCGTCGCACTGTGCTCAGGGCATGCGGCCCCGCCATCACTACGGAGCTGCGTGAGCGGTGGAGCGCGCGCGCTGTGCGACACGTCCAGCAATGCGCGACAGTGCGAGATTGAGCAGGACGAACATCACGGACACGACGAGTGTCACCTGAATGAGGTGGCCAGTGAAGGCGCTGAGGGTCTGGGACTGTTTCAGGAGTTCAGGGAACCCGACCGCGTAGCCGAGCGTCGAGTCCTTGACGATAGCGACGAGTTGAGAGAGCAGAGCGGGCGCCATCATCCGGAGCGCTTGGGGCACTATGAGCAGTCGCTTCACGGCGGCGGGCCGAAGACCCAGCGCCGTTGCCGCCTCGATCTGGCCTCGCGGAACCGCGCGCATGCCGGCTCGCACCACTTCCGCAACGACGGGTGACACACAGAGCACGATGGCGAGGACGAGCTTCCAAAACAGTGAGGGATTGAAACCCAGGCTGGGTCCGAGGGTAAGCGCGACGAGAATCACGAGCAAGAGCGGGACCGACCGGAACACTTCGATCCAGAGGGCAGCCGGTCGAGCGAGCCACATATGACGCGAGTGCCGACAGAGGGCAAGGGCCACTCCGAGCGGGAACGAGAGCAGGGCTGCTGCACTGGCACAGGCGAGAGTGTTGACAAGCCCGACGCCGAGGAACTGCAGCATGGCCCCGTCTGTCAAGAAAGACCAGCGGTCTGGCGCGAGTTGCCCGCGTGCGGCAAAGGCCCACAGTGTGACACCGAGGACAATCGCGATACCGGCGCCAGAAACGGCGTTGAGTGTGCGAATGCGACGGCGCGCCCGGGGCCCCGGTGGGTCAAAGAGTGGACGGTCCCGATTCACGTTCGACTCCATCGACGCTCGAGCACGATACCGAGCGCGCCCGCGCCGAGCGCGATGGCCACATAGACGCCGGCTGCCGCCGCGAATAGGGCGAGGCCCCACGCTTCGCGGAGGTTGATGATTTGAGCGGCCCCAATGAGGTCGACGACGCCGACGGCTGACGCGAGCGAGGAGCCGAGGAGCGTGGAGATGAACACGTTGACGAGGGGTTGCAAGCTCCGGCGAAGGGCCACCGGAAACACAATCAGGCGAAGGGTTGCGCCATAGCCGAGGCCGAGCGAGCGAGCCGCATCGATTGCGCCCGCTGGGACCGCGTTCATTCCGGAGCGAATCGCCTCACAGGCGAACGCGCCGTTCACCGCGGCCAAGGCGCTCACGACGGCAATGGTGAGCGGGAGGAGAACGCCGACGTCGGGAAGACCGAAGACGATGAGGACGAGCAAGCAGAGCAGAGGAATGTTGCGAAACAGTTCGACGTAGAGGGTGCCGACAGCGCGCAATGGGCGTACCGGACTGACCCGACACGCGGCCGCGAGCAGCCCGAGCACCAGGGCGGCCGCGAATCCGACCACGGTGAGGGTGAGCGCCGTCAGGAGTCCGTTCACCAGTCCGGAGAGATCGGCCCCCCAGGTGCTTTCCATGCCGCTCGCCTACCCGGCAGGAACGGGTACGGGCGGTGTGGGGGCGGACCCTTCGACAACGGTGCCGATCGTGGCCTTCCACAGCCGAGCCCAGCTTCCGTCCGCGATGATGCGGGAGAGCCACTGGTTCACGAACGCCTTCGCGCCGCTCTCCTTGGGCAGCCCGATACCGTATGGGTCGCTCGTGAACGGTGTCCCGACCACCTTGAGCCCGGGCGTGCTGACCGCGTTGGAGAGCAGAATGGACTCGTCGATGACATAGGCGTCGACTCGACGCTGTGTCAGTGCCGAAACGCACTGCACGTTGTCGGGAAAGGTGACGACATGTGCGTCGGGCGCATGCTCGCGAAGCGCGGTCACTCCCGTCGAGTTCGACTGTGTGACCACGGTCTTGCCGGCGAGGTCAGCAACGTCGCGAATGTTCGTCGTATCCGAGCGCACCAGTATCGACGCACCCGATTGGTAGTAGGGTCCGGCGAAATCGACCTTGGCCTCGCGCTTGGGGGTGATGGAGTAGGTCGCAAAAACCGCATCGACCGCGTGGTTCTGAAGGAGGGTCTCGCGAGTGTCGACCGATACCGGGGTGAGCTCGGTGTGGACCTCGCCGAGGATGTAGCGGGAAAGCATCTGGGACAGGCCGGCGTCGAAGCCCTCGAGCTTGCCGGTCGTCGGGTCCTTGAGGCTCCACAACCGAGCAAGGTCGGTACCGCCGACGCGAAGTACGCCGGCATCTCGGACGGCGCGTGCCCAGGGGTTGGCCTCAATCTCCGCCGCACTCGCGACAGGAGCCGAAGCGACGATGTCGTCATACCCGGTCGAGCCGGATCCCGGATTGCCCGACCCTCCGGGAACGGAGGGCGATGCGCAACCCGTTATCAATGCAGCACTCGTGAGCAGAATCGCGAGTGCGAGGGTGCGTGAACTCGTCATGGTCGGTCCTCTCGGTCGGTGGGTTGAACAGGGGTACGTGAGTGCGCGTGGGCGAGAAATGCTTGGGCGCGAAGCGACCGGGGCCGCGTAAAGAACTCTGTGGGCGGGGCATCTTCGACGATGCGCCCAGCATCCATGAATACGATGCGGTCGGCGGCGCTCCGCGCGAACCCCATCTCGTGTGTCACGACGAGCATGGTGGTGCCCCGGGAGGCAAGCTGCACCATTACCTCGAGCACTTCGCTGACCATCGCCGGATCGAGGGCGCTCGTGGGCTCGTCGAAGATGAGGAGCTTCGGTCGTAGCGCGAGCGCTCGAGCAATGGCAACTCGCTGCTGTTGGCCGCCTGAGAGCTGGGCAGGGAAGGCGCTCTCGCGACCTCCGAGACCAACACGCATCAGCTCGATATCGGCGCGCTCGCGCGCCTCACGGGCGGAGAGACCGGCGACGTGGCGAAGAGCGAGCGCGACGTTGTCGCGGGCGGCCAGATGCTCGAACAGGTTGAAGGCTTGAAAGACGAAGCCCATCTCGGAACGGGCGCGATAGAGGCCCTTCCCCTCGAGCGGGATCGGTTGACCCGAGAGCGACACCGTTCCGGAATCGGGCACCTCGAGTCGCGGAATAATCCGGCACAGGCTTGACTTGCCGGAACCTGAGGCGCCGAGCACCACGACGGTTTCGCCGCGGGCAACCTCGAGCGAGACATCGTCGAGCGCGACAATGGATCCGAAGCGTTTGCTGACGTGTGACAGCTCGAGGAGGGGCCCAGGCACGCGGAAACCCTACGCACAGCAGCTGCCGGCTGGGCTAAATTGTCCCGGTTAGCGCGAGCCCAGCTGCTGGTCGATTTGCGCAGCGCGGAGGACGAGCAACTGCCGAGCTGCATCGTCCGGAATCGGGGAATCAGCGGAGAAGCGCAGCGTCCCGGGTGACTGGTCGAACGAGGCAAGCGCTGGAATGTCCCGAATGATCTGCCCCGAATAGGGGTACCAAGCGAGGTGCTTGTTCGTTGAAACGAGGGCGACGAGGGGTTTCCCGCGGTAGGTGAAACACGGCATGCCGTAGCTCACCCCCTGGCCGAGTTCCGCGTCGAACTGGGTGATGAGCGCCGCGAGACGCTCAAGCTCCGCTCGCGCGGGGCCGGCCGGTAGCGATTCGAGATACTCGTCGACACTACCCACGGGACAACTCCGCTCCGGCGAGCTGAAGCAGGCCATCGATGCGTCTCGGAATGCCGACCGGACCATCGAGCAATTCGGACGGGAGCACCGAATGGGGAGCGTCTTGGTAGGTGAGCGGCGTGAGCCAACGCCGAATCGCGGTCGCACCGACGGAGGTGTGCACCGTTGCCGTTGTCGCTGGCCACGGTCCTCCGTGATGTTGAGACCATGCGATGGCAACACCGGTCGGCCAACCATTGAAGAGGACTCGACCCGCACGCTCGGCGAGGTGAGCGGTCAAACCGGACACGTCTTCATCGGGCTCGGCGTGGATGGTGCCGGTGAGGGAGCCTTCACAGAGAGTGAGTGCGGCGAATAACTGAGCCTCGTCGCGGTAATTCACGATGAGGGTGAGCGGACCGAAGCACTCACGCAGGAAGTGCTCGGGTCGCGCAAGAAGAGCGTCGGCGGGCAACTCGAGTACGAGGGGCGTGGTGTCGGAATCTGCTCCCGATCGGACCGTGACGGCATCGTCCGTGGCGAGTTCGGCAGCCAGCGCGGCAAAACGTGACTGCATGCCCTCGGTGAGGAGAGCACCCGCGGCCGCCCCGGGAAGGTACTCGGCAACGGCATCCGCGAACCGGCCAACTGCCGGAGCGAATACGACGCCGGGCTTCGTACAGTACTGGCCGGCGTCTCGGGTAAACGACGCGACGAGACCCGCCGCGATGTCCGCTCCACGCTGGGTTGCGGCGGCGACGGTGAGGACGACGGGGTTGAGCGAACCGAGTTCCCCGTAAAACGGAATCGGTGCAGGACGATTCACGGCGATGTCGTAGAGGGCGCGTCCCCCGGCCTCTGAGCCGGTGAATCCGGCGGCACGAATCTCGACGTGCTCGAGCAGTTCACGGCCCGCCTCGAAACCCTCGACCAGGGTGAGAGCGGAACTGTCCAGTCCGGCCTCGAGCAACGCAGCCCGCCCGATTTCGATGCACCGGCGCGAAAGCTCGGGGTGGCCCGGGTGCGCCTTGACGACCACCGGGCAGCCCGCGGCGAGCGCCGATGCGGTGTCGTTGCCGAGCACTGAGAAGGCGAACGGAAAGTTCGATGCGGTGAACACGGCGACCGGACCGAGCGGCCGGAGGATGCGACGCAGTTCGGGCCGCGGCGGAACGGTCGTGGGGTCGGCCGAGTCGATGCTTGCCTCGAGATACGAGCCCTCTCGGACAACTCCCGCGAAGAAGCGCAATTGTGCGGCCGTCCGCGTGATCTCTCCGTCGAGCCGCGCCTCGGACAGATGGGTCTCACGGTGGGCGATCGGAACGAGTTCCGTCCGATGCCCGTCGAGCGACGCGGCAATCGTCTCGAGCGCCAGGGCCCGCTGCTCGCGCGTTGAGTGTTCGAGCCCCGAGCGTCGCGCGGCGTCGACCGCGTGGGCCACGTTCATCATGCGAAGGCAGCGATTCCGGTGAGTTCGCGACCCAGAACGAGCTGGTGGATTTCGTCGGTGCCCTCGTAGGTGCGGACGGCCTCGAGGTTCGCCATGATGCGCATGACCGGGTAGGCGTTGGTGATGCCGTCGCCACCGAGAATGGTGCGCGCCTGGCTCGCGATGGAGATTGCTTCGCGAACGCTGTTGAGCTTGCCGACGGAAATCTGGAACGGAGCGAGCTTGCCGGCGTCCTTGAGCTGACCGATGTACAGCGAGAGGAGCATGCCCTTCTCGTACTCGACGAACATGTCGGCGAGCTTGGTCTGGGTGATCTGGTAGCCGGCGATCGGACTGCCGAATACCTCGCGCGAGGAGGAGCGTTCAATTGCCGCCTCGATGCAGGTGCGAGCCGCACCCATGGCGCCCCAGGTGATGCCATAGCGGGCTTCGTTGAGGCACATGAACGGCGCCTTCAAGCCGGTGGTTTCCGGCAGGAGGTTGTCGGCGGGGATGCGCACGTCGGTGAGGGTGATGTCGCACTGCACCGAGTTGCGCATCGCGAGCTTGCCATCAATGTTTTCGGCGTGGTAACCCTCGCTCGAGGTCGGCACGATGAAGCCGCGGACCAGGCCGTCGTCGGCGAGCGCCCAAATGATGGCGATGTCGGCGATGGAACCGAGACCGATCCACCGCTTTGCACCATTGAGGACCCAGCTGTCGCCATCGCGGCGAGCGGTGGTGCGCATGTCGGCCGGGTCGGATCCGCCGTGCGGCTCGGTCAGACCGAAGCAGCCGATGATTTCACCCTTGGCCATCTTGGGCAGGTAGTGCTGCTTTTGCTCTTCGGTGCCGTGCTTGTTGATGGCGCTCATTGCGAGGGAACCCTGCACCGACACGAAGGTTCGCCAGGCGGAGTCGACGGCCTCGAGCTCGTGGCAGACCAGGCCGTAGGCAACGGCCGATGCGCCGGCGCAGCCGTATCCCTTGATGTGCATGCCGAGGAAGCCGGCCTCGGCAATCTTGGCGATGAGTTCGCGGCGGAAGAACTTGGTGTCGAAGTCGTCCTCGACCACCGGTGCGATGTGCTCGGTGGCAAAGCGGCGCGCTTTCAGCTGCCACTCGCGCTCCTCGGGGGTCACGAGGGCGGCGAAATCAAACACGCGTTCAACGTTGAGCGTCATGGGTTCCTTCTTTCAGGGGCGCGGGCGCCAGTCGGTGTCCTGGTCGGCACCGAGCGCCGGCGGGGCACTGCGGTACACGGGTTGAGAGTGGTCGAGGCGGATGGGGTTGCGCACCAGCGAGGTGACTGTTCCAGTCGTCTTCGGGAGCGACACAATCGGGTCGAGACCGAGCTCGGCCGCGAATTCGATGGCTTCCTTGACGGAGTTCACCAGTCCGGCCGGGACACCCACAGCCATGAACGCGGTGACCCAATCTTGGGCCGGTGCAAACGCGAGCCGCTCATTGATGGCGACGCGGAGTGAGTCGCGCGCGGCAACGCGCTGGGGGTTTGTGGCGTACCGCTCGTCTGAGCCCAGGGCGGGCAGAGCGGGACCGACGCGCTCGTCAAGAACGTGGCAGAGGGCGGTGAACTGGCGATCGTTGCCAGCGGCAATCACGAGTGGACGATCGGCACCGTCAAAGAGTTCGTACGGGGTGATGCTCGGGTGGGCATTGCCGCTGCGCCCCGGCGCGACACCGGTCGCGAGCGTGCCCGAGGCCTGGTTGACCAAGCCCGAGAGCAGGCTGGTGAGCAGGTCGACGCGCACGACATCACCCAGGCCGGTTCGATCGCGCTCACGGAGCGCGAGCAAAATGCCGGTCAGGGCGTTCAAGCCGGTCAGAACATCAACGAGCGCGACACCGACCTTGCTCGGTTCACCCTCGCTCGGCCCGGTGATACTCATGAGTCCGCCGACGGCTTGAACGAGCAGGTCGTACCCGGGCAGCGCCGCACCTTCGCCGTCGCCAAATCCGGTGATGTGGCAGTAGACCAAGGCGGGGTTCTCGGCCCGGAGCGTTGCCGCATCGAGGCCGAACTTGGCCATGACCCCGGTGCGGAAGTTTTCGATGACGACGTCGGCGCCGAGCGCAATCTCGCGAGCCCGGGCGAGTCCCTCCGGGGTCTTGAGGTCACACACGACCGAGCGCTTATTGCGGTTGACGCTCGCGAAGTACGTGGAATCCCCGTCTGCGTCGACCGGTGGCAACCAGTCACGGGTGTCGTCTCCCGCTGGGCTCTCGATTTTGATGACATCCGCGCCAAAGTCCGCGAGCATCATGGTCGCGTACGGCCCGGCAAGAACGCGCGAAAAGTCAGCGACTCTGATGCCCTGCAAGACGGGCTGAACGGGAGTGTCCATGAATCAGCTTTCGACGGGTTCTGGGTCAGTCTATCGACGCCCGAACGGGGCTTTCTTGCGGGGTAGCGCAGCTTTTCTGCGGGGGACGCAAGTTCGATGCGTCGTCACGGGGGACTCGAAAAAGTCCACAGAATCTCTCGAACATTTCATCAAAACGGGTCTACCCTGACGGATACACAACGAGGTGTACCTGCGGGATTGGCAACCCCAAGCCGCAGCGACCTCTTTCCACCAGGGAAGGTCATCATGTCGAATCAGACACAGCAGTCGCATATGAGCGACAGTGAACATCTGAAGGCCCTCGGATACGAGGACACTTTCAACCGGTCGATGAGCCTCTGGGCGAACTTCGCCCTCGGATTCACCTACCTCTCGCCGCTCGTCGGCGTCTACTCCCTCTTCGCACTCGTCATGGGCATCGGCGGGCCAGCCTCCATTTGGTGGCTGTTCATCGTTGGCATCGGCCAATTCTTGGTTTCGATGGTGTTTGGTGAGGTCGTCTCGCAGTACCCCATTCACGGCGGCATCTACCCGTGGGCGCGTCGCCTCTGGGGCCGGCGCTGGGCGTGGATCGCCGCCTGGGTGTACATCGCGGCCATGATTGTGACCATCACAGCGGTTGCGGAGTACGGCTCGGGCTTCCTTGCCTCGCTCCTCGGACTCACGCTGGACCAGAACGTCGGATTCGTCCTGACGCTCGTGCTGTTGCTGGCCGCGCTGCTGATCAACTTCTCCGGCACGCAGTGGCTCTCGCGCATCGCGCGCATCGGCCTGGCCGCCGAACTCGTCGGCGTCATCGGGGTGGGTCTCTACCTGCTCATCTTCCAGCGCGTGAACGACTTCTCGGTGTTCTTCGACACCTTCGGCAAGGAAGGCGATGGCTCGTTCGTGCCGATCTTCTTGAGCTCGGCGCTGGCAGGTCTGTTCTTGTTCTACGGTTTCGAAGCCTGTGGTGACGTTGCCGAAGAGGTCGAGAACCCGGCTCGCCGCATTCCGCGAGCAATGATGCTGACCATCCTCGTCGGCGGCGTCTCGGCGCTCTTCTCGTTCGGTGGCTACGTGCTCGCCGCTCCGGACCTGGCATCCATCATCAACGGTGAGGACCCAGACCCAATCACCGGAATTCTGACGGCCACCCTCGGCGACGCCGGCGCAAAGATCTTCCTCGTCGTCGCCGTGACGGCGTTCCTTTCCTGCGTGCTGAGCCTGCAGGCGGCCGCAAGCCGACTGCTGTACTCGTTTGCTCGCGACGAGATGATCCCGGGTCACCGTTGGCTCGCGAAAGTCTCGACTCGCTCGAAGGTGCCGACCAACGCCCTCATCGTGGCCTGCACGATTCCGGCGATCATCGCACTGCTGATCTTCTTGAATGCAAACCTGCTGATACCGGTGACGTCGTTTGCCGTCGCAGGAATCTACGTCGCGTTCCAGATGGTTGTGCTCGCCGCACTGCGTCAGCGAGTCAAGGGCTGGAAGCCCGCCGGTCCGTTCTCGCTCGGCGGCTTCGGCACGGTCGTGAACGTGCTCGCCCTCGCGTACGGTGTGTTCGCGCTCTACCTGCTGCTCATCCCGGTGATTCCGTCGGGTGACCCCGCGGTCGACTATGTGGCAGCTTCCGGCCTCGGGGTTGTGCTCGGTGTCGGTCTGCTGTACCTGTTTATCGCCCAACCCGACCGCAAGTCGGACGCACCGGCCGGTGACGCCATCGAGGTGGCAGCGAAGCTGCGCGCCCACAGCGGCAAGTAACACCACCGGCACTGAGGGGCTCGGCCAAACGGCCGGGCCCCTTGGTCGTCTTCACCGCCGCGCTCGGAGCCCGCCGGGAACGCAAAAGAGGCCCGCCGAAGCGGGCCTCTTTCGTGAACTGGCTTAGAGCGAGTTGATGTCGAGCGGGATGCCCGGACCGAAGGTCGTCGAAACGGCGCCCTTCTGGATGTAGCGGCCCTTGCTGCTGGACGGCTTGAGACGCTGCACCTCTTCGAGGGCTGCCTTCAGGTTGTCCTTGAGCTGGTCTGCCGAGAACGATGCCTTGCCGACGATGAAGTGCACGTTGGCGTGCTTGTCGACGCGGAACTCGATCTTTCCACCCTTGATATCCGAAACGGCCTTCGCCGGGTCGGTGGTAACGGTGCCGGTCTTGGGGTTCGGCATGAGGTTACGGGGACCGAGAACCTTACCGAGGCGACCGACCTGGCCCATGAGCTCCGGGGTGGCAACGGCTGCATCGAAGTCAAGGTAGCCGCCGGCCACCTTCTCGATGAGCTCGACGCCGCCGACCTCGTCAGCACCCGCAGCGAGCGCGGCTTCAGCAGCCGGGCCGTTGGCGAACACGATGACGCGAGCGGTCTTGCCGGTGCCGTGCGGCAGCATGACGGTGCCGCGCACCATCTGGTCTGCCTTACGCGGGTCGACACCGAGCTTCAGCGCAACCTCAACGGTCGCGTCGAACTTGGCCGAACCGGTCTCCTTGGCGAGGACGACTGCCTCTGCCGGGGTGTAGTACTTGTCAGCCTCAATCTTCGCGGCGGCAGCGCGGTAGGCCTTTGACTTTTGTGCCATGTCTCTCTCCGTCCTTACTCGACCGTGATGCCCATGGAGCGCGCAGTGCCAGCAATGATCTTGGCAGCGGCGTCAATGTCGTTGGCGTTGAGGTCGACCATCTTCTGCTCAGCAATCGCGCGGACCTGGTCCTGCGAGAGCTTGGCAACCTTGACCGTGTGCGGGGTGCCCGATCCCTTGGCCACACCAGCGGCCTTCTTGATGAGCTCCGCAGCCGGCGGGGTCTTGAGGATGAAGTCGAACGAACGGTCTTCGTAGACGGTGATTTCGACAGGGATAACGTTTCCACGCTGGTTTTCCGTGGCCGCGTTGTAGGCCTTGCAGAAATCCATGATGTTGACGCCGTGCTGACCCAGCGCCGGACCGATGGGCGGAGCGGGGTTGGCGGCGCCGGCCTGGATCTGAAGCTTAATCAGACCCGTGACCTTCTTCTTTGGTGCCATTGTTTTCTCTTTTCTTTCGAACGATGCGCGAGCGCATCCCTCTCCCACAACCGGCCAATCCGGAAGTGGTGGCTTTGGGTGCTAGATCTTGGCGACCTGGTCGAAGCTGAGCTCGACCGGGGTTTCGCGTTCGAACAGCGAGACGAGCACGATGAGCTTGCCGCTCTCGGGCTTGATCTCAGAAATCGTTCCGGGAAGACCCTCGAACGAGCCTTCCTTGATGGAGATGGTTTCGCCGATTTCGAAGTCCACCTCGATCGGAGCGTTGCGCGTTGCCGCGGCGCCCGAACCGGTTGCCTTGCCGGCCGCCTTGGCCGGAGCCGCCGGAGCCACCTCGACGAGAGCTTTGAGCATGTTGAAGGCTTCTTCGAAACGCAGCGGAGTCGGGTTGTGGGCGTTGCCCACGAAGCCGGTCACACCGGGGGTGTGACGGACGACGGACCAGCTGTCTTCGTTGAGGTCCATGCGGACTAGCACATAGCTGGGAACGCGAACGCGGGTGACCATTTTGCGCTGGCCGTTCTTGATCTCCATGACATCTTCCATGGGGACCTCGACCTGGTAAATGTCTTCGCCACCCTTGTCCGCCATGGACTCCATGCGCTGGAGGAGGTTGCCCTTGACCTTGCGCTCGAAGCCGGCGTACGAGTGAATGACGTACCACTTGCCGGGGAGGAAGCGCAGTTCCGCCTTGAACGCCTCGTACGGGTCGTCGCTCGACTCGGCCTCTTCGGCCGACTCTGCCTGCTCTTCGATGACTGCCTCAAGCGCGGCCTCGGCCTCGTCGGCGGAGTCGATGTCGAGGGCGTCGTCGACGATTGCGTCGGCTTCGGGGTCGACGGCTTCGGCGAGGGCGTCGAGCACCTCGTCGAGGTCGACGGACTCGGATTCGTCTACGACGTGCATGGCGGCGAGCTCAGCGGCGTCCGACGAGTGCGCATCGTGGTCGAGGGTGTTGCCCTCTTGCGCTTCGTCTTCCTCCGATGACTGCTCGGCAGCCGTCGCCCAGTCGACGTCGTCGCGATCGATGTTTGACACTTCTCGTCCTCTACTTAGTTGCTCGGGTTACCGAAAACAAACAGAACCACAAAGCTGAATGCTTGGTCGAGCACCCACACCAGGCCCATCATGATGAGCACGAACACCAACACCACGATGGTGTAGTTGACGAGCTCACTGCGGGTCGGGGTGACGACTTTACGCAGCTCTCCAAAGACCTGACGGATGAACAGCGCAATGCGCGCAAACGGGTTACGCCGTGCGGCGCTCTCCTTTTTTGCGGTCGCGACGATGTCCTCGCTGGGCTCGTCGAGCTCGTTTTGGCTCACGTTGACTTCCTTTTCTCGTGCCGGCTTGCACCGACTCGCAGGGCGGACAGGACTCGAACCTGCAACCTGCGGTTTTGGAGACCGCTGCTCTACCAATTGAGCCACCGCCCTATGAACCCACCGGGCTCATAGCAGCCTCTGACCAGACCTGCTTTTGGGCATGCCGAAGCTTAGGTCAGAAAGCAACCTCGTCAGTCTAAGCGAGATACGCCCTGTCGACAAACCCGATTGCGTTGGCGCCTGCTCAGCGCCGAACCCGCCGGCGCATCGATCTGATGAACACGACAGTGAGCGCAAGAGGTGAGAGGAGCAACAGCGTTGCAAGGTCGAAGATTCGCGGCCCCCAGTTGGCGCCAGCCACGAATGCGAAGCTCCCGCTTGGATGCAGTGCACGTTCGATGAGGGCGCGACCATCCGCAGCGCCGTGAAAACCGGTGTACCCCGCTTGCGTGAGCCATGAAACGAACACGAAGAACACCGCCCACTGCATGAGCAGAAGGAGCGCAATGAACGTTGTGCGTGCTGCCATGAGGAGCTCCAAGAACCGTCGCGGATAATCGAACCGCTGAAGGTTGCGATCGTTATCGGTAGGCGGCAAGGGGATTGACAGTTGGCGCTCTCGAGCACTCGGAGGAAACACCTCGCTCATTCGGAACGATGGCCCTAGGCTGAGGCGCACCACTCACCTCGGGGAAGGTCCGGTCGTGCGCCAGAACATGCGGTCGATTCGAATTGCCGTTGCGGCACTCACCGGCCTCGGCCTCGCGTTCGCGGGGGTGCACGCCGCGAGCGCGACCGGGCCAAGCTGGGAGCCCCCCGTCGTCGTGTCAAACGCCGCCGACCACTTCACCGGGTTCCTCACTCAGGCCGCCCCAGACGGGGCCATCGTGACGGTGTGGATTGACTCGGTCAATGACGCGTACCAGCTCTACGCGTCGACGAGCCAAGACGGCCTCGAGTGGAGCACCCCGGTCGCCATCGGCGACCCGTCCGGCGGCATGACCTGGCCCACCCTCGCCGTCGACGGCAACGGAGTGTTTGTTACCGCCTGGCGGAGCATCACTGGCGGCAACGCGCCCCTCTATGTATCGCGTAGCACCGACGGTGCAACCTGGAGCGCGCCGGTGTCGGTGTCTGACCCGAGCACCTCCGCGGAAGGCGTTGCAGTCGCAGGCCGCGCGACCGGCGGGTTTGTGCTCGCGTGGATCGTCGGCTCAGGGGAGAACGGTCGCGTATATGTGGCCCGAAGTAGCGACGGCGCAACCTGGGGCCCGGCCGCCATTTCTGAGGCAAGCGGAGAGACCGTTTCGTTCCCGGCCATCACCGCGGCGAGCGACGGCCGCACCCTCGTGACCTACCGGTCGACGGACGGCTCGACATCCTGGCTCAACACCTTCGAGCGCAGCGCGAGCGGAACCTGGACGACGACGCCGCACATTGCGTCGAGCCCGACCGGGTTCAACTTCGTCACCGTCGCACCAACAACCGAAACCGGCTACGCCGCTATCTGGGCAAACTGGGACGGCATCACCGGGTTCACCGAGATCGCATCGAGTGCAGACGGCGTCACCTGGTCGACGCCGACTCGACTCAGCGCCGAAACGTCGATGACCGCATTGAACCAGCAACTGGTCCGGATGAGCACGGGGCGCTTGATTGCCGCGTGGTCCGAAGTTGGCGACCCTACGCAGACCCGCTACACCGCGATCAGCGACGACAACGGCGCCACCTGGGATGAGCCCGTTGCCTTCGCGACGGGCGTTCCGCGCCTCTGGGGGTTGGCATTCCGCATCGACCAGAACGACGAGCTCGCTGCGGTATTCGACGACAACCCAGACGGAACCGGCCGCCACATGCAGTTCCGCACGAGCACCGACGGAGTGAACTGGTCGGACCCCGAGGAGCTCGGCGGCGCGCCCCACCGAGGCGAAACACCACAGCTCGTTTCCCTCGGGGATGGAACCTGGGTGGCGGTCTGGACCGTCACGGTCGACGACCATCGGGAAATGTGGGCCTCCGCTCGGACCCCTTCAAGCGCACCGTCGCCGAGCGAAAGCGCGAGCGCGACAGCCGAAACGAGCGCACTCGCGACGACCGGCGTGGACACGGCCTGGACGCTTTCGGCAATCGTTGCATTGCTCGCCGGCGGAATTCTGTTGAGCCGAGCGCGCCGAGCGCGCTGACCCTCGCCTCAACGAAGGCCGCGCCCTATTGTTAAGGGTGTGAGCCCACGCAGTCGTGTTTCCGCAAAGATTTCCGCCATCGCCGAATCAGCCACGCTGAAGGTCGACGCGAAAGCGAAGGCATTGCAAGCGGAGGGGCGCCCGGTCATTTCCTATGCCGCTGGTGAACCCGACTTCGCCACCCCGGCATTCATCGTCGAGGC
Organism: Microbacteriaceae bacterium; assembly: GCA_035299585.1. GTDB lineage: Bacteria > Actinomycetota > Actinomycetes > Actinomycetales > Microbacteriaceae > DATGWF01. Next base: position 21,953 of record DATGWF010000043.1, read on the forward strand.
CGCCGAGCGTGCACTGCGCGACCCGAAGAACTACCGGTACACCCCGGCCACCGGTCTGCCTGAACTGCGCGAAGCCATCGCGGCGAAGACCGCGCGCGACTCCGGCTGGGCGGTTCCGGCAAGTCAGGTCATCGTCACCAATGGTGGGAAGCAGGCCGTCTACCAGGCCTTCCAGGTGCTCCTCGATGCCGGCGACGAAGTGCTCGTGCCCACCCCGTACTGGACCACCTACCCCGAGGCGATCGCGCTCGCAGGCGGCCGCCAGGTAGACGTGTTCGCCGGCGCAGACCAGAACTACCTCGTCACGGTCGAACAGCTCGAGGCCGCCCGCACCGACAGGACCAAGGTGCTCCTGTTCGTGTCGCCGTCGAACCCGACCGGCTCGGTCTATTCGCCCGAGCAAACCAAAGCCATCGGCGAGTGGGCGCTCGAGCACGGCATTTGGGTCATCGCCGACGAGATCTACCAGAACCTCACCTACGACGGCGTGCGCGCCGTGTCGATTGTCGAGGCGGTACCCGCCCTCGCCGAACAGACCATCCTCGTCAACGGCGTGGCCAAGACCTACGCCATGACCGGATGGCGAGTGGGGTGGATGGTCGGTCCGGTCGACGCCATGAAGGGCGCCGCCAACCTGCAGTCGCACCTCTCCTCGAACGTGAACAACGTGGCACAGCGTGGCGCGATTGCTGCGCTCACCGGGCCGCAAGACGAGGTGGCGATGATGCGGGAGGCGTTCGACCGCCGCCGCAAGCTCATCGTTTCGGAGCTGTCCAAGATTGACGGCATGCACGTGCCGACCCCGCAGGGTGCCTTTTATGTGTACCCCGACGTGACCGGGCTGCTCGGTCGCGAATGGGGCGGCGTCACGCCAACGTCCTCGCTCGAACTCGCCGACCTCATCCTCGACCAGGCCGAAGTGGCCGCGGTTCCGGGTGAAGCGTTCGGTCCGAGCGGATTCCTGCGCTTCTCCTACGCGCTCGGCGATGAGCCGTTGCTCGAAGGAATTCAGCGCCTGCAACGCCTGTTCGGCTAATTCACCCAATCCGTGCCGCGCAAGGGAGCGCGAGCGCGCGAGAAAGATTGATATCCATGAGCACCACCCCCTCCAACAACGACGTCGTCTCGGCAGATCTGAAGCGGGTGTTCCACTCGTGGTCCGCGCAAGCGAAGATTGCCCCCATCGCCCTCGCCGGCGGGAAGGGCACCCGCGTGTGGGATCACGAGGGGAACGAATTCCTCGATTTCTCCAGCCAGCTCGTGAACGTCAACATCGGCCACCAGCACCCGAAGATTGTCCAGGCAATCATCGATCAAGCGCAGCTGCTGACGACGGTCGCCCCGGCTACCGCGAACATCACGCGTGCCACGGCCGCTGAGCGCATCATCAGCAAGGCGCCGGCCGGCTTCAACAAGGTGTTCTTCACCAACGGCGGCGCCGACGCGAACGAGAACGCTATCCGGATGGCGCGCCTGCACACCGGCCGCGACAAGGTCGTTTCGTTCTACCGCTCGTACCACGGCAACACCGGTGCGGCGATTGTGGCCACCGGCGACTGGCGCCGGATGCCGAACGAATTCGCGCGCGGACACGTGCACGCCTTCGGACCGTACCTGTACCGCAGCGAATTCTGGTCGGAGACCCCCGAGCAGGAGTGCGAGCGCGCCTTGCACCACCTCGAGCGCGTCGTGCAGGCGGAAGGCCCGGGCACTATCGCGGCGTTCCTCATCGAGACGGTTCCGGGAACTGCCGGCATTCTGGTGCCGCCGCCCGGGTACCTCGAGGGCGTGCGCGCGCTGGCCGACAAGTACGGCATCGTGCTCATCCTCGACGAGGTCATGGCCGGCTTCGCCCGCTGCGGCAACTGGTTTGCCTTCGAGGCGTTCAACGTCGTTCCCGACCTCATCACCTTCGCGAAGGGCGTGAACTCGGGGTACGTGCCGGTCGGCGGTGTCATCATCTCGGACCGCATCGCGGCCGACTTCGATGAAACTGTCTTCCCCGGCGGGCTCACCTATTCGGGACACCCGCTCGCCGCCGCAAGCATCATCGCGTCGATCGATGCGATGACCGAGGAGCGAGTGCCGGAAAACGCGCACGAGGTTGGCGAAACGGTGTTCCGACCGACGCTCGAGGGCTTCGCGGATTCGCACGCCCACGTTGGTGACGTGCGCGGACTCGGCGTGTTCTGGGCGGTCGAGCTCGTTGAAGACAAGGCCACCCGTGAGCCACTCGCCGCATCGAAGATGGCGGCACTGAAGAGTGAACTTCTCCGCACCGGTCTGGTGCCGTTCATGGCGGACAACCGACTCCACGTCGTTCCGCCGGCGGTCATCACCGCCGACGAGGCCCGCGAAGGCCTCGCCATCATCGACGCCGCACTGCGCACCATCTAAAGGACAGAAGAATGAGCATTCCCACCCTCGGACACTGGATCAACGGCGCACACAGTGCCTCCACCTCGGGCCGCACGGCACCCGTCTTCGACCCGGCACTCGGCGTCCAGACCAAGAACGTCGCACTCGCGAACGAGACTGAAATCGAAGCCGCGATCGATGCGGCCGCGGCAGCATTCCCGGCTTGGCGCGACACTCCCATCACGAAGCGTCAACAGGTGGTGTTCAAGTTCCGTGAACTCCTGAACGCCCGCAAGGGCGAGCTCGCCGAAATCATCACGAGCGAGCACGGCAAGGTCGTCTCGGACGCGCTCGGTGAGGTGCAGCGCGGCCTCGAGGTCGTGGAGCTCGCAACCGGGTTCCCGCACATCATCAAGGGTGACTTCTCCGAGAACGTCTCGACCGGCATCGACGTCTATTCCACCAAGCAGCCGCTCGGTGTCGTGGGCATCATCAGCCCGTTCAACTTCCCCGCGATGGTGCCGATGTGGTTCTTCCCCATCGCGATTGCGGTCGGCAACACCGTCGTGTTGAAGCCGTCTGAAAAGGACCCCTCGGCTGCACTCTGGATGGCCGAGCTCTGGAAGGAAGCGGGACTGCCGGACGGCGTGTTCAACGTCCTTCAGGGCGACAAGCTGGCCGTCGACGGCCTGCTTACGCACCCGGATGTGAAGTCGATTTCGTTCGTGGGTTCCACCCCGATTGCGAAGTACATTTACGAGACCGCCGCCGCTCACGGCAAGCGCGTGCAGGCACTTGGTGGCGCAAAGAACCACATGCTCGTGCTGCCCGACGCCGACCTCGACCTCGTTGCGGACCAGGCCATCAACGCCGGCTTCGGTTCGGCCGGCGAGCGCTGCATGGCCATCTCCGTCGTGCTCGCCGTCGAGCCCGTTGCGGACGCCCTGATTGAAAAGATCACCGACCGGATGGCGAAGCTGCGCACCGGTGACGGTCGCCGCGAACCCGACATGGGTCCGCTCGTCACCGAGCAGCACCGCGACAAGGTTGCGAGCTACATCGACATCGCTGCCGCCGATGGCGCAACCGTCGTGGTTGACGGCCGTCTGGGCGAGTTCGACGGCGACCCGAACGGCTTCTGGCTCGGCCCAACCCTGCTCGACAACGTGCCGACCTCCTCGCGCGCCTACACCGAGGAAATCTTCGGCCCGGTGCTGTCAATCGTTCGGGTGAAGTCGTTCCAGGAGGGCGTCGACCTCATCAACTCGGGAGCCTTTGGCAACGGCACCGCCATCTTCACCAACGATGGTGGCGCGGCTCGTCGATTCCAGAACGAAATCGAGGTCGGCATGATCGGCATCAATGTGCCGTTGCCGGTTCCGGTTGCGTACTACTCCTTCGGTGGTTGGAAGGACTCCCTGTTTGGCGACTCGAAGGCATACGGCATTGCCGGCTTCGACTTCTTCACCCGTCAGAAGGCCATCACCAGCCGCTGGCTCGACCCGGCCAGCCACGGCGGCATCAACCTCGGCTTCCCGATCGCCTAGCGTGACTCGACTCCATTCGAACTTGCCCGTCGCCTGGCGCTTTCTGGCCGTCGGAACGATCTGGGGAAGCGGCTTCTACTGGAATGCACTCGCGCTCCGCACGATGGACTGGGAGTTCATCGTGTGGGCGCGTGGCCTGCTTGGCGCAATCACCCTGCTCGCGGCGATAGCCATGTTGCGCCCACGGACCGACGGTCGGGTGTGGCCGCGGTCATGGAAGACCTGGGTGCACTTCGGCGTCATCGGCGTGCTTCTGGCTGTGCTGCCGAACGTCTTCTGGACACTCGGCCAACTCGGTGTCACCGTGAGCACCGCATCCATCTACAACGGAGTGACGCCGATTGTGACGGCGCTCATCGCCGGGCTGCTGTTCCGGATTGACGTGCTCGGACCGCGGCAATGGCTGGGTATCGCCTGCGGAATCGTGGGCGTCACGGTGGTCATCGCGCCGTGGGAATCGAGTTTCGGTGGCGGAGTCTGGAATCAACTCGCCTGCCTCGCCGGTGTGACCTCGGCCGCACTCGCGTTCGCCTACCAGCGCAAGTACCTTGCCGAGACGCCCATGCACGCGACCACCGCCGCGGCGCTCATCACCATTGGCGCGGCCGTCGTCTCCGTCGTGTTCACGCCGGTGTGGGCGAAGTGGCCTACCGCGTTCGACCCGATGTCATGGCTCGGACTGCTGTGGCTCGGCGTACTCGTGAGTGGAATCGCCTACATCTGGAATGCCCGAGTGGTTGACAGCTGGGGCGCGACGGGCGCCTCGATGGTGACGTACCTCAGCCCGGTCGTAGGTGTCGCGCTCGGGGTCGCACTCCTCGGCGAACAGCTCACCTGGCACGCGCCGCTCGGCGGGCTCATCATCGTGGTGGGCATCGCCCTCAGTCAAAGCAACGCAACGTCACGGTCACCTCGGGGAGCCGTGCAGGTGGTTGACTAGCACGGTGACTCCGCTTTTCCGCCGCCCTGCCGGTTTCCCGCGACGCTTCCTTTCGCTGCTCATCGGTCTGCTGTTCTATGGCCTGGGAATTTCACTCATGGTGCGTGCCGGCCTCGGCGTTGCACCGTGGGACGTGCTCGCGCTTGGCGTCGAAAACCAGACCGGCTGGAATTTTGGTTTCATCACCGTCGGTATCAGCCTGGTCGTCCTATTGCTGTGGATTCCGCTGCGGCAATGGCCCGGCATCGGAACCGTGCTCAACACCCTCCTCGTGGGCCCCTCCGCCAACCTGGGCTTCGCGGTGTTTCCGGAAACCGACAACCTCATCGTGCGTGGCATCTACCTCGTGACGGGAATCTTGACCATCGGTTTGGCGACCGGGCTGTACATCGGCTCGCACTTCGGACCGGGTCCGCGCGACGGCCTCATGACCGGCCTCGTTCGCCGCACCGGATGGAAGATTTGGCAGGTGCGCTCGAGCATCGAGATTGTGGTGCTCGCGATCGGTTGGGCACTCGGCGGCAACGTCGGCATCGGCACCGTGCTGTTCGCATTTGGCATCGGGCCGATTTGCAACCTGACGATTCCGTGGCTCGCGCTCCCGCGAAAGGCCCACGACGCCCAGCTCGAGTCCGAGCTTGAGGGCTCACTCGAACCGTCCACGCCCGAGCATGCGCCGGGCGACTCCCCCGCGAACTAGGCGCGCTCGACCGGGTAGATCGCGCCGAACTGGTGCCGCGCCTCGGTGATGGTCTGGATATCGCGCAGCGAAGCTTCGAGCGGGCGGAACGGTGAGGCGGTCAGTCCCTGCTCGACGTAGCTCGCGAACGCCGTCGCTTGGTAGCACAGGCCCTCGTGGCCGCGAATGCCGTTGTTGTCGTCCCAATGCGCGACCGGCGTCGGGTTGAACTCGCGAGAGAACAGCGTCACCGAGGTGGGGGTGAAGAACGGACGGCCGAGGGCGATTGAGGCGTGCTCGCCGTCGACCCATGCTGTCGTGGTGCTGAACGAGAGGATGCTGGAGTAGGCGATGGCGCGCGAATCGTTGCCGTAGTCGAGACGAATGACGCTCTCGGCATCGACGCCAGTTGTGGTGAGTGAACCCGAGGCGTGTATTGCCACCGGCGCGTGGTCGAAGAACTGCGCGCTAAACGCGATGGGGTAAATGCCGACATCGAGAGCTGCGCCACCGCCGTTGGGGTCGACGAGGCGTTCCACATGGCGAAGATCCTGGCCGAGGTCGGCCTGGATCAGGCGGATCGAACCGAGCACGCCGTCCGCGAGAAGCTGTCGAATGACGTATGACTGCGGAAGGTAGGTCGTCCACATCGCCTCCATGACGAGCACGCCCGCGGCGGATGCCGCGGCCATGATGGTCTCGACCTCGTGGGGGAGCATCGCGATGGGCTTCTCGACCAGGACATGCTTGCCCGCCCGAATCGCGCCGAGCACCGGCTCGAGGTGGCCTTCCTGTCGGGTGGCGACGTACACCGCGTCGACATCCGGAGCGGCAAAGAGGTCTTCGTAGGAGCCGTACGCCGTCGGGATGCCGTACTGCTCAGCGAAGGCGCGTGCCCGGTCAATGTCGCTCGATGCGACCGCGGTGAAGCGCTGGCCGGTGTACTTCAGGACGGATGCGACGAAACTGTGTGCGATGCCACCCGGACCAACGACACCCCATCGGAGTGGCGTCGTTCCGTAGGCGTCGGGCAGCTTCGGGGTTGGGAGCGAGCTGGGCAGCGTCATTGCTGATCCTTTCGAGCGGGAAGGGCTACTGGAGTGCGAGGGTGTCGGCGGCCTGGAGCGCGGCACCGATGGCGACGTATTCGGCGGGTTCGGGCACTTCGATCGGGACGCCGAACACGAGCGGAGCGATGGCGCGCACCGCCGCCGACTGCGCGCCACCACCGACGAGGAACAGTCGGTTCACCGCGATGCCGTGGCCGCGAAGGGCATCGACACCGACGGCGAGACCGGCGAGCATCCCCTCGACGGCGGCCCGCGCGACGTTCTCACGCGTGGTATTCGATTCACTCAGGCCGGAAAGCGTCGCGGTCGCGTCGGGCAGGTTGGGCGTGCGTTCACCGGCGAAGTACGGCAACAGACTGACGCCCTCCGCGCCGGCGGGAGCGGCG
>DATGWF010000044.1:0-12713 GCA_035299585.1 Microbacteriaceae bacterium
AAGGCGAGCCGTGTGTCACCCACGTCGGCACCGACGGCGCGGGCCACTTCGTGAAGATGATCCACAACGGCATCGAGTACGCAGACATGCAGCTCATCGCCGAGGCCTACAACCTCATCCGCCGCGGCACGGGCAAGTCCCCCGCCGAGATCGCCGACATTTTCGCCGAGTGGAACCGAGGCGAGCTGCAGTCGTACCTCATCGAGATTACGGCCGAGGTGTTGCGTCAGGTGGACGCCGAGACCGGCCGCCCGCTCGTGGATGTCATCGTTGACCAAGCCGGCGCCAAGGGCACCGGAGCCTGGACGGTGCAGACCGCGCTCGACCTGGGTGTTCCGGTCTCCGGCATTGCCGAGGCAGTCTTTGCGCGCAGTACCTCGAGCCACCCGGAGCAACGCGCGGCCGCCTCGAACCTGCCGGGCCCCGCCGTTGCATTCCGCGTGACTGACAGCGACGCCTTCATCGAGGACGTGCGCCGAGCGCTGTACGCTTCCAAGATCGTTGCGTACTCGCAGGGCTTCGACGCCATCATCGCCGGCGCTCAGGAATACGGCTGGAACATCGACAAGGGCGACATCGCGGCCATCTGGCGTGGCGGATGCATCATTCGTGCTCAGTTCTTGAACCGCATCACGGAGGCCTACGCCGCCGACCCGAGCCTCGTCCTGTTGCTCGCCGCACCGTACTTCCGCGACGCCATCAGTGCCGCACAGGAGGCGTGGCGCCGAGTCGTCGTTTCGGCAACGCAGGCCGGCATCCCTGCTCCCGCGTTCGGTTCGAGCCTGTCCTACTACGACGCCCTCCGCGCCGATCGGCTCCCGGCTGCGCTCGTGCAGGGCCAACGCGACTTCTTCGGCGCCCACACGTACAAGCGAATCGACAAGCCCGGCGTGTTCCACACGCTGTGGTCGGGCGACCGCTCTGAAGTTTCGACGACGCCGAGCTCACACTAGCGAGGAGCTCGTTCGCACGGTTCAGCGTGTGGACGGACACGACGCGCAGACTGCGCGGCTACCTACCCTGTCTGAGCCCGTTGTGGGATCAGATTCGGTCGGGAGACTCCATGGTTGATGTTGCACGCCCTCTTGCCGTCGCGGCGACGCACGTGACGAAACGTTTCGGACAGGGTGATGCAGCTGTCACCGCCCTCGACGACATCTCGGTCGAATGTGAACGCGGCAGCTTCACCGCGATCATGGGCCCTTCGGGCTCTGGGAAATCGACACTGATGCACCTGCTCTCGGGGCTCGATACAGCCGACTCCGGCGAAATCACGATTGGCGAGACCCGCTTGAGCGGCTTGAGCGACCGCGGACTCACCGAGTTACGGCGAAAGCACGTCGGCTTCATCTTCCAGGCGTACAACCTGGTCCCCACGCTCACCGCCGAGCAAAACATCGCACTCCCCTCCTTGCTCGCCGGGCAGGCGATTGATTCCGCTGCGATTCGGAGTCTCGCGGCCACACTCGGTCTCGAGGGACGTCTCAGACATCTTCCGGCCCAACTTTCCGGCGGTCAGCAACAACGGGTCGCCATAGCGCGCGCCCTGTTTTCACAGCCGGACGTAATCTTTGCTGACGAACCCACCGGGAACCTCGACTTGCAGCGCGGACTCGAAGTGCTGAGCATCCTGCAACGAGGCGCCCGCGAGCTCGGCCAGACCATCATCATGGTCACCCACGACGCACATGCGGCTTCCTACGCCGACCGCGTGATTGTGCTCGCCGACGGAAAGATCCGTGACACCATGGCCGGCGGCGATGCACTGAGCATCGCGCAGACTCTCGCACGGATCGCGGCCTGACATGTGGCGCCTGTCGCTTCAGATGTTCCGCGGCAACCTTCGCCGGTTCGTCGGCGCGATACTCGCTGGTTTCCTCGCGAGTGGGTTTTTCGCGACAGTGCTGTTGTTCATCGCGCTCATCAACGCGGCGACCGAGCAGTCCATGGGGTCTGCCGCCGAAGACAACGAGGTTGGCGCTCAAGCCATCCTGGGCTTCGTTGCTATCGGACTCATCGTGGCCGGATCGGTGGTATTCACGACCTTCTCGGTCATCGTCACCCAACGCACGAGCGAACTTGCGCTCATGCGCTGCCTCGGCGCGAGTCGCAACCAGGTGCGTCGGAGTATCGTCCGCGAGGCGTTTGGGCTCGGTGTGATTTCGTCGGTTCTCGGCGATGCCGTCGCGCTGCTGTGCGCGACTGTCGTGGCAGGCGTGAACCATGTCCCGTTCGTCGTTCCGCCCGCGGCACTCCTCTGGCCCATCATCATCACTACGCTCCTCTTCATCGGAGCGGCCCTCGTCCCGGCGCGCGCCGCGACGCGAGTCGCTCCACTCGCGGCACTGCGGCCGCTGTCGAGCGGCATCGCCGATCGCCGCGGAAGTCGAGTCCGGCTCGCGCTTGGCGCCGTGATCGCCATCGCCGGGCTCTCCCTCCTCGTGTTTGGGGCGATTGCGCCCAGCAACCTCGTTGGGATTTCGGCACTGGGCGGCCTGAGCGTCGCTGTCGGCGTGATGCTGACCGGGCTGTGGCTGATTCCCGCACTCGTGGTCGCCGTCGGCCGCATGTTCGGCTCGAAACGCATCGCCCTCACGCTTGCGCGACTGAATGCCACGCGGCAGCCACGTCGCCTCGCCTCGACGGCGAACGCGTTCATCGTCGGTATTTCGCTCGTCGCCATGATTCAGTCGGGCATGCTCGTCGCCAATACGCGATTGGAAAACTGGGTCTTCGCAACCGCAGCAGAACAAGGCTTCGACCCGAACGAAACCATTGTCCAGGTTCGAGAATCGCTTGCGGCGGTCGCAAACATCGTGAGCGCGCTTCTGGCCGTAGCGGTTCTCGTCGCGATCGTGGGCATCTCCAACACGACCGCCCTCTCGGTTTCCGAGCGGTCCCGCGAGAACGCGTTGCTTCGCGCGCTCGGACTCTCTCGGGGCAAGCTCCGAGCAGCTCTGCTCGCTGAAGCCCTGCTCGTCTCCACGTGTGCGGCGCTCATCGGCATCGTTCTGGGCTGGCTTCTCGGCACCTTCGGTGTCAATGCGCTCCTCAACACCTATCTCGGATCGTTTGCACTCGTTGTCCCGTGGGCGGCAATAGCTGCTCTCCTCGGCATCGCGGTGGCCGCTGGAATACTCGCCACGCTCCTCCCGGCACGACGCGCCACCAGGCTCTCGCCGGTGGCGGCACTCGCCTACGAGTAACCCGACGGCTATAAACGGGCGGCCCCGGGAATTCCCCGGGGCCGCCCGTCTGAGCACTACTTCTTTTTCCGCCGTTCGGCACGGTTGGCCGGCGGAGCCTCGCCACCGGTCTGCTGGCCGAATGCGCCTCGAGCGCCACCCGAAGCCGGCCGGTTCTGCGACCCCTGCGCGGGACGAGCCCGACCCTGGCCATCGCTCACGGTCGCGCCACCGTCTTCGTCGGGTGCGGTGTAGCTCAAATTGGTCGGCGGCTTGGGCGCTTCGAGCCCCTTCGCCTGGACAACCGTGTGCTGTTCGTCGGGCTGTGCCACCTCGACCTCAAGGTTGAACATGAAGCCGATGGTCTCTTCGCGAATCGCACCCATCATCTGCTGGAACATGGAGAAGCCCTCGCGCTGGTACTCCACGAGCGGATCGCGCTGTGCCATGGCACGCAAACCGATGCCGTCCTTGAGGTAGTCCATCTCGTAGAGGTGGTCGCGCCAGTGACGGTCAATGACCGACAGCACCACCCGACGCTCGAGCTCGCGCATCGCCGGAGAACCCAGCTGAGCCTCGCGACGCTCGTAGGCGAGCTGCGCATCCGACACAACCTCGTTGCTGATCATTTCGGCGCTCAATCGGCCCTTTGCGCCGGCCGCCTCGACGACCTCGTCGATGGTGATATCGATCGGGTAGATGGTCTTGAGCTCAGCCCAGAGCGCGTCGAGATCCCACTCCTCCGGGCTCCCCGCGCCGGCGTGTCCGCCGACGATTTCGGTGAGCGCATCCTCGAGGAAATGCTGCACCTTTTCGTGCAAATCATCACCCTCAAGAATGTGCCGGCGATCGCCATAGATGGCTTCACGCTGTCGGTTGAGCACGTCGTCGTACTTGAGCACGTTTTTGCGGATTTCCGCGTTGCGCGCCTCGACCTGAGACTGTGCCGACTGAATCGCACGCGAGACCACCTTGGACTCGATGGCGACATCGTCGGGGACACCGCGAGCCATGAGCGCCTCTGCGGCTCCCGCATTGAAAAGACGCATGAGGTCGTCGGTCAGCGAGAGGTAGAAGCGGCTCTCACCCGGGTCACCCTGACGTCCCGAACGTCCACGCAGCTGGTTGTCGATGCGGCGCGACTCGTGGCGCTCAGTACCGAGCACATAGAGCCCGCCGACCTCGCGCACCTTGGCGCTCTCTTCGGCAACCTTGGCGGACACTTCGCCGTATACCGATTCCCACTTGGCCTCGTACTCGTCCGGAGTTTCCTGCGGATTGAGCCCGAGCTCGTGCATCGCCTGAACCGCGAGGAACTCGGCGTTCCCACCGAGCATGATGTCGGTTCCACGGCCGGCCATGTTGGTGGCGACCGTGACCGCGCCGAGACGGCCCGCCTGCGCAACAATTGCGGCTTCGCGAGCGTGGTTCTTGGCGTTCAGCACTTCGTGGCGGACGCCGCGCTTGGCAAGCAAGCGCGAGAGGTATTCGCTCTTCTCCACGCTCGTCGTACCCACCAGCACCGGCTGACCCTTTTCGTGTCGCTCGGCGATATCTTCGACGACCTGGGCGAACTTCGATTCTTCGTTCTTGTAGACCAGGTCGGGCTTGTCCACGCGGATCATCGGACGGTTGGTGGGAATGGCCACGACGCCGAGCTTGTAGGTGGACATAAACTCGGCCGCCTCGGTCTCTGCGGTACCGGTCATGCCGGAGAGCTTCTGGTAGAGACGGAAGTAGTTCTGCAGGGTCACGGTCGCGAGGGTCTGGTTCTCGGCCTTGACCTGGACGCCTTCCTTCGCCTCAATTGCCTGGTGCACGCCCTCGTTGTAGCGCCGGCCGGCGAGAATGCGACCGGTGTGCTCGTCGACGATGAGCACCTCGCCGTTCATGACGACGTAGTCCTTGTCGCGCTTGAACAGGGCCCGTGCTTTGAGAGCGTTGTTGAGGAACGAGATCAGCGGCGTATTGGCCGACTCGTACAGGTTGTCGATGCCGAGATGGTCCTCGACCTTTTCGATGCCGGCCTCAAGCACACCGACAGTCCGCTTCTTTTCGTCGAACTCGTAGTCGACTCCGGGCTCAAGGGTGGCGGCAATACGGGCAAACTCGGTGAACCAGCGGTTCGCCTCGCCGGAGGCGGGACCCGAGATGATGAGCGGGGTGCGCGCCTCGTCGATGAGGATGGAGTCGACCTCGTCGACGATTGCGAAGAAGTGGCCACGCTGCACCAAGTCGGCCGCCTGCCAGGCCATGTTGTCGCGCAGGTAGTCAAAGCCGAATTCGTTATTGGTGCCGTAGGTAATGTCGCAGGCGTACTGTGCTCGACGCTGCTCGGGGGTCTGGCCGGTCAAGATGCAGCCAGTGGTCATGCCGAGCGCGCGGAACACGCGGCCCATGAGCTCCGACTGGTACCCCGCCAAGAAGTCGTTGACGGTGACGACGTGCACACCCTTGCCGGGAATGGCGTTGAGGTAGGCGGCGGTCGTCGCGACCAGGGTCTTGCCCTCACCGGTCTTCATTTCGGCGATATTGCCGAGGTGGAGTGCCGCGCCACCCATGAGCTGGACGTCGAAGTGACGCATTCCGAGGGTGCGACGCGCGGCCTCACGAACGGCAGCAAAGGCTTCGGGGAGCAGGTCGTCGAGGGACTCGCCGGCCTCGTAACGGGCGCGGAGTTCAGCGGTCTCGCCGCGCAGCTCCTCATCGCTCAGGGCCGAGAAGTCGTCCTCGAGGGCGTTGACCGCCGTCGCGTAGGCCTGCAGCCGCTTAAGCGTGCGGCCCTCGCCAATGCGGAGGACCTTTTCCAGAACAGAAGCCACGAATGCTCTCCTTAGTGAGTCTGCGACGAAGCGCGGCGTATGCCCCGCTATCGACTCTCGCAAGCCTAGTGCCCACGAGCTGAAACTCGCCTCGAAAGCAAACCGGTCCGGGTCGAACCCGCGCGTGGTGTCGGTGCGGACCGGAAACGTGCTGGGTGCGTCTACGACACGACGTTCAAATGGATGACGCCGTAGTCCCAGCCCTTCCGGCGATATACCACCGACGGGCGGCCCGAGTCGGCGTCCGAAAAGAGATAGAAGTCGTGGCCGACGAGTTCCATGGCGTCGAGTGCCTCGGTCACCGTCATGGGTGTCCCGTCGAAGGTCTTCTCTCGAATGACCACCGGCGAGTATGTCTCCTCGACGTGCTCAACCTCAACCGCCGGGGTCGCGCCGGTCGCGACCGACACGAGGGCATCTCCCTCGATTGGGCTCAGCGCCACATCGGCGAAGTCATGAGCGACGGCATCGCGGAGCGAGAGGCTGCCGTGACCCTTTCGATAATCCTTGGAACGATCCTTCGCGCGACGGAGCCGCTCGAGAATGCGCGACTGGGCGACATCAAAAGCGGCGTACTTGTCGCTGCCCTCCGCTTCGGCACGCACGGGAGCGCCCTTTCGGACAACCGTAATCTCGACCCGGTCCGGTCCGGAACGGCCGTTGGTCGAGTGGTGGCGCGAGAGCTTCACTTGCACGGAATGCGCGTTCTCGGCGAGTTGGCCAATCTTGTGGGACTTTTCCGCCACGTACTCGCGAAATCGATCGGTGACACCCGCGTTGCGGCCGATGATGCTGAGTTCCATGTGAACCTCCCAACGATGGCGTGCCGCCCAAGGGATTCGGGCGGTCGAAGCGCGCCTCCTGAGTGGAAACCTACTCCGCGAAGGGTCGCTTGTCACCCCCTCGAGCCCTCGAATTCGCCGAGAAACATCTGCGTCTGTGGAAGTGACAGAAATCCCGTCCCCCACTCGACAAGACTTCGACGGTGAACGAACCAAACCAGACCCTCGCAGCGTTCCGAAGCAGGGTGGTAGTCGCCGCCCACTGGGCCATCGCCAGCCGGTGTCGCGTGTGTGCCTCTCCCGGGACGGGTTTCTGCTCCGGCTGTGCCACCGCACTGCGAGGGGGACCGAGGCGTGAGCGACGCCCGCGATACGGACTTTCGGTCTGGGTGGCGATACCGCCCTCTGGCGGCTCGCAACGGGTTGTCGCAACCTTCAAGCGTTCGGGTTCGATGACGCTCGCTCGCGCCCTCGCCGGCGCCCTGAAGATTCTCGCCGACACCCGCAGCGGCCAGACTGAAGACGCCCTCCTGGTGATACCCCCGACCCGCCGAAGCGCACTCCGCCGCCGAGGGTTCCATCCCGTTGCGCTCGTTACGCGGGCCGCAGGGCTCCGCGCGATCAGCGTGGGCCGGGTGCGCACCGGCGTCCGCGACCAGCGGGGTCTCGGTGCCCAATTGCGAGCCGACAATATCCACGGCGCGTTTCAGCTTCGCGCGCACGACCGGCGACGAATCGCGGGAGCTCGGGTGGTTCTGCTCGACGACGTGCTCACCACGGGAGCGACCCTTGCCGAGCTCGAGCGACTCTGCCGCTCGGCCGGCGCGACCGTTGTCGAGCACTGGGCCATCAGCTGCACGCCCGTCGAGAAGGTCGTGGTCTAACGCAACCCAATCTGCGTGGCGAGAACGCGAATTCCGTTCGCCCGGACCTGCCAGCTCGCGCCGGTCGACTGCAGAATCTGACCTTCCGCATCGAGGATTCGCAGTTCCCGTGACGAATTCCCGGTCGCGAGTGCGAGCGCATTCGGTGGAGCCGGCGCGCGCGACGACGAGCCGCCGACCTGGGCGAACGTCACCTCTCGAGCCGCGGTATCCGATCGCCCGAGAACCACAATCGTCGAGGAATCCGCCCAACCAACAGCATCGCCGGTGCCGAAATACTCGGTGACGGGCAACGGTGAACCGAGTGAGGTTGGAGCGCCACCCGCGCCGCGATTGACGGCGGCAACGACGATGCGAGTCACGGCCCCGTCTTGAAGGACCGCCGCGAGCCTCGCTCCGTCCCGAGAAACGGCGAACGCCTCGAGTGCGACGTTTCCCCACGCGACCGGCAACGTCACGGCGGAGCCGTCGGGCCCGTGCCACACCATCGGTCCCGCCTCCTGGCTCGACCAAATGCCGCCCGCAAAGTCCACTGCGGGGGCCAGCCAACCCGCGCCACTGACAATCCGCTCCGTCCCGCTTGCACTCACCCGACTGATGCCGACCGCCGACCGGACAGCAGCGAAGGCACCGCCGATACCGAGCGCGATGCTGTCCGGGCCGAGCGCGGCAATGGCGCCGGAGAGCGTCGGGTCAACCTCGACCTGGTTGGAGACGTTCGACAGATATCCAAAGCCGGCGTCACCCATCACCGCGGGACGTGCATCGACGAGCGCTTCGGTTTGCGGAGACGGCACGAGAAGCCTCGGATTCTCCGGCGACCCGTTGACGCTCAGCGAAAGTCCGGTGATTGCGCTGACACCGGACAGACTCGACCGAATCTGTGCGGAGATACGCGAGAGCGTCTGCGCATCGGGCACTTGGTCAATCGCGAGGTTCACCGAGGCCGAGCCATTGACGATGGGCACTGAATCGGAATCGAGCTGCGCACCGGCCGGGATGGCAGTCGTCACACCCGGTGCGAGCCATGGGGCCGGTCCGGCAACGAGCGCTCGAACAATCGCGGTCTGCGTTGTCTCCCGCCGCGCAAACCAGCGCACATCGGGTACGAAGAATCGCCCGTCTGCAGAGAAGAACTGCAGCCGGTATGCGCCAAACACGATGCCAAAGGAGGACTGGTCGATCACGATGCCCTGTGGTGCCCGACTCATTCGCCACTGCCCATCCACCTGTGCGAACGTATAGTTTCGCGTTTCTGCGGCGGCCGCTGGCGAGGCGACATACATGCCGTCGGCACCGACCGTTGCGAGCGGGCGCACCCGAAGCGCGATTGAGGCATCGCTCGTCGCATCAAAGGAACGCTGGAGTGGCGCGTCGACGGTCGTTCCCGCGTCCGGTTTCCAAATCTTGGAGAAACTGGGAGTGAGGAACTCTCGCGCGATGCGATAGTCGAGCTGCGGACTTGCCGCCGCGGCGAGGAATCCCTCGAGGATTTGCTGCGGCGAGTCCCCCTCCTGGGGTCCACGTGCGAGGATGTCGAGCTCGACGCCCGAGCTCGACTCGAATGTGATGCCGGCGTTCACCCCACCACTCGTCGGAATACTCGCGCAACCACCGAGCAGCGCAATCGAGGCGAATGCCACGAGGGTGCGAAGCAGTCGCCTAGACCTCATCGTCGCCTCCCGTCCCGTCTGGCGAAATGGGAACCGGCTTTCCACTTCGGGCCGCACCGACACGGCGCGGGAGCGTGAGGACGAAATTCGATCCGGCCCCGGGCCTCGACCACAGCTCAATGATTCCACCGTGGGCGTGAGCGTCCTCGAGCGATATGGCAAGTCCAAGACCCGTGCCGCCAATCGTCCGGGCACGGGCCGGGTCGGCGCGCCAGAATCGGTCGAACGCGCGCAACTGTTCCTCCTCGGTCATGCCGAGGCCGTGGTCGCGGACTCCAATCGCAACGGAAGAGGTATTGGAATCGATCGTGATCTCAATCGGGCGACCCTCGCCGTGCTCAATGGCGTTTCCGAGGAGATTGCGCACGACGCGTCGGATTCGGCGCGGGTCCACTTCCGCATCGAAGTGCCCTCCCGGTGCCGTGATGGTGATCACCGAACCGCGGCCTTCGGCGAGCGCACGAAGTGTGGCGGTGACGTCCTCCACGAGGTGCACCAGATTGGTGGGTTCGGCGTCGAGCTGGATGGATCCGGCGTCGTATCGGCTGATTTCGAGCAGATCGGCCAACAGCTCTTCAAAGCGAATCGTTTGGTCGTGCAGGAGTTCGATGGTTCGCGTAATCTGCGGTTCGGCCGAGTCTCGGTCGGTGTAGAGCATTTCACTCGCGAGTCGAATGGTGGTGAGCGGCGTCCGGAGTTCGTGGGAGACGTCGGATACAAATCGCTGCTGCATCGTGGACAGGTTTGCGAGTTCGGAGATCTGCGCTTGCAGGCTGTCGGCCATACCGTTGAACGATCGCGCGAGCGTGGCGATTTCGTCCGAGCCCTGAGCGGGGAGCCGCACGTCGAGGTCGCCACGGGCGAGTCGCTGACTCGACTCGGCGGCCGTACGCACCGGGCTCACAACCCAGCGGACGGTGAACCAAATGATGGCACCGAGGAGCACGAGCAAAATGATGGCTCCCGCGATACCGATACTCTGCATGCTCGCGAGCGCCGCCTGGGTTTGCGTGAGTGGGTAGCCGAGGTAGAGCTCGTAGACGCCGGCGGTCGACGGCAACGTCAACACCGAACCGACCACGACGCCAGGGACGAAGGTCCCTGAGCTGGATCGGAGCGTGACCGATTGCCAGAATTGGCCGTCCGGGCTCGCTTGAACGCGGGCGCGAAGCTCGGGCGTGATGACCGCACTGAGCGCACTCGCCACGCGGTCTTGCGGTGCGATGGGGCTCGACTCCTGGTCGGGGACCCGGTACACGGCAATGAGATCGGTCGTGGCAGTCGCTGAGATGGAGCGCAACGTCGAGTTCATGACGGTCTGCACCGCGGTCGCATCCGAGGCATCGGACGACTGCAGAATGGTGTTCGCGGCACTCGTCGCTTGAGCCGAAAGCGTCAGAACCTGATTGAGCTGCGACTGGAACAGATTCGCTGCGACGGTATAGCTGATGGTCAGACCGATAACGAGGACGGCCGTTCCGGCGAGAGCGAGGGTGCTGGACACGACGCGGACCTGCATGGAGCGGCGCCAGAGGTCGGCGAGTTCGCGGGGCCACCTGCGCCAATTCGACCAGTCGCCACGACTCGCCATGAACGGACTCACTAGACGGTCGCTCCGGCACGGTACCCGACGCCGCGGACCGTCATCACGATTTTGGGATTGTCAGGATCGTGTTCCACCTTGGCCCGCAAACGCTGCACGTGGACATTCACGAGGCGAGTGTCGGCCTTGTACTGGTACCCCCACACCTCATCGAGGAGCTGTTCGCGCGTAAACACCTGCCCCGGGTTGGATGCGAGTGCCACGAGGAGATCGAACTCGAGCGGGGTGAGGGTCAGCACATCGTCGCCCCGACGGACCTCGTGCGCGGCAACCGAGATGGTCACATCGCCGACGCGCAATGTCTCCGCACCCACCTGCTGCGGCGCCGGACGCAACCGGGTGCGCACGCGCGCGATGAGTTCCTTCGGGTTGAAGGGTTTGACGATGTAGTCATCGGCGCCGGACTCGAGTCCGCGGACGACGTCTGCCGTGTCGCCGCGCGCGGTGAGCATGATGATGGGCACGCCGGACTCGGCCCGCAAGTGCGTGCAGACGTCGATGCCGTCCATGCCGGGAAGCATGACGTCGAGCAAAACGAGGTCGGGCTGTGTGGACCGGAACGCGGCGAGGGCTGCCGCACCGTCGGAACAGAACGCGGGTTCGAAACCCTCGGTGCGGAGCACGATGCCGATCATTTCGGCGAGCGCAAGGTCGTCGTCAACCACCAGGATGCGACCCACGTGCGTACCTCCGTCTTTCGGTGGTTGCAGTTTAGGGGACGCTCGACGGCAGAGAAAAGCGACGGCCGGGGGCTTCTGTACCCCACGAATGGGATTCAGCCCCCCAGCGCCCCGGCCGGCGCAAGATTCAGTGTTGCGCGAGCCACCGACATTGCTGCGGAATACTCCTTTCAGTTGCGCGCGACGCCCGACCTGCCGGTCGGGAATCCACATGGCGCCGACGCGCTGCTCGAACGCCCCGAGTAGCGCGCAGCGCAGCGTTACGCTCGAGCTATCCCGCGCTGCACTCACCACGAGTTCGACGTGCCGCCGGCACAGTGCCGCGTTGGGGGGAAGGACACTCTCATGGCTGAGCAATCGGCTCCGACGCTCGCCCAAAAACTCTCCGCAGAGTTCCTGGGCACCTTTATCTTGGTGTTCACCGTCATCGGTGCAGCCCTCTTCGCGGCTGGATTCGGGAATGGCGAAGGCGGATTCAACGTCGGCTTCCTCGGCGTAGCACTCGCACTCGGATTCGGCGTGCTCGCGTCGGCGTATGCCTTTGGCGGCATTTCGGGCGGCCACTTCAATCCGGCCGTCACCGTCGGGCTTGCGACCGCTGGAAGGTTTGCCTGGTCGGGCGTGCTCCCCTACGTCGTCGCTCAGGCGCTCGGCGCAGTCGCGGGCGCGGCCGTGCTGTGGACACTCAAGGGATTCGACGGCTCCGCTTTCGTTGGCGCTTCCACCGGTTACGGCGAGCTGTCGCCCGCCGGGTTTGACCTCGGGAGCGCGTTCCTCATCGAAACGGTTGCGACCGCGGTGTTCGTTCTCATCATTCTCGGCGTGACGGGCGCCCGCGGCGCGGGGAACCTGGCACCGATTGCCATCGGACTCACACTGAGCGCGCTCGCAATCGTCGCCATCCCGGTGTCGAATGCGTCGTTCAACCCGGCACGTTCGCTCGGCACGGCCGTATTCGCCGGCGGTGCGGCAATGGAGCAGCTGTGGCTCTCCGTCGCTGCCCCCGTGCTCGGTGCGGTCATCGCCGCGCTCGTGACGCGCCTCGTGCTCGAACCGGCTCGAAAGGGCTAGGCCACATCCAGAC
>DATGWF010000045.1:0-6802 GCA_035299585.1 Microbacteriaceae bacterium
GGAGATGGCGTCGATTTCGATGAGCGCGGCATAGGCGACGACGCGCTCCGTTGGTTGCACGCTCAGACTCGGGCGACCAGCGCCTCCGGATGAGCTACCGGGGGCTTCGGTCACGTATCCCAGTTCAGAGAGTTCCCGCACCAGCGCGGAGATGGTTGATCGGTTGAGACCGGTGCGCGTGGTCAGCGCGGATCGCGGAATCTGCCCCTCGTCGTGAATGATCGAGAGCACCGTCGCAAGGTTGTGTTGCCGCAAGTGCCCGGCGCTTCGGCCAGCGGCGTCGTCCGCGCCGCGTGTCGATTCGCCGTCCAGAGCCATGCGCCAAGGCTACCGCGCATGCCCCTGAACGCAAGGGCCGAAGCCGTCGGTGAAGAGCGGATGTTCGTTACCGAACCGTGACCGCGGCGCGCTTGCATCGATTTGTTGTCTGTGACAACTTATTGCTCAGGGCTGCAAGGCCTGCACTCAATGGAGAGTCGACAGATTCTCCTCTTGAAATCGAGAGGGAACCGAATTGAAGAAATCAGTAGTGATTTCCGCACTCGGCTTGGTTGCAGCTTCGGCGCTGCTGCTGACCGGTTGTAGCGGAGCATCCAACGGTGGCGGAAACGCTGCCGCAAAGCGCGCGTGTGTGATCCTTCCGGACACCGAGTCGTCGCCGCGTTGGGAATCGATGGACCGTCCGCAGCTCGAGAAGGCTCTGACCGACGCTGGCTTCGAGACCGACGTCCAGAACGCACAGGGTGACACCTCGAAGTTCGCGACCATCGCAGACCAGCAGCTCTCGAAGGGCTGCGGCGTTATGGTCATCACCGACCTTCAGGGCGCCGGTGTGGCCGTCGCTGAGAAGGCAAAGAAGCAGGGCATCCCGGTCATTGCATACGACCGTCCGCTCGCTGGTGCTGACTACTACGTCTCGTTCGACAACAACAAGGTCGGCGCGCTCGAGGGTGAGTGCATCGTCGACGGCCTCAAGGCCGCTGGCAAGGACCCGGCGACCGCTTCGGTCGTCTACGTCGGTGGAGACCCCGCAGACGGCAACGCCAAGATGTTCAAGGACGGCGCTGTCTCGGTCATGGAAGCTGCTGGCATCAAGCCCGCCGCTGAGACCCCCGGCACCTGGGACGGCTCGAAGGCTGGAACCGCTTTCGAGCAGGCCTACACCACCCTCGCTGGCAACATCGACGCTGTGTGGGTCGCCAACGACACCAACGCTGCTGCAGTGATCGCTGTCCTCGACAAGAACGGCAAGACCGTTCCGGTTTCGGGTCAGGACGCTTCGGTTGCCGGTCTCCAGAACGTCCTCCTCGGCAAGCAGACCTGCACGGTCTACAAGCCGGTTGCTGACGAGGCAAAGGCCGCTTCGGACGTCATCATCTCGCTCCTCAAGGGTGAGAAGCCGAGCGCTGACAAGAAGCTTGACGACGGCACCCCGTACATCGCGGTTGTCCCGATCAAGGTCGGCCCGGAGAAGGTTGTTGACGTGGTCAAGGCTGGCGACGCAAAGGCTGCAGACATCTGCACCGACGCAGTTGCTGAGGCCTGCGCCAAGTACGGCGTCAAGTAATCCAACGCGTGCGGGTGTTGCGTATCGGTTCGCCGGTGCGCAACACCCGTCGCATTCCCCGACCACCCACCACAAGATTTGAGGACGCATCGTGACTGAGCCACTCATTAAGCTCTCTGGGGTTACCAAGAGCTTTGGCCCTGTCGACGTGCTGCGTGGAGTCGATTTCGAGGCATATGCGGGCAAGGTCACCGCACTCGTCGGCGATAACGGAGCAGGCAAGTCGACGCTCATTAAAGGACTTTCGGGCGTGCAGCCCTACGACTCTGGAAAAGTGACGTTCGAGGGTAAGGACGTGCACCTCACCAACCCGCGCCAGGCGGCTGCGCTCGGCATCGAGGTCGTCTACCAGGATCTTGCTCTGTGCGAGAACCTCGACATCGTGCAGAACATGTTTCTCGGTCGCGAAGAGACCCTGACCGGGACGCTCGACGAAGCCGCTATGGAGTTCCAGGCCGTGAAGGCCTTGCAGTCGCTCTCGGTTCGCACCGTGAAGTCGGTCCGGCAAAAGGTGTCATCGCTGTCGGGTGGTCAGCGCCAGACCGTTGCCATCGCTCGTTCGGTGTTGCGCAACGCGAAAATGGTCATCCTCGACGAGCCGACCGCCGCGCTCGGTGTCGCGCAGACGGAGCAGGTTCTGAACCTGGTCCGCCGCCTCGCCGACAACGGCCTCGCTGTCGTCATCATTAGCCACAATCTCGTTGACGTCTTCCAGGTCAGCGACTACATCAGCGTCCTCTACCTCGGTCAGATGACTGCCCACATCGAAACGGCCAAGACCAACCAGGCCGATGTCGTGGGATACATCACCGGAAGCAAGACCCTCGAAGGAGCGTCCGCATGAGCAACCAGTCCTTGAGCTCGGGTCATGAGGGCAACCTGCGCGACCAGTTCACCGCGTACGTGCAGCGCGTCCGCGGCGGCGAGATGGGGTCGCTCCCGGCGCTGTCCGCCCTCGTCGCCCTCGGCATCCTGTTCTCTTCGCTGAGCCCGTACTTCCTCACGAACCTGAACTTCGCGAATCTCTTCACCCAAGCCGCTCAGCTCGCGGTGCTCGCGATGGGACTCGTGTTTGTGCTGTTGCTCGCCGAGATCGATTTGTCGGCCGGTGTAACCGGTGCAACCGGCATGGGCATCTTCGTCATCCTGACCCTGCGCATGGGCTGGGATCCGGTGCTCGCGCTCGTCGTCTCGTTTGTGTTCGGTGTGCTCGTCGGTGCTCTCATCGGCTTCTTCGTCGCCCGAGTCGGCGTGCCCTCGTTCGTCATCACGCTCGGTTTGTTCCTCGGTTTCCAGGGTGTCCTGCTCATCATGCTCGGCGACGGCGGCATCTTCCGCGTCGACGTCGAGTGGATCAAGGCCATCCAGAACGAAAACCTTCCCGCCTGGGGTGGTTGGACGCTTCTCGGCATCGTTGTGGTCGTGAGCCTGCTCATGGGGCTGTGGGACCGCAGTCGTCGCGCTCGCGCCGGTCTTGTGAACAAGCCGATTTCGATTCTCTGGATTAAGGTCCTCGCGACGATCGTCATCGGCGGCATCGCGGTGTACATCCTGAACGAGAACCGCAGCGTGTCAATCAAGCCCATTTCGGGCGTTCCGATTGTCATCCCGGTCGTCATCGCCATCCTCTTCATCGGCACGTTCGTGCTCGACCGCACCCGGTACGGTCGACACCTGTACGCCGTCGGTGGCAACCCCGAGGCTGCGCGTCGCGCCGGCATCAAGGTGGCGATGGTCCGGGTGACCGCGTTCATGATCTGCTCCGGCCTCGCGGTGTTCTCGGGACTGCTGCAGACCAGCCGCCTCGGAACCGTCGAGTCAACCGCCGGTCGGACCATTGTGCTCACCGCGGTCGCGGCTGCCGTGGTCGGTGGCGTCAGCCTCTTCGGTGGTCGCGGTCGCCTGTCGAACGCCATCGTCGGTGCCTTCGTGCTCGCCATGATCGACAACGGCCTCGGCCTCATCGGTCTGCCGGCGGGAATCAACTTCCTCGTCACCGGTGGTGTGCTCGCCGCAGCGGCCACCATCGACGCCCTGTCGCGCAAGCGTTCGGGCGGCGCGAGAACCTAGGCGCAAATTATCGCAAGGGCCCGGCTGGAACCAGTCGGGCCCTTCGTCACCTGTGGGCCGTGACGCGAACGCCCCACTCGATTGTGACCGAGGCGCCCGGTTCGAGCCAGCGCAACCCATCGCCGCTGGCGAGCGCGTTCGCGGGCGCGGTCATCGGCTCAACGGCGATCGCCGGCCCGCCGCGGTGGAGCAGGCTTGAGGTCGGGGGCCGGAAGACTTGAACGACGCCGCACTGCACGTCCGCCCATACGTCGATGCGAGCGGTGTCGGAGGCGAGCGAGGCAATGGTCGCCTGGTCCAGATCGTCGCGGCGGAAGGCGTGGTCGACGTCGATGTGTTCAAGCGGGGTGGGCTCGCGGAAATCGAACGCCGTGCCGGTCACGTCGCGTTCGCCCACCGGAATCATCTGCTCGTCGCACTCCAGGACCGTACTTGCACCGAGCTCGAATCGGAGCGATTCCGGTGTCCCCGGGAGCGCGATGTACGGATGCGAGCCAAAGGCCCAGGGGGCCGGGCGGTCGCCGAGATTGGTGAAGGTTGACCGCGTCGCACACTCGCCCGCTCGCAGCGCGAAGCTCAGCTCGCACTCGATGGCCCAGGGGTAGCCTGCGCTCGGGTCGAGGCGCCCTCGAAGGGTCGCGGTGCCCGGGCCAGGCTCGGCGGTGAACTCGACCGAGCCAAGGAGGCCGTGGATGGCATTGTTGCGCGCCGGCTCGGTGATGTCGAAACGTCGCTCGATGTCACCGTCCATCCAGCGTCCGTCACGCAGCCGGTTCGGCCAGGGGAAGAGCTGGTCGCCGGCGGCATACTCCGGTTCGATGTCGCGCGTGTCCGGCATCACCCAGAGCCCGTCGAGGCGACAGCCTCGAATGCGAGCGCCGAGCTCGTCGATAGCGAGCACGTCGTCGCCTCGCGTGATCTCAATCATGCGTGTCCTCCCTCGAGCACCGGGAGCCGCTCCGCGATGAGTTCGGCGGCACCGATGGTGATGGCGTTCGTTCCGAGTTGTGCTGTCCGTACGTCGACCCCCGCTCCAACGGGATGAAGCGCGGAGTCTCGAATCGCCCCCGCGAGCCAACCGGGTCGCGCGAGTTCGAGCGCACTCAGATAGCCGCCGAGAACGATGCGTTCCGGATTGCACACGTTCACGAGCGAACGGAGGCCCAGCGCGAGCACATCGAGCTGCGCATCGACCTCGGCTCGGACTTCCGGCCTCGCGAGCTCGCCGGTCTCGAAACGGTCGACGAAGTGGCGTCCGAGTAGGCGCTCCATTCGGCGCTTGCTCACGAGCTGCTCGAGGGTCTGTTCGTGCGCGGGACCCCGCGCATTAATGACCGCGTGACCCCACTCGCCAGCGAAACCGTTCGCTCCGAGGATGCGCGATCCGCCACTGAACATGCTCGCGCCGATGCCACTCGAACCGCCGTTGACGAACACGAAATCACTCGCCGAGCTCGCGGCACCCCAAGAGCGTTCGGCGAGAGCGCCACATGCGGCGTCGTTTGCGGCACGAGCGGGAAGTCCGAACACCGACTCGGCGGCCGATGCCAACGACACCTCCCGCCAGCCGAGGTGCGGGGCATTCCGCACAACGCCGTCCGAATCCACGAGCCCGGGTACGGCGATGCCGACTCCAATCGGGGTGAGCTCGGAAGCGTCGGCGAGGAGGTCGTCGAGAACGCGATGGGCGGCGTTGAGGTAGCCCTGCGGGCTGAGCGATGGTTCGGCATCAATCACCCGCCGCGCTCGAATGTCACCACCGATTCCGACAACGGCACACTCGAGGCTGTCAATTTCTGGGGAGATCGCCAAAATGACGCGATCGGTCGTGACGTGCACGACCGGGCTTGGGCGCCCGGGGCCTTCCGCGGTTCCGTCGAGGGCGCTCACCCAGCCCTCGCCCGAGAGTTGCGCCAGGACTGCGCCTATTGTGGACCGGTTCAAACCGGTCTCTTCGGTGAGGGCCGCGCGCGCGATCGGTCCACGATGCCGGACGAGCTCGAGAACGCGCGCGAGGTTTGCCGCCCGGAGTTGTTCGGTCGCTTTGGGCTGGCGCGGTTCGGCCGCCAATGTGCTCGCTGGCTCTGGCACATTCCCTCCGAATGTAATAAGTTGCTGTTAGCAACATACTCGCAAGGAGGCGAAATGGTCACCCCGACCCCGCAGGACAAGTTCTCGTTCGGTCTTTGGACAATCGGCTACAACGGCGCCGATCCTTTCGGTGGCCCCACTCGCGCCAACCTCGACGCGGTGCGCGCGGTCGAGAAGCTCGCCGAAATCGGCGCCTACGGCATCACCTTCCATGACGACGACCTGTTCGCCTTCGGTTCCAGTGACGCTGAACGCCAGAAGCAGATTGACCGGCTCAAGGACGCCCTCGCCGCCACCGGACTCATCGTCCCGATGGTCACGACCAACCTCTTCTCCGCTCCGGTCTTCAAGGACGGCGCCTTCACCTCGAACGACCGCGCAGTCCGTCGTTTCGCGCTACGGAAGGTGCTTCGCAACATCGACCTCGCCGCCGAAATGGGCGCCAAGACCTTCGTCATGTGGGGCGGACGCGAAGGCGCCGAATACGACTCGGCCAAGGACATCCGCGTCGCCCTCGAGCGCTACCGCGAGGGCGTCAACCTGCTCGGCCAGTACGTCACCGACAAGGGCTACGACATCCGCTTCGCCATCGAGCCCAAGCCGAACGAGCCGCGCGGTGACATCCTGCTGCCCACGGTCGGCCACGCACTCGCCTTCATCAACTCGCTCGAGCGCCCCGAACTCGTCGGCCTGAACCCTGAGGTCGGCCACGAGCAAATGGCCGGCCTGAACTTCACCGCGGGCATTGCCCAGGCGCTGTATCACGGCAAGCTGTACCACATCGACCTCAACGGCCAGCGCGGCATCAAGTACGACCAGGACCTCGTCTTCGGTCACGGCGACCTGCACAGCGCGTTCGCCCTCGTCGATCTGCTCGAGTTCGGCGGCCCGAACGGCGGTCGCGCCTACGACGGCCCGCGTCACTTCGACTACAAGCCCAGCCGCACCGAAGACGACCACGGCGTGTGGGAGTCGGCCAAGGCGAACATGCGCATGTATCTCCTGCTCAAGGAACGCGCCGCCGCCTTCCGTGCCGACCCCGAGGTGCAAGAGGCGCTCGCGGCCGCGCGCGTG
>DATGWF010000046.1:0-3937 GCA_035299585.1 Microbacteriaceae bacterium
CGAGATCGGCCACGGTCGCGTCGGGTTCGAGTGCGACGGCGTCCACATCCCGGCGGCGGGCCTCGACCAGGGCGGGCGCCGAGATCGCACCGGCAAGGTCCGGGTCGTCGAGCGACGCGGGGATGCCGAAGATGCCGTGGGGAATTCGCGAGTGCGTTCCGTCGGCGGCGACAATGTGGGCGTCCGTCCGTTGTGGCGCTTCGCGCTCGGCCTCGAGACCGAGCTCATCAATCAGTCGAAACATCGCCGGAGTGGTGGTCGCGAACGATTCCGCACCCACGTCCACCCACACACCGGAGAGAGACTCGGAGCGAATCAGGCCCCCCGGCCGAGGAGCCGACTCGAGCACGGTGACGCGCTCTCCCCGGTCGCTCGCGCGCAGAGCGGCGAGCAAACCGGCGAGGCCACCACCGACCACGACTCGAGAGGTCATGCTCATGGAACCCAGCGGTGGACGGTCTCAACGATGCGCGTGAGGACGTCCGGGTCGGTGTCCTTGGGTACGCCGTGCCCGAGGTTCACAACGTGGCCGGAAAGCGCACGCCCCTCGCGGAGCAGGGCGTCGAGAGCGCGCTCCGTGTCGGGCCAGGGCCGGCTGAGAAGCTCGACCGCAAGATTGCCTTGCAACGGCACACCGGGCAGACGCTCGCCGGCCTCACGCAGCGGGGTTTCTGAGTCGATGCCCATCACGGTCGCACCGGCAGAGGCCATATCTTCGAGAATCTCGCGCGTCCCCACGCCGAAGTGCACGCGCGGCACGGCAACCCCGTCCGCATCGCTCAGGTCACTCAGCGAGGAAAACAGGCGTCGCGACGCCGGCAGCGCATTCCGGCGATACTCGTCGGCGCTCAAGCGGCCGGCCCAACTGTCGAACACCTGCAGTGCGCTGGCACCGGATTCCACTTGCGCACGGATGAACACCGCGGTGACGTCCGCACACCAGTCGAGGACGTGATTCCACAGGTGCGGTTCGTCTCGCATCATTGCCCGAACAGTCGGCATCTCCCTCGAAGGGCCGCCCTCGATGAGGTAGGACGCAAGGGTAAAGGGCGCGCCACCAAAACCAATGAGCGGCACCCCGCCGAGTTCGGCGACAAGCCCGCGCACGGCAGCATGGATCGGGGCGAGCGCCTCTGGCTCGATGGGACGAAGTCGTTGCACGTCGGCCGCCGAGCGAATCGGTTCGGACAGCACCGGCCCGATGCCAGCCTCAATGTCGACATCGATTCCGGCCAGGCGCAACGGCACGACAATGTCCGAAAAGAAAATGGCCGCATCGACGCCATGCCGCCGAACCGGCTGCAGGGTGATTTCAATCGCGAGCTCTGGCGCGAGGCAACTGTCGAGCATGCCGCGCCCCTCCCGAAGCGCCCGATACTCGGGCAGTGACCGTCCGGCCTGGCGCATGAACCACACCGGAATCGTCTCCGAGGAGTGGCCACGCATGGCGCAGATGAGCGGCGAGCGGCTCGTCGCCCCGGCGTTCAGGGGGTGGGTGGGCGCAAGGGTCACGACCCGAGTTTCAACCAGTCGGACGTCGAACCTGCTGACACGGTGTCAGGAAGCCGATTGTTACCGTGACGCTTGTGACACTCGTTCTCCTCGGGACCGACTTTCGCGACTCCCCCCTCGCCAAACTCGACGCCCTCGTTGCGGCCGCGCCCGCAATTGGGGCAGCGCTGGACCCCCAGCACATCCCGTCGCTCCAGGGCGGTGTCGTCCTCGCCACCTGCAATCGCTTCGAGATCTATCTCGACGTGTCAACATTCCACGATTCGGTTTCGATCGTGACGGATCTCATCGCGAGCCACACGGCGCTCGATCCAGCGGATACCGCTGCGATGCTGACCGTCCGCACCGGAGACGCGGCCATCCATCACCTGTTTTCGGTAGCCGCTGGCCTCGAGTCGATGGTCGTCGGCGAGGAAGAAATTGCCGGCCAGGTGAAGCGAGCATGGGCCTCCGCCAAACGTCGCGGCATGTCCTCAAAACCGCTCAACGCGCTGTTCCAGCGCGCGGCCACCGTGTCGAAGGCGGTCACTCGGTCGACAGGTCTTGGTTCCTCCGGCCGCTCGCTCATCACCTCGGCGCTCGATCTCGCGGCGGGCCATCTGGGTTCACTCGAGGGCCGACGGGCCCTGCTCATCGGAACCGGGGCTTACTCCCGTGTGGTTACTGCGGCACTCCAGCGGAGCGGATTGCGAGACATTCTGGTGTATTCACCGAGCGGCCGTGCCGAACGTTTTTGTGCCGCGCACGACACCCTCCCCGTCCCCACCGATGGCCTCGCTCAGGCGCTTGAACGGGTTGACCTTGTCGTGAGCGCGAGCGGCAGCCACTCGACCGTCGTCGGCCGGTCCATGGTGAGCCAAGTCCTCGAGCGTGGCCGCGACGACGCGCTCGTCATTATCGATGTGGCGCTGTCGCGCGACGTCGACCCCGGGGTGGTCGACCTCACCGGAGTCGAACTCATCGACCTCGAACGGATCCACCAAGCCACCCCGCCGGAGCACCACGAGGCGGTCTCTGCCGCTCGCGAACTCGTCCAGTCCGCCGTAGTTGAATTCCGCAGCACCCTCGCGACGCAAACCGTCGACCCGGTCATCTCCGCCCTTCGCTCCCACGTGGGCCAGTGGGTGGAAGCAGAGGTCGATCGGGTGCGCCGACGGTCCGGTGACGGTGCCGCCATCGAAGTCGAACGCTCGCTCAAGACCGTCACCAATGCGCTCCTACACGGACCGTCGGTCAAGGCGAAGGCCGTCGCCGCTCACGGTGACCCCGACGATGTCGTCGCAGCCGTCCGACTCCTGTTCGACATTGAGGTGGATCAGCATGCCTAGTCTTCGCGTGGGTACCCGCGGAAGCCTGCTCGCGCTCACCCAAACCCGAACGTTCACGACCGCGCTCACTGATCGCTGGCCGGGACTCGAGCTCAGCGAAACGCTCATCCGCACGGAAGGGGACGTCTCCACCGAGCCGCTCTCGACCTCCACAACGCCGGGACTGTTCGTGGGCGCGCTCCGTCAGGCACTGTTGTGCGGCGAGGTGGACGTCATCGTCCACTCCATGAAAGATCTGCCGGCTGCCGCGCACCCCGACATTGCGACCGCGTGTATCCCGGAACGGGAAGACCCGCGCGATGTCCTCGTGAGTCGGAATAACCTGCGGCTCAGCGAGCTTCCGAGCGGAGCACGCGTTGGCACCTGCTCGCCCCGACGTGCGGCGAGCATTCGGGCACTTCGACCGGATCTCACTATCGATCACATCCGGGGCAATATTGACAGCCGCATCGCCAAGGTCGAGCGCGGCGACTATGACGCCACCGTGCTTGCCCGCGCTGGACTCAATCGCATCGGACGAGCGGATGTCGCTGCGGAAGTGTTTTCTGCCACGGACTGGATTCCGGCCGCGGGACAGGGCGCACTGGCAATCGAATGCCGCGCCGATGACGAAGCTACTCGGGCCCTTCTCGCCGAGCTCGACGATATCGAAACCCGGCTTACAACCGCGGCAGAGCGACACGTGCTTGTCGGTCTCGCCGCGGGGTGTTCAACCGCAATCGGCGCCTTTGCCGTGCTCGACGACTCCGGACTCACCCTCACCGCGGAGCTCGCCGTCGAAGCGACCGGAGCGGCGGTTCGCGTCGTTGACCACGAGCCCAACGTGAACCTTGAGCGTGCGCGCAAACTCGGTCTTCGAGTTGCCACCAAGCTTCGAAACTCCCCGATTGCGCGAGAGGCGGCCTGGACATGAGTGTGTTGTTGATTCGTGCGAACCGAAACGAGGTCGACGCCGAAGCACTCGCCGCATTTGGCATCGACTGCATCATCGACCCGTTCATGACCATCACACCCCGCGAGAACGACACCGGGGTCGCTCGGATGCGTGCCGCTCTCGAGGACGGCGAGCCGAGTTGGCTCATCGCCACCTCAACCAA
>DATGWF010000047.1:0-13514 GCA_035299585.1 Microbacteriaceae bacterium
AAGGCCTTGGGAATTCCGGCCCCCAGGCGCGAGCCGCTTCCGGCGGCGACGATAACGCAGCCGACGCGTGCGGCGGTCATGGCTAGGAGGCCAGAACCTCGTCGAGCAGAGCGGCAGCCGCGACCTCGTCGGTCTTCTTGGCGAGCGCCAGCTCGGAGGTGAGGATTTGGCGTGCCTTCGCGAGCATGCGCTTTTCGCCCGCGGACAGGCCACGGTCCTGGTCGCGACGCCACAGGTCGCGAACCACTTCGGAAACCTTGATGACGTCGCCCGAGGCGAGCTTCTCGAGGTTCGCCTTGTAGCGGCGCGACCAGTTGGTGGGCTCCTCGGTGAACTCGGCGCGAAGCACCTCGAACACCTTTTGCAGCCCCTCGGGCCCGATGACGTCGCGGACGCCAACAAGATCGACGTTCTCGGCGGGCACTTCGATGACGAGGTCACCCTGGGTGACGTTCAGCTTCAGATAGAGCTTCTCTTCGCCGCGAACTACGCGCTTCTTGACCTCAGTGATGGTTGCGGCCCCGTGATGCGGGTATACAACGGTTTCGCCTACCTCAAACAGCATGAACGAACGTCCTTTCAGCAACCTCCAGGATACCACGGCGCTGACGGCCGACCGGCCAGGTCGCCGGCCCCTGACCGGGGCACCGTTGGGCGCGATGCTCGGCCCCTCCGGCGCCCAGGATTGGAGACCGCTCGACCGGTCGGATGCGGCCGCGCGCCTGCGGTAGGCTCGAGGGGAAGAATGTCGTTTCGATGCCTGGAGGGCGCGTGAAGGCTCGGCTTGCAGCGGTGGCAGTGGCCGCCGGCTTGGTACTCGGTTTGACCGGTTGTGGCATGGTGACCCCGGTCGCCACCAACATCCACTACGACCCGAGCGACGGCAGCGGCGTGAACGTCGGCGAGCTCCACCTCCGCAACCTCATGGTTGTCACGTCGCACACCGAGTATGGCGCGGAAGAGGGCTCGCTCGTCTTCACCGCGGTCAACCCCACCTCGGAAGAGCGCGTCATCACGATGCAGTACGGCGAGGGCTCCGACAAGCAAACCGTCGAGGTCACGGTTGCCGCTGGATCGAGCCTCATTCTCGGTGTTGGCGACGAGAAGCCCATCACGATCACCAACCTCACCGTTCCCGCCGGCGGCATCCTGCCGATGTACGTCCAGTCCGGCTCCGACGCCGGCCGCATGGTGAACGTTCCCGTCCTCGACACCACGCTCGCCGAGTACGAGGGCCTCGCGCGCTAGTTCGTTCCCGTTTCGATTCGATAGCCCAGGCCCCGAACCGTCACGAGCATGGTCGGCTCTGCCGGGACTCGCTCAATCCGAGACCGGATGCGCTTGATATGGACGTCGAGTGTCTTGGTGTCGCCGAAGTAGTCGCTTCCCCAGACCCGATCGATGAGCTGCCCGCGGGTGAGCACTCGACCCGCGTTTCTCATGAGGTATTCGAGCAGTTCGAATTCGCGCAGGGGCATGGCAATCGGCTGCCCATCGACGCTCACGACGTGTCGATCGGTGTCCATCGAGACGTGGCCGACCGCAATAACGGCGTCGTTGCGGTCGTCGGCTTCGATGCGTCGACGGAGTACCGCACGGACCCGTGCGATGAGTTCTCGAGCCGAGTACGGCTTTGTGACGTAGTCGTCTGCACCGAGTTCGAGCCCGACGACGATGTCGACCTCGCTGTCCTTCGCGGTGAGCATGATGATGGGCACGTCCGAGACTGTGCGGATGCGCCGGCACACTTCCGTTCCCGGTGCGCCGGGCAGCATGAGGTCCAGCAGGACCAGATCCGGATTGATGCGTGCAAACTGATCGATGGCACTCGCGCCGTCCTCGACCAGGTCGACCCGGTACCCCTCGGACTCGAGCAAGAACGTCAGCGGCTCGCTGAGGGCGCGCTCATCTTCGACCAACATGATGCGGCTCACGGCTGCTCCTTCTCTGGCAACAGGATGCTGAACGTCGATCCTTTTCCGGGTTGAGACCACGCTCGGACCTGTCCACCGTGATTGCTCGCGATGTGCTTGACGATGCTGAGGCCCAACCCGGAGCCGCCGGTGTGGCGCGAGCGCGCCTGGTCGACTCGATAGAAGCGCTCAAACACCCGGTCGAGGTCGGTGGCCTCGATGCCGATACCGTGATCGGTCACCGAGATGTCGACCATGCCGTCGTGCCGCGCGAGGCCTATGCCGATGCGCGACTTCTCGTTGGAATACGCGATTGCATTCGAGATGAGATTGGCAACGGCGGTGCGCAAACTCGCGGCGTCGCCGTCGACAATGAGCTCGTCGTCGAGCGAGGCGGCAATCTCGATGGATTTCGCCTCGGCGAGGACCCGATGGTCGTCGATGGCTGTGCGAATGATTTCCGCAATTTTGACCGGTCGCACCTCAAAGCCCAAGCGGTCGCCTTGCAACCTCGAGAGTTCGATGACCTCCCCGGCGATGGTGCTCAATCGCTCAGCCTCTTGAGCGAGTCGAGTATTGAATCGACGAACGGTCGCCGGGTCCTCGGCCGCGCGATCAATCGCTTCCGAAATGAGCCGCACCGATGCGGTGGGCGTTTTCAGCTCGTGAGAGATGTTGGCAACGAAGTCACGCCGGATTGCCTCGAGGCGATCCTCATCGGTGCGATCGATGGCCAGAATGACGAGGTACCGGGCACCGATTCGCGCGCCGTGCAAGCTCAAACGGCGGCTCTCGACGGGATACGACTCTCCCGGCAGAGCGATATCAGCTTCGAGGTCGTAGTCGGCCTTCCGGGCGTCAGCGGCGAATTGCACGATTTCAGCCCGGAGCGCACCGCGCTTGGTCAGCAGGCCGAGCTCGAGGGCCTCTTCGTTAATGCGAAGCACGTTGTTCGACGGATCGAGCACGAGGCCAGCGGTGTCGAAGGCCGCGAGCATTTCGTCGACGCCGACGGGAATGCCGGGGTCGACCATTTTGGCGGCCTGGGTGCCGCGCTGCTGGGCGAGATTCAGCATGATCATGAACGCGACGCCGACGAAGGCACCGAAGGCCATTCCGGCGAGCATGATCCAGGCGGACTCCATGTTCACAGCGTAGAGCGGGAATCCACGCCAGCGCACCGCTCGCGCGCCAGACGGCCTCGTTTCGCCAAGAGTTCACTCGGCGCGCACCAACCGTTAACCTTGCTACGAGACGGTTGAGTCAGTCGTGCGAATTTGGGAGGCACTGTGCGCGAAGTATTCCAGCAAGAGTTGCACGAGGTCCGCGAGCGTCTTGTCGAGATTGCTCGGCTTGTTGCGGCATCCATCGACCAAGCAACGATTGCCTTCAATGATTCGCAAGTGAGCCTCGCTGAAGAGGTCATCGCGAACGACCGGCACATCGACGAATTGGCCCTCGAGCTCGACGAGCTCGCCATCCAAATTCTCGCCCGCCAGGCTCCCGTAGCGAAAGACCTCCGGATCGTCGTCAGCGCCCTGCGTATGTCCGCCGACCTTGAGCGAATGGGCGACATGTCGAGTCACATCGCACAGCTCACGCGCTACCGGTTCCCAGACAAGGTCATCCCGAAGGCCTTGCGGTCGACATTCCGCGAGATGGCCGAGGTTGACGTCGAGATTGCCAACATGATCGTTGCGCTTCTCGAGAGTGAAGACCTCCGCCTCGCCGACAAGATTCGTGACCTCGACGACCGCGTCGACGACCTCCACATCACCGTGTTCGACACCGTCCTGGGTGAGAAGTGGAAGGGCGAAGCGACCGCAACGGTCGACGCGACGCTCGCGAGCCGCTACCACGAACGCTTTGCCGACCACGCCGTGTCGATCGCCAAGAAGGTGCACTACTTGGCCACCGGCGACTGGGACCCGTCCGCCGCAAGCGAATAGGGCTCCCGGCTAGGCTGGAGGCATGACACACACCCTGGTCTTGCTTCGTCACGGCAACAGCGAATGGAACCAAAAGAACCTGTTCACCGGTTGGGTCGACGTTCGACTCTCCGACCAGGGTGAGGCTGAGGCGGCTCGCGCGGGCGAACTGCTCGCTTCGTCCGGCGTGCTCCCAGATGTGCTGCACACCTCCGTGTTGACCCGCGCGATTCAGACCGCCAACCTGGCACTGGATGCCGCAGACCGACTGTGGATTCCGGTCCGTCGGTCATGGCGCTTGAACGAACGGCACTACGGCGCGCTGCAAGGTCTCGACAAGGCGGAGACGCTGGCAAAGTACGGTGACGAACAGTTCATGCTGTGGCGTCGTTCTTTTGACGTTCCGCCGCCCGTCATCGAGCCGAACTCGGAGTGGTCCCAGGTGGGTGACCCGCGCTACGACGGCATCGATGTCCCAGCCACGGAGTGCCTCAAAGACGTCATCGCCCGCATGCTGCCCTATTGGCAGAGCGACATCGTGCCCGACCTTGCCGCGGGAAAGACGGTGCTCGTCACGGCACACGGGAACTCACTGCGTGCCCTCGTCAAGCACCTCGAAGGCATCAGCGACGACGACATCGCTGAGCTGAACATCCCCACGGGAATTCCGCTCGTGTACCGCCTCAACGACGCATTCGAACCCCTCGGCCCGGGCGAGTATCTCGACCCGGAAGCGGCAGCCGCTGGCGCTGCGGCCGTCGCCGCACAGGGATCCGGCTCGCGCTAGTCGATGACGGCGAGGCGCGCCCGAGCGTCCTCGACGGACAAGCCGGTCGCAACGAGCGAGTCGGTGAGCAGCGGCCGGGCCGCCTGAAGGACATTGTTTTCCGCCGCACTCGCCTCCCCTGCGAAAACGGTTTCCGGGGAGAGCCACTTCGCAATCTCACTGAGTTCGTGACGCGCCGTGGGGCGCTCGGTGAGGTCTGTGATGCTCGCTCCGAGCAGGTCGGTTGCGCGACCGATTCTCTCGAGAAGTTCGGCGAGCTCCGGGTGAGGCTCGCCGAGCCCCACGAGGTAGTCGACGCGTCGGGCGATCACGCGGAGCCCGCGCGTCGTGAGGTCTATAGCGTCCACCATGCCGACGATCCGGTCGAACTCGTCCCGCTTGCGCCAGAACCACGGCGAAACGGTCGCGATGGCGCGACCGGACTGGCTCGCGTCCCGCCAGTCTGAGACAAGCTCAGTGAGCGCACGTGCGTGGGCCAGGGCGTTGGCGGACTGCTCGGGATCGGCCTCCCGGAGCGCACGCGCAAGCTGGGAGTGCACGGCGACGTGCGCGTCGAGCAACCGGCGGCCAAGTCGTGTGACCGTGCGCCAGGGAGCGCGTGGCACCAGTGCGGTGGCGAGGACGGCAATCGCGCCACCGATGAGAGCATCGAGGATGCGCACCCACTGGCCGGCCGGCGGCAGAGGACTGAGCATGACGAGCGAACACTGCACCGCCGCCGCGATTGCGAACGCCGCCTTCGCCGACATGAACCGGGCGAGCAAAAGAGTCAACACGAGCGCGAGCGTGAACGTCCACACCGACTGTCCCGCGGTTGCCGCGAGCACCTCGGCGAGGATGATGCCGATCGTCATCGCGCTCGCCGTCTCGAGCACACGGATTGGTCTGGCATCACCGAGGAAACCGAGCGAACTGAGCGGGATGATGGCGGCAATGAGCGGTGTGGATTCCGGCAACAGCGTGCTCGCCAACAGGTAGGCGGAGACGGAGGCAATCACCATCTGGGCGATTGCGGGGAGCGAATCGCGCAGTCGCAACCAGTCGGTGCGCAGCACCGGCCTCACGACGCGTCCCGCGGGCTCCGACGCAATCGGGGCAGGTCGACCGCGGGCCCGGCTTCGCTTGGAACCAGCTCCTCCTGCTGCGCAGCGACCGGCACCGTCCCCACGTGGACGGTCAATGCGGTCGTCACCGGCATGGCGCGCTTGACCAGTCCGAGCGCTATCGGGCCGAGCTCCCAGTGCACGGCGACGGCGCGGATGTCTCCAACGTCACGCGGCTCACCCTCGCGCTCGGCCCAAATGCGGTCTCCGACCGCCGGCAGGAGCGTGTCCGAACCATCCAGGTGAAGCACGACGAGACGACGGGGAGGTCGGCCCAGGTTGTGCACCTTCGCCACGGTTTCTTGACCGCGATAGCAGCCTTTGCTGAGGTGGACCGCGGTACGCAGCCAGTCAAACTCGTGCGGCAGCGAGCGATCATCGATGTCGAGCGCATCCGGGCGGCCTGCGGCGATACGGAGCGCGGTTAACGCGAGCCACCCCGCGACCGAAATCGAGTGTTCAGTGAGGGCGGCGTCGAGGGCGACGAGCTGGTCGTTGGGAACGATCCAGTCGTGGAGATGCCAGTCGCGCGCGTGCGAGGCATAGCCATATCCCCCCGGCGACACCCCGGGCCACGGGTCACGCCACACCGTTGCCGAGAAGCGGTCCGGAGCGATGGCAATTGAGCCGACGACGGACACCACGGTGTACTCCGCACTCACGTCGACAATGTGAACGTCAGCTCGGAACCTCATCGACTGCAGCCATGTCAGTACAGCGTCCCGGTGGCTCACCGGGGTGAGCGCCCAGAGCGCCTCACCGTCATCGACGAGTCGAAGCACCCATTGGACATGACCGTGCGGGTCGAGAATGAGCGACTCGGTGGACTCGCGGGGGGTCAAACTGAGGAGCTGCTGCGAGGAAATCGAGTCCAGCCAGCGCAGACGGTCGGCTCCACTCAGGCGGAGAACGGCGGTATCCGCCCGAGGGACGACACCGCCACGGGTGAGGGCCCGCTGCTCGGGGAACAGCGATCCGTAGTGCAGGACGAGCTGTGGATTCGCACTATCGAGGACGGCACCGGGACGTTTGGTGAATGGCATGATGCCGGCTCGGCCTAGCGCTGCCCCTTGAAGAGCTTGTATACGACGACGCCGCTAATTCCGGCGATGGTGATGCTCGCGAGAACGAGCAAGCCGGTGAAGAACAGCTCAAGCGCAAGCAGGTTCGATTCGGTCATGTCGTCAGTCTACCCACCCGCGGCGACCGGAAGGAGCAAGGCAATCCCCCCGGCAATGGCGACGATGATCACGACACCGGTGATACTCACTCGGGCCCGATCGACAAAGCCAGCCGGAACACGGGTTGCGAGTTGCGCCAGAAAGGTCGCGAGCACTCCGGCAATCAAGACGACCGCGAGCGACTGGATGCGATTTCCGAGCCCACACGCGACGACGGCGCCCCCGATTGTGAGGAGCCATACCGGTACAACGCTCACGGGCCAACGGTGGGATG
Source organism: Microbacteriaceae bacterium (assembly GCA_035299585.1). Taxonomy (GTDB): domain Bacteria; phylum Actinomycetota; class Actinomycetes; order Actinomycetales; family Microbacteriaceae; genus DATGWF01. The sequence goes on from DATGWF010000047.1 coordinate 7,187, forward strand.
ATGCCGACATATGGTCATCGTAGACTGTTCACATCCGAACCGTCAGGGGGTGCGCTCATGGCCCAGCTACTCGTCCTGACGTCTGAGCTGGCCACCGAAGCACTTCCCGCGCTCAGCCTCCTGCCGCACCGCACGCGGTCCATTCCGGCCTCGCCCGAGCAACTCGTTCGCGCTCCCGAGGCCGACGTCGTGTTCCTTGACGCGAGGGCGAACCTGGTCGCCGCGAAGTCACTGAGTCAGATTCTGCAGACCACGGGCATTTCCGCCCCGCTCATCCTCATCGTCACCGAGGGGGGTCTCGCCGCCGTCAGCCCCGACTGGGGAGTCGACGACGTCGTCCTCGACCATGCCGGACCGGCGGAGATCGATGCGCGGATCCGCCTCGCACTCGGGAAGCGGAACGCCGAGTCCGTGCAGAGCGAGATTCACCACTCGGGTATCTCGATCGACGAAGTGAGTTACACCGCCCGCGTGAACGGCGCGGTGCTCAACCTCACCTTCAAGGAGTTCGAACTGCTGCGCTTCCTCGCGGCCCATCCTGCGCGCGTGTTCACGCGAGAGCAGCTCTTGAGCGAAGTGTGGGGCTACGACTACTTCGGTGGCACCCGAACCGTCGACGTGCATGTGCGACGTTTGCGGGCCAAGCTGGGCGACCTGGAACACCTCATCGGCACAGTCCGCAACGTGGGCTACCGTTTCGCCTCGTTGGAGAGCGACGCTTCGTCCCCGGCGACTCGACTGGCAAACTAGTCGAATGACTGAAGCGACAGCAGCCGAACACGCTGCGAGCGATTTCGACGACGACTTCGCAGACTTTGTCCTCGACAATGCCCCCGAGTTGCCCATCGACCGTTTCTTGGACCGCGAACTGAGCTGGCTCGCGTTCAACCAACGGGTGCTCGAGCTCGCCGAAGACCCGGCAACTCCGCTCCTCGAGCGGGCAAACTTCTTGGCCATTTTTGCCGCAAACCTCGATGAATTCTTCATGGTGCGAGTTGCAGGACTCAAGCGGCGTATCGATACCGGATTAGCCGTGCCCACCAACGTCGGGCGCGCACCGCAAGACGTCCTCGCAGACATTTCGGACCGTGCACGCGAGCTGCAGCGCCGACATGCCTCGACCTACCACGAGCAGGTTCGTCCCGCCCTCGCTGCAGCGGGCATCCGCATTGTCGAGTGGGACGATTTGAGCCCGAGCGAGCATGAATGGCTGGGCACCTACTTCACCGGGCAAGTGTTTCCCGTGCTCATGCCCCTTGCTGTCGACCCGGCCCACCCCTTCCCGTACATCTCTGGTTTGTCGCTCAACCTGGCCGTTCGGGTCCGGCACCCGAAGTCCGGTCGCGAGGAGTTCGCGCGGCTCAAGGTGCCCCAAATGCTTCCGCGTTTCGTGCGCGTCTCCAACCGTGGCGCCGACGACACCCGCTACATCGCCCTCGAAAACGTGATTGCCGAACACCTCGGCGAACTCTTCCCGGGCATGGACGTTCTCGACCACCACGTCTTCCGCGTGACGCGCAACGAAGACGTCGAAATCGACGAAGACGAAACCGAGAACCTCATCAAGGAACTCGAAAAGGGACTCCTTCGGCGTCGCTTCGGTCCGCCCATCCGGCTCGAAATTACCGACGATATGGACGGTCAGACCCTTGATCTTCTGATGCGGGAACTCGACATCACCGAGCAGGCGGTCATGCGTCTGACCGCGCCGCTCGATTTGCGTGGCCTGTTCAGCATCAGTGCAATCGACCGACCCGACCTGCACTACCCCGCCTTCGTGCCGGCCACTCACCCCCGCCTGCAACCCTCGGAGCCCAACCAGCCCGCAGATATCTTTGCCGCGATTCGCCGCGGAGACATCTTGGTGCACCATCCCTACGAGTCGTTCTCGACGAGTGTGCAGGCCTTCCTCGAGCAGGCCGCGGCAGATCCGCATGTGCTCGCCATCAAGCAGACGCTCTATCGCACCTCCGGCGACAGCCCGATTGTGCAAGCACTCATCGATGCGGCCGAGCGTGGCAAACAAGTCCTCGCCCTCGTGGAAATCAAGGCGCGATTCGACGAGCAAGCAAATATCGATTGGGCTCGAAAGCTCGAGCGGGCCGGTGTGCACGTCGTGTACGGCATCGTCGGCTTGAAGACGCATTCGAAGCTCGCTCTGGTCGTTCGCCAAGAGCACGGCCGGCTCAAGCACTACGCCCACATCGGTACGGGCAACTACAACCCGAAGACAAGCCGAATCTACGAGGATTTCGGACTATTGACCGACGATGAATCGATTGGTCAAGACCTGACGCGTCTGTTCAACGAACTGTCGGGGTACGCCATTGAAAAGAAGTTCAAGCGTCTCCTGGTCGCGCCTCGCTACTTGCGCAAAGGCCTGCTGAAACGCATTGCTGAACAGGCGGCGCTGGCTGCCGAAGGTCAACCGAGCGGTATCCGCATCAAGCTCAACTCGATGGTTGACGAGGCCATCATTGACGCGCTCTATCGGGCCTCACAGGCCGGCGTCCCGATTGAGCTGTGGGTGCGTGGCATCTGCTCCCTCCGACCTGGCGTGCCGGGCGTGAGCGAGAACATCCGGGTGCGCTCCACCCTCGGACGCTACCTCGAACACTCTCGGGTGTTTTCATTCGGGACGGGCGCCAACCGCTCGGTCTTTATTGGCTCGGCGGACATGATGCATCGAAATCTCGATCGCCGCATCGAAGCCCTCGTGCAACTCACTGAGCCCGATCATCTCGCTGAAATCGACGAGCTATTCGAACTCGCGATGAGCCCGGAATCGAGCGGGTGGGAACTCGGGCCCGACGGCGAATGGAGCCGACGGACGGTATCGGCCGACGGGGTGGCCCTTCAGGATGTACAGACCGTGCTCATGGAGAACGCCGGCAAACGAGGGCGGAAGCGGCGATGAGCGAGAAGGCGGTCTATGCGGCGGGCGCCGTCGTCTGGCGTGAAATCGACGGCAAGGTGCACGTGTTGCTCGTGCACCGCACGCAATACGGTGACATCACCATTCCCAAGGGAAAAGTCGACCCCGGTGAGTCTCTCCCGCAGACCGCGGTGCGTGAGATTGCGGAAGAGACCGGTATTTCGGTGAACCTGGGCGTTCCACTGGGCATCTCGCGTTACACGCTCGGCAACGGCCGCGAGAAGATTGTGCATTATTGGGCCGCTCACGCACGTTCGAAAGCGATCCGTGAATCGTCGTTTTCGCCAAATGGTGAGATCGCGGCGCTCGAATGGCTCCCGCTCAGAAAAGCACGCAAGGCCCTCAGCTACGAACCAGACGTCGAGATTCTGGACGCCTTCACCGCCCTCGTTGACGATGGCATTCGGGAAACCTTTGCGCTCCTTGTGGCTCGACACGGGAAGGCACAGTCTCCAGATGCCTGGCAGCGTGACGGCGATCGACCCCTCACCGAACGAGGCGTCGCTCAAGCGCACGGACTGGTGGGCACCATGGCCGCATTCGGGCCCAAGCGAATCATCTCGAGCACCGCCCTCCGATGTGCCACCACGGTCGCTCCACTCGCGGTCGCAACCGGGCTCGAGGTCGTCCGGACCGAGCTCATCAGCCAGTCCGCCTACGAAGACGGGACCGCTGACGTGCGACGCATCGTCGGCAAGCGGGTTCGCTCCGGCAAAACAGCCGTGCTGTGCTCACACGGACCGGTTATCCCGGAGATATTGCGTGAGATTGCCCTTGCCACGGCGACGCCCGTGACCTCGGCTATTCGCGAGGCGGCAGCGCTGGATACCGGCGGGCTGAGCGTCGTGCACCTTTCCCAGGACCACCCGGCGAGCGGCATCATCACGATCGAGAGCTACGCTCCGTTCGCGTGATGCCGCCGCGAGTTACTTCGCGGGAGTGATTGCCTCGATGTCGATGAGGAACAGCAGGTCCTGACCCACCATCGGGTTCTGGTCCGACGGGGTGCCCTCACCGTAGGCGGACTTCGCTGGGATGCTGACCAGGACCTGGCTTCCCACCTTCTGACCGACCAGTCCGGCCTTGAAGCCAGGAATGACCGCGGTCAGCGTGAGGTCCGTTGCGTCCTGGCCGTAATTGCCGTCGAACGCGACACCATCGCTCCAAAACACACCGAGGTAGTGCACCTTGACCGTGTCGGTCGGCTTGACGGTCTCGCCATCGCCCGACTTCAAGACCGCGACAGCGATGCCCTCCGGCTTCGTGACACCGGCCAAATCGATGCTCGGAATGCCCGAGTCGGGCGTCGAAATCTTGGGCAGACCATCGGTCCATTCGGACACGGTCGGCTCCGGAACAATGTCGATGATGTCGATGACGACAATCATCGGCTCGCCCTCAGCGAGACCGAGCGAGGTGATTTCATCCGCGGTCAACATGTCGGTCGCCGGCACCACAATTGCCGAGCGAGTGCCCACGGCGAGGCAGTCGAGTCCGGCGCGCAGAGCGTCGGTGAGTCGCGAATCACCCGAGGGCAGCTGCGCCACCTTGGCCTGGATCGGATCGCTCGACGTGGTGCCAGCGTAGAACGACACCATGGCGTCGAGCGTCTGCCCCGTCTTCGGCATCTCGCCGGTTCCCTTGGTCACGATGGTGCGCTGCAGCTTCGTGGTCGTCAAGGTTTCGGGGACGCTGATCGTCGCCTTGCCACCGAAGTCACCGCTGACCTTGACGGCGTCGCTCGCCGCGCCGCTCGAGACGGAAATACATGCCGGGTCAGATGGCGTGCTCGAGCACCCGGTCAGTCCGGTTGCGATGAGTGCGGCGGAGATGGCCACCGCCGGGATGAAACGACGAGTCATGGGGTTCCTTCGATTCCAGTACCAGAATGAGTCTGACGGAGTCAGGCTATGCGTTCGCTGAGGACGCGCCGCTCGCACCCTCCGCAATGTCACGGAGGATGTCGTCGCCGATGCGCGCATCGGCAAAGTCGACCTCGATTTCCGCTCGGGAAAGAAGCTCTGCCATGCGCCGCTGGCGCTGGCGCGGAATGAGCGTCACAACGGTCCCCTGCTGACCGGCGCGACCGGTTCGGCCCGAACGGTGCAGATAGGTCTTGTACTCGTCCGGAGCGTCGGCCTGAATGACGAGATCGATGTCGTCAACGTGGATGCCGCGGGCGGCCACATCGGTGGCAACGAGCACGTCGACTCGGCCGCTCGTGAGCTGCGCAAGATTGCGGGTTCGGCGGTTCTGGTTGAGATCGCCGTGCAGAGCGACCGCACGCAGTCCGTTGTCTTCGAGGTAGTCGCACAGATCTTCCGCAAATGCGCGGGTGCGCGAGAAGATGAGCGTCTTGCCATTCCGGTCAGCGAGTTGCACGATGATGTCGCGCTTGTCCCGATGGTCAACCACGAGAACGCGGTGGTCGATTGTGCCACTGGCCTGGTCTTCGCCGGCGACTTCGTGCACGGCCGGTTCGACCAGGAACTCGTCGACGAGGTTGGCAACACCCGAGTCGAGCGTCGCCGAGAACAGGAGCTTCTGGCTATCAGGGGCGGTCAAGCGCAGGATACGCTGCACCGGCTCGAGGAAGCCAAGGTCACACATGTGGTCGGCCTCATCGAGGACGGCGATTTGCACCTGACTGAGGTCGAGCTTTCGTTGTTCGACCAGGTCCTCGATGCGGCCAGGGGTGCCAATAACGATGTCGACACCACGCTGGAGCGCGCCAACCTGACGACCCTGCGGCACACCGCCGTAAATCTGGGTGGTGAACAAACCGACGGCCTGAGCAATCGGCTGGACCGTGCGGTCAATCTGCAGGGCAAGCTCGCGAGTCGGCGCCATGATGAGCGCGCGAGGAGAACGACCGTGGGCGCGCTTGGTGCCGCCCTTGTTCTCCATGAGGCGTTCCACCGTGGGAGCGCCGAACGCGATGGTCTTGCCCGAACCGGTGCGGCCGCGACCGAGCACGTCCCGGCCTTGAAGAACAACGGGGATGGTGGCGGCTTGGATCGGGAACGGCGCTGCGGCGCCGAGTTCGGCAAGCGCGCGAACGATGTTCGAGCCGAGGCCGAGGTCGGCGAAGCTCAGCCCTTCGGCGTCGCTCGCGGTGATGGCTTCTGCCTGGAGGCGTTCGAGCACAACGTCATCGTTTGGAGTGAAGCCGCGTTCGGCTTTGTCCGGGTAGAACTTCGAACCGGAGTCGCGGCGGGCGGGCCGCTCATCACGGTTGAAGCTGCGTGCTGGACGGTCATCGCGGTCCCGGCGGGGAGCGCGGTCGTCGCGGTCAAAGCTGCGTGCCGGACGGTCATCGCGGTCCCGGCGGGGAGCGCGGTCGTCGCGGTCAAAGCTGCGTGCCGGACGGTCGTCCCGGTCGAAACGACGCGG
>DATGWF010000048.1:0-10372 GCA_035299585.1 Microbacteriaceae bacterium
GGAGATCCTCGAGGTTGACCCCGATGTCGCCCACTTCCGCGAGAAGTCGGGCCAGTTGTCCCGGCTCGTCGTCGACGAGGACCGTGAGCGTCGTGAATCGGCTCGCCCCACCATGCTTGCCAGGTAGCGCCCGCACACCAATGTTGCCCGCCTCGAGCGCCTCGGCGAGCGCGCGGCGAGCGCCGGGTGCCTCAACATCGTCAAGAGCGCGGACGATGCGATGAAGATCGCCCGCAATTTCTGCGAGAACGTCGCGCACGGCGCCGGCGTTCGCTCCAAGGATTTGGACCCACAGGTCGGGGTCGCTCGCCGCAATGCGCGTGACGTCGCGCACACCCTGGCCGGCAAGTTGAACGTCGGCCGGCCGCGCTTCACCCAGCCGCCGCGCCATCAGCGACGACACCAACTGCGGAACGTGCGAGACGAGGGCCACGGCACGATCGTGATCTTCCGCGCTCAAGCTCACCGGTTGCGCGCCGAGGAGTCGAATGATCGCTTCGAGCGGGGCCGACGAAACCGCGCCGGCATGCCAACACACGACCCACGGGCGCCCGGTGAACAGGTCCGCACGGCCAGCGCTCGGCCCACCGCGCTCGCGTCCCGCCATCGGGTGGCTCGGAATGTACCGCGAAAGGTCTGCGCCGCTCGCCTGGAGCGCCTGAACAATAGACGACTTCACGCTCGCGACGTCGACGACGGTCGCTCTCGGGTGCAGTGCGAGTTCCGCCTCAACTACCTGAGCCGTTACGTCCGGCGGAACACACACGAAAATGAGTTCGGGCTGTTCCCGTTCGCCCGCGGGCCTCCCCGCCCCATAGTCGGCGGCAATGCGAACATTCGTCGGCGAGGCGTCGTCGAGCATCACGTCGACACCGTGCTGGCGAAGCGCGAGGCCGATACTCGTGCCGAGCAGTCCGACGCCAACGATGCGCACCGACGAAACGGGAACGGCACTCATGAGGCCCCCTCCGAATCGTGAGCGCGAGCCAGGGTGAGCAGAGCCCCCAACTCGGCGTTGGAAATCTCTCGCAGCTGGCCTGGCTTCATCGTACCGAGGTGCAGCGGGCCGAATTGGCGGCGCACGAGCTCAATGACCGGGTGGCCGACGGCGTCGAACATGCGGCGCACGATTCGGTTCCTCCCGGAATGAAGTGTCACCTCGACGAGGGACCGGTCCTGCTGGCGGGAACCCTGCAAAAGCTTGCCGCGATCAATCGCAATCGGGCCATCCTCGAGTTCGAGACCGTTCTTCAGCCGGGTCAGGGTGCGCGGCTCAACCGAGCCTGCAACGGTGGCGATGTACGTCTTTTCCACCCCGAAGGACGGGTGTGCGAGCACCTGCGCGAGCTCTCCGTCGTTCGTCAGCACGAGCAGACCGCTCGTGTCGGTGTCGAGACGACCAACATTGAAGACTCGAACATCGAGCGTGTCGGTGAACGTGCGCAAATCGGGTCGGCCGTGCTCATCCTTCATGGTCGACACGATGCCGCGGGGCTTGTACAGAATGAACGTGCGCTTCTCCGGGTCGAGCTCAACCGCCATACCATCGACCGTCACCCGGTCGGTCACGTTCACGCGGCTTCCGAGCTCGGTGACGACCTCGCCGTTGACGGTGACGCGGCCCTCAACGATGAGGTTTTCGCACACGCGACGGCTCGCGACTCCGGCGGCCGCGAGCACCTTCTGCAGTCGCTGCGGCTCAACCGGTTCAGCTGGCAATGACATCGTCGAATCCCTCCGAGCCATCATCGAGTAGCGGGGCCACTCGCGGAAGCTCGTCAAGCGAATTGATACCGAGTTGGGTGAGCAGCAGATCGGTCGTGCCATAGAGGGTCGCACCGGTTTCAGGGTCGGTGTCGACCTCGGTGATGAAGCCTCGACTCACGAGGGTTCGCACAACCGAGTCGACGTTCACTGCTCGAACTGCTGCGACCGCCGATCGAGACACCGGTTGCTTGTAGGCGATCACCGAGAGTGTCTCGAGCGCCGCTTGGGACAGCTTCGACGGGCTCTGGGTGAGCACAAAATCACGCACGACGTCGTCGAATTTCTCCCGCACGTAGAGCCGCCACCCGCCGCCAACTTCACGCAACTCGAAACCGCGCCGCGCCGAGTCATACTCGGCGGCGAGCGTGCGAACGATGCTCTCAACCTCGCCGAGGGGCATGGAGAGGGCCGTGGCAATCGTCATGAGCGTGAGCGGCTCGTCAGCAACAAACAGCAACGCCTCTACGGCCGCGGGAACATCCTCGCGTCCCACGACCACATCGGGCTCGATGGAGGTCTCGTTATCGGTCATAGTCGGCTCCCAAGTTGGCGAGGTTATCATCGGACCAGTTCGGCGCACTCCACCGGAGGGTCAGTTCACCCAGGGGTTCGAGCTGTTCAAACGATACGGCCGCGTGACGGTACAGCTCGAGAACGGCCAAGAATCGTGCCACCACGACGCCCTTCTGGGCGGCGCCCGCGATGAGTTGCCGGAACGTCAGCGGCTCGCCACCCTTGAGCATCGCCACCACGTGTGCCGCCTGCTCCCGAATACTGACGAGAGGTGCGTGCAAGTGATCGAGCCCGACCGTCGGAATGGTTTTCGGCGCGAGTGCGAGGGCCGCGATAGCGGCAAAATCATCGAGCGACGTCGTCCACACAATCTCCGGAGTCGCCTGCCGATACTTCTCTTCAAGCCGGACCGTGCGCGCATGCCGGCCCGACTCGCCCTCAAAGCGGTCGGCAAACCAGGAAGCCACCTCTTTGAATGCCCGATATTGCAGCAGACGGGCGAACAGGAGGTCCCGAGCCTCGAGCGCGGCAACGTCCTCGGCGTCGACGAGTTCACCCTGGGGCAGCAAACCCACAATCTTCAGATCGAGGAGGGTCGCGGCAACGACGAGAAACTCGCTCGCCTGCTCGAGTTCCTCATGCAGTTCGAGGGTGCGCAAGTAGGCGATGAACTCGTCCGTCACTTTCGAAAGCGCGATTTCAGTGATGTCGAGTTCGTGCTTGCTGATGAGTGACAGCAGGAGGTCAAACGGTCCATCAAAATTGCCGAGCTCGACGCGGAAGCCGCCCGCTTCCGGAGCTTCGGTCTGGCGTTCCGCGGTGTCGGCGGCGTCAGGCAACAGCGCCACGGGCCATCAGCTCCCGTGCCACCTGGCGGTAGGCCTTTGCGGCGGCGTGCTCCGGCGCAAACGCAATGACCGGCAGGCCCGCAACGGTGGCATCCGGGAATTTCACGGTGCGCGGGATGACCGTGTCGAGGACTTTCTCACCGAACGCGTTCACCACGGTCTCGAGGACCTCGCGGGCGTGCAAGGTGCGCGGGTCGAACATCGTGGCAACAATGCCATCGATCTCGATCGCCGGATTGAGGCGATCCCGCACCTTCTCGTAGGTATCCATCAGGAGCGCCATGCCGCGCAGTGCGAAATACTCGCACTCGAGCGGGATGAGCAGTCCGTGTGCGGCCGTCAGCGCGTTGACGGTCAAAATGCCGAGCGAAGGCTGGCAGTCAATGAGAACGACGTCGTAATCGGCAGCGACCTTCTTGATCACGTTCGACAACACGAATTCGCGAGCCACCTCGCTGACGAGCGCGACTTCCGCCGCCGACAAGTCGATGTTGGCGGGAATCACATCCAGACCAGCGATGCTCGTGTGTTGAATCGCCGAGCGCGGGTCGGCGCTGCGATCGGTCATGAGGTCGTAGATAGTCGGAACGTCTTGGTTCTTGACGCCGAGACCGACCGAGAGCGAGCCCTGCGGGTCGAAGTCGATCGCGAGAACCTTCCGACCATCCTCGGCCAGTGAGGCACCCAGGTTGATGGAGGTCGTGGTCTTGCCAACGCCGCCCTTTTGGTTCGTCATCGCAATCACACGGGCAGGACCGTGGGATTTGAGTGCGGCTGGGGCGGGAAACTCGCGCAGTGGACGACCGGTCGGTCCAAGTCCATTGGATGCTGCCACGGTTTCCCCTTTCGAAGTACTCCCCCAAACTCTAGCGCCTGTCCGGCCTCGCTAGGCTGTTGAGATGTCTTCACAGCGCCGGCTCTCGTTCAGCCGGCAGGAGCTCGCTCTCATCGGTGTCACCGCGATCTGGGGTTCGACCTTCCTCATCGTCCACACGGCAATGGAATACTGCCCTCCCGAGTTCTTTGTCGGCGTGCGTTTCGTCGTCGCAGGTATCGTGGCATCCCTCGTGTTTCGGCGTGACCTGGCCGGCATCACCTGGCGTGACATCGGCGCCGGCGGCTCGATCGGTGCGATGATCTGGCTGGGCTATGGTCTCCAAACCGTCGGCCTGCAGTCCATCAGTTCGACCACGTCGGCGTTCATCACCGCGTTCTACGTTCCGCTCGTCCCGCTCCTGCAATGGGTGGTGTTTCGGCGCAGACCGGGCCTGTTCACGAGCGTCGGAGTCGTTCTCGCGTTCATTGGCCTGGTGCTCGTTTCCGGGCCCGGAGCAGATATCTCCTTCAACACTGGGACGCTGCTCACCATCCTGTGTACGCTTCCCGTCGCCATCGAAATCATCCTCATTTCGTGGTTTGCCGGACGCATCAACCTCGGGCGCGTGACCGTCATCCAGCTCTGGGTTGCCGGCCTCGCGAGCTTCGCGACCATGCCGGTTCTCGGCGAGCAGATTCCGGCGTTTTCATGGGTGTGGGTGTCGGCCGCGTTCGGCCTCGGGGTGGCGAGCATGCTCATCCAAGCGGTCATGAACTGGGCGCAACGCACGGTGTCGCCCACACGCGCGACCATCATCTACTCGGCGGAACCCGTGTGGGCCGGCGTCTTCGGCTTCCTCGCGGGCGATCGCATGACGGCGCTCGGGCTCCTTGGGTCCGCATCCATCGTGAGCGGCATGCTCGTCAGTGAGCTCAAGCCCACCTCGACGCCCGCCGAGGAGAATCTGCCCGCTTAGGAATCGAGTGCGCGCGGGTGGGAGGTGAGATACATCTCTCGCAGCGTATCGACGTTGAGCGCCGTATAGATTTGCGTCGTTGCAACCGAGGCGTGCCCAAGAAGCTCCTGTACGACACGAACGTCCGCACCACCCTGGAGAAGATGGGTCGCAAAGGAATGGCGCAACATGTGCGGAGAAACGTGCGCCCCCAGCTGGGCGCGTTCAGCCGCACCCTGCAAAATGAGCCACGCGTTCTGGCGGCTGAGGCGAGCTCCTCGCACGCCGAGGAATAGTGCAGGGGTGCCGCGACCTTCACGGGCGAACAGCGGTCGAGCTCGAACAAGATAGGCGTCGATGGCCGCGCGGGCGAACGAACCGACCGGCACCATGCGCTGTTTCGATCCCTTGCCGGTGAGTCGGACCGCTTCCGCCGCCGAGCCGTCAACACCGCCGCCGAGCAGATCGTCGACGTCGAGCGCCACAACCTCGCTAATGCGAGCGCCGGTGGCATACAGCAGCTCGAGCAATGCTTTGTCACGCAGACGTGCGGGCTCATCCCCATCGGTCGCACCCAGCAGCTGAGCGACCTGATCCACGGATAGCGCTTTGGGAAGCCGTGCGGGGAGTTTCGGCGGAGTGATGTCAACAGTCACATCGCGAGGGATGCGACCCTCATCGGCCAGGAACCGGTGCAGTCCTCGAACCGTGCTGACCATTCGAGCGAGCGAGGCCGGCTTCAGCCCGTCAAGCGAGCGCGTAAACGCCGCCACATCGGTAATGCTCACTTCGGTGAAATCGTGGCGACCGGAATCCGCCAGGAACCGCACATATCGGGCCAGATCGCGTCGATATGCAGCAATGGTGTTCCCGGCAAGCTGCCGCTCAAGAGTCTGATATCGCAACCAGGCATCGACGGCGGTCGAAATGGCCGGCGGAATGGGCGCCTCGCTGGGTGCCGATTCCGGAGCGTCGTGAGAAGCCATCTCCGCTGACGACTGGCCCGAAGTCAGCGCCACAACGGATGTCCGTTCCAGGGTTCGTTCGGATCACCAAGACCGCGCCAGCCGCGGCGTTCGGCCGCGTCCGCGGCAAGTACCGCAGTGCACATGGGCCCGTTTTGAATACGACGCTCGAGGACCGCGTCGACTGCCTCGTCGAGGGAGACCCACCGCCCAATGAGGTGAGCCTCTTCATCGACGCGGTCATGCACGACGGGCGCCGATGCGATGTCGCGGGCGAGAAAAATGCGAATCGCTTCGTCCGAGCCGCCGGGCGCGGCAATGATGTCCACCAAGGTATTCCAAGTGCCGGCGACCAAATCGGCCTCCTCCGCGAGCTCGCGCTGAGCCGCGGCGAGGGGCGATTCACCCGCAACATCGAGAAGGCCAGCGACGATTTCCCAGTCTTGACGCCGGGACGGATGCCGAAACTGATTGATGAGCAGAATCTCTCCACGCTCGTTCATCGGAAGGACACCGACCGCGCCCGTGTGGGCAACGAAGTCTCGCGCAATTCGCGCCCCGGGATACTCGACAACCTCGTGTCGAACATCCCAGACTCGGCCGCGATACACCACCTCGCTCGACACGATGGGATACTCGATCACCTCATCGGCAATCGGCCCTTCGAGTCGAGACAGGTTCACGCCTCTGGCGCCTCAAACAGCGCACTCGCCTCGTGTCGATCGCGAGCCGCGGCAATCAATCCGGCGAACAGCGGGTGTGCACGGTGCGGGCGACTGCGCAACTCGGGGTGCGCCTGCGTGGCGATGTAGAACGGGTGAACCTCGCGCGGCAACTCGACGAACTCGACCAGGTGTCGGTCGGGCGACGTTCCCGAGAATACCAGTCCCGCGTTCGCAATCTGTTCCCGGTAGGCGTTGTTCACTTCGTAGCGGTGACGGTGACGTTCACTGATGAGTTCTGAACCGTAGAGTTCAGCAGCGAGGGAACCCGGTTGCAGCGCGGCCTCATAGAGCCCGAGTCGCATCGTGCCGCCAAGGTCGCCACCCGAGATGATCTCGACCTGCTCTTCCATGGTCGCAATCACCGGGAACGGCGTCTCCGGGTCAAATTCGCTCGAGCTTGCACCCGGAAGCTGGGCCTTGTTGCGTGCGTACTCGATGACCATGCACTGCAGGCCGAGGCACAAACCGAGGGTGGGAATACCGTTCTCTCGTGCGAACGTCAGAGCACCGAGCTTGCCCTCGATACCGCGGATTCCAAAGCCACCCGGTACACAAATGCCGTCCAGGTGCGAGAGAGCCTTCGCGGCGCCCTCGGGAGTGTTGCAGACGTCCGACGCAATCCACTCGATGTTGACCTTGGTGGCGTGGGCGAATCCACCAGCGCGCAAGGCCTCGGTGACCGACAGGTAGGCGTCGGGAAGATCGATGTACTTGCCGACCAAGCCGATCGTGACTTCGTGCTTCGGGTCGTTGACGGTCTCGAGCAGGGGCTCCCATCGTGACCAGTCCACCTCGCCGGCAACGTCGCTCAGGCCGAGCGAGTCGATGATGTAGGCGTCCAGACCCTGCTGGTTCAGCATGGTGGGAATGTGGTAAATCGACTTCACGTCAACCGCGTTCACCACGGCATCCTCGTCGACGTCGCACATGAGCGCGATCTTTCGCCGATTACTCTCGGTGACCGGTCGGTCACTGCGAAGCACGAGCGCGTCCGGCTGGATACCGATCGAACGCAACGCAGCGACCGAGTGCTGCGTGGGCTTGGTCTTCTGCTCACCCGACGCCCCCATGAAGGGCACGAGCGACACGTGGACAAAGAACACGTTCTTGCGGCCGAGTTCGTGGCGCACTTGGCGGGCCGATTCGATGAACGGCTGCGATTCGATGTCGCCGACGGTGCCACCGATTTCCGTGATGATGACGTCTGGTCGAGGATCTTCCGTCGCCTGCAAACGCATGCGGCGCTTGATCTCATCGGTGATGTGCGGGATGACCTGGACGGTGTCGCCGAGGTATTCGCCGCGACGTTCCTTGGCGATAACCTGCGAGTACACCTGCCCGGTGGTGACGTTGGCCGCCTGGCTGAGGTTCACGTCGAGGAAGCGCTCGTAGTGCCCGATGTCGAGGTCGGTCTCGGAGCCATCGTCGGTGACAAACACCTCTCCGTGCTGGAACGGGTTCATCGTCCCCGGATCCACGTTGAGATAGGGATCGAGCTTCTGCATGACGACGCGCAGACCGCGAGCGGTGAGGAGGTTACCGAGGCTTGCCGCCGTCAGGCCCTTCCCGAGGGAGGACACCACTCCACCGGTCACGAAGATGTGCTTTGTTACGCCCGCGACCGGGATTTTCGAAGTATCCACCACGGGCTTTGAGCCTATCAGGGAAACTATGCCGCACCGACCAACGCGCCAGATAGCAAACCGAGCCGACCATATTCGCGCGCACCGCAACTGGGGTTTACCCGTCCTGCTCACTACACTTTCCCCATGCCACGTGGACTTCGAATTGTCAGCATGCTTGCACTCAGCCTTACTCTTGTTGCGACCGGAGTTCCTGCCTTCGCAACAGGTTCATACCTCTGGAGCGAGTTGCGGCAGCCCGTCGATACCCAAACCTGGGGCCAACCAGTCGCTGTCAGCAATGGAGGGACGACCGTCCTTGGCTGGATTGACCGCCCCACTCGCCAAGCCCATGCCATGTTCTCGAACGACGGCGGAGTGACGTGGGGCAACGCGCTCACCATGAGCGATCCGGGGAGCAACACACACAATCTCGCGGTTTCTGCATTTGGGGAAAACGGGTTCGCGTTCGCCTGGGGCGATTATGTAGTCGATGACGTCGTCGTACGTATCACCAACGCAAATGGGTCATCATGGTCTGCGCCGCAAGCCCTCGGGGCGGGAAACGCCTTCGATATCGCGCTGACTCCCATTGGCATCGACCGCGTCGGGGCGGTCGCCCGCTCGTTGGACGGCGGGAACGAGGCCGTCGTAGCGGTGAGCGACCCGGGTGGAACGTTTGGAAGGCCAAGTACGCGATTCGATACCGGCGGACCATTGAGCATGCAATATGCCGACAACGTCGTCTCGGTATTCATGCTCGAAGGGGGCTACTCCCATGCGCTTCGGGGCTATTACTCTGCCGACTTCGGCGTAAACTGGCTCACGACAAACCAGCTCGTCGCGAACGGAATCTTCAACTCGATGGAAGTCATACCGTGCGGTGACTTCGTTGTGTTCGGCGGACAAATCTCCGAGTCACCCGAACGCTTCTTTGCCCTTGGACGAGACTTTGCCTCTTCCACCTGGGAAGCGGTACACCCGGCGAGCGAAGTGCAGCTGGGAGACGCGCACAGCGCCTGCTTGAGCAATGGGGACGTCCTGAGCGTCTGGAACGAAGAAGCGAGCGTCCAAACCAAGTTTGCTCTCTCCCGGCACACTGACGCCGGGTGGGTCATTCTCGAAGAGGGAATCCTGCCCATCAACTTCCTGGGAGGACTTCGGATCCTGGCGCGGCCCGACGGTGGCGCCATTCTCATCTCAACATGGGAGAACGACTCCCAGCCGAACGTCTATGCGATGACCTGGAACCCTTCAGTCGGGTGGAGTGACCGCGAGTTGATTGGCGAGACTGGAGGGATGCTCAACAGTATCGTTCTCACGAACACGCCGTTCGGGGCATTCCTGGCACTGAACCCATGGTGGGACAGTGACGGATCACGAAATCCTTTCGTTGCCACTTTCCAAGCCGTCGCAAACGAAACGTCTGTGCCTGCGATGTCGCAAACGCTTGCAAGCACTGGAGTCGATGTTGATGCGCATCGCGCCCAAATCCTCTGGGCGGCGGGATTACTGGCCTGCGGCGCAGTGGCAGTGACACTCCGTTCTCGAGGCCGCACAAGCCAGCGCACGCGCCGAGGGGACTAACTCGACGGACTCGCGTGCCGAAGTGCGAGCAACTCGCGCGCGTGAGCGATTCCGCTCTCGGAATCGCTGAGGCCCGAAAGCAAGCGCGCCATTTCTGCTTCGCGGGCAGCACCGTCGAGCCGCTCCACACTCGACGCGGTCACGAAGCCGTCATGTGACTTGTGAACCCGCAGGTGGTTGTCGGCGAAGGCCGCAACCTGCGCGAGGTGGGTGACCACAATCACTTGGGAGTGTCGGGCGAGCCGAGCAAGCCGACGACCGATTTCGATTGCCGCCGCGCCACCCACTCCCGCGTCGACCTCGTCAAACACAAATGTCGGCACTGGGTCGGTCGCACTGATCACGACCTCGAGTGCGAGCATCACTCGCGATAGCTCACCGCCGGAAGCGGTTTTGGCGATCGGGCGCGGCTCGCTCCCGGGATGCGGGGCGAGAAGCAGCGTGACCGTGTCCGCTCCCGACTCGGTGAGTACCGTCGGAAGCGCCTCCTCCGCGGACCCGAGACCGGCAGAGTCGACCTGGACAACAAGCTGTGCGTCGGGGAGCGCGAGTGCGCGCAGCTCCTGGGTGACC
>DATGWF010000049.1:0-2006 GCA_035299585.1 Microbacteriaceae bacterium
CAATCGAGCTCGGCTGGTTCGGCGAGAAGGTCGAGGCAGACGTCCGCGAACGTATCGGCGACATCCATCTGGTCGCGCGAAAGCGAGTGGCGCTCTACAACACGCTTGTCGCATCCCCACAGTCCCGACTCATGGTCGGCCAACACGGCGGCTTCGCCCAGGAAGAGCAGCGCATTCCGCTCCTGGGCTTCGGGGCGTTCGCTTAGTCGACCTGGCTGAACCGTTTGACGGCCGGCTTCGGGAGTCGGATGCTTCGGAACTGGATGGCCCGCATCGAGGCGTACCAGCGCGTTCCACGCTGCATCGAGCCGGGGCCGAACTTCCGCTCGATGCGGCGCTTGAGTGTGAATCCGAGCACGAGCGAATCGACGATGACGAGGGCGATGTAGGCCCACAGGGCGATGTACGAGACGACGTCAATATCGCGGTTGTTGAAGAAGCTCAGGAGGATGATGAGGAACAACACCGGCAGCATGAGTTCCCCGATGTTCAGGCGAGCGTCCACCACATCGCGGACGAAGCGTCGCTGGGGACCGCGGTCTCGTGCGGTGAGATAGCGCTCGTCGCCGGCGGCCAGACCCATGCGGGCCTTGGCTCGTTCTTCGGCGAGCTGCGCGCGTGACTGTCGAGCGGCCGCCTTGCGATCGGTCGGGACGAGCGGCTTCTTGCGTGCGGCTTCGCGCTCCGCGCGCGACGGCGTCGGCGCCCCCTTCTTTGCAGGCGTTTTGACGGTCGTGTCCGGAGTGTCCTGGTTCGGCACAGCGCTTCCTTCGTTCAGGGGTCGCTTAAGATTAGCCGCATGACTTCCGAGAACCCTCAACACGCCGAGCGGGTCACCCGCGTCCACGAGCTCACGGTCGAACGGTTTCCCGCGACCGTTGCCGAGCTTGCGAAGCTGGTGAAGATTCCGTCCGTTTCGTGGGACGCATTCGACGCGGCTCACGTGGCGTCGAGCGCGGAGGAGATTGCCGAGCTTGCTCGCGCCACCGAGTTCTTCGATTCGGTGCGTATCGAGCGAGCTGAGGTGAGCCCGGGCGTTCTCGGGCAACCGGCCGTCCTCGCACACCGAGCGGCCAAGCCGGGACACAAGCACGTCGTACTGTATGCCCACCACGACGTTCAGCCACCCGGAGATCCGGAGCTCTGGCTGTCCGCGGCCTTCGAGCCCACCCTTCGCGACGATCGCATGTACGGGCGCGGCGCGTCCGACGACAAGGGCGGAATCGTCACCCACCTGGCTGCGATTCGAGCGGTCCAAAAACTCGCTAGCACCGAGTTCCCGCTCGGCGTGACGCTCTTTGTCGAGGGCGAAGAGGAGGCCGGTTCGCGTTCATTCGAGCAGTTCCTTCACGACCACGCAGATGCGCTCGGTGGCGACGTCATCGTGGTGTGCGACTCTGACAACGTCGACACCGAACAACCCGCGCTGACCGTTGCGCTCCGGGGGAACGTGACGTTCCGACTCACCCTTCGTACGCTCGAACACGCCAACCACTCCGGCATGTTTGGCGGCGCTGTTCCCGATGCCGTTATGGCGCTCATTCGGCTTGTCGACTCCGTGTGGACTGAAGATGGCAGTGTGGCGATAGCCGGCTTGCACTCCGCAGAACTCGCCGGAATTCCCTACGACGAAACCCAACTGCGGCACGAAACCGGTCTGATTGCCCAACCCATCGGTTCTGGTTCGCTCACCGATCGCATGTGGGCCCAGCCGTCGGTCACGGTCACCGGCATCGATGTGCCATCCGTTGCGGAAGCGTCAAACACGCTCATTCCGGCAGTTTCGGCTCGAATCAGCGTTCGCGTGGCGCCTGGGCAAACACCCGAGGCCGCTTGGGAGTCCGTACGCGCACACCTGCTCTCCCATGCTCCGTGGGGGAGCGAGGTCTCGTTCGACGAGATTGACCTGGGCTCGCCGTTCTTGGTCGACCCGAGCGGCGCCGCGTTCGCCGCCATGGAACGCGCCCTCGAAGAGGGGTGGGGAGCTGCGCCCGCACGGATCGGTA
>DATGWF010000050.1:0-1631 GCA_035299585.1 Microbacteriaceae bacterium
AAGCTGCAAAACAGCCTCGATCTGCCCGGCGTGACGCTCCCCGACTACAGCACCAAGCAGCTGCAGGTCACCCTCACGATCGCGCCCGACACCAAGGGCCTCGTGGCCTCCACCACGAAGCGTGTCATCTCTTCCCGATTCGTCCTCCGCAACCTCTGACCCACGCAGCATATGAATAATCATTCTCTCCGTTCTCAGCGTGGTAGCGTGCTCATGGTCACCATGGTGCTCGGGCTCGCGCTCGTGCTCACCGTCGGCAGTTACGTGACTCTCACGATGGGCGCCCTCCAGTCCGCCGACCGCAGCTTCCATTACAACACAGCCTTTAATCTCGCCGAAGCCGGCGTCGAGGAGGCGCTCTGGGCGCTCAATCACAACGACTGGACCAAGCGCACTTGGACAGAGTCCGGCAGCGATCGCATCCTCACCGGCAGCCTCAGCAGTTCCGAGCTGACGAGCGCCAACAGCATCCGCGGGTACTTCAACGTCTTCGTTTCGCAAGCGGCCGGCGGCACTCCCGTCATCACCGCCGAAGCCGTCGTGCGGCCCGTGCTCGGCTCCGAGATCCGCAAGCAGATCCGCGTGAACGCGAGCAACGCCAACATCTTCATGCCGCCCTTCACCGCCATCACCAAACTCGACCTCAACGGCGGCGAGATCGACAGCTACCGGATGGCCGACGGCGACTACACCACCGCCGAGCGCCGTTACGAAACCACCGTCGCCAGCCCGACGATCAACATCGGCAATGTCGACATCGGCAGCCCGGCCGACATCTACGGCTACGTCACCGTCGGCGTCGGCACCGAAAACTCCTCCACCTTCCTGAGCAGCATCAAGGGCAGCGTCACCGGCGAGACCACCCAATCCGGCCAGGACGGCGTACTCACGGCCGGAGGCAATCTGGTCGACACCAACCGCGTCGCCTTCGACTTCGTCCAAGACTTCCCGCTCCCCGCCGCCCCGACGGAAGCATTCACCGATGCGGTCCCGGCCGCCGATTCCAATGGCATGATCGTCCTCGGCGACCCGACCGGCGCGACCACCAAGCGGTATCAGTTCTCGAGCAACTTCAAGGCCGACAATGGCACCACCATCCTGATCGTCGGCCCGGTCGAAATCAAAACCCTCGCCGGCTTCGATATCCCCGGCCAAGCGCAGTTCACCGTGCTCACCGGCACCTACACGACCCCGAACACGACCCAAGGCAAGAAAGTCATTCCGGGAACCGAATACACCGCCACCAACGCCTCCGCGACGATCTACGCCTACGGCGACCTCGCGATCTCCGGCAACGGCGCGCTGATTGGCGGCACTATCCCCGGCTCGAACATCAGCACCGATCCGACGAAGCTCCAGGTCTTCGGCATGTCCACGACCGCCCAGAATTTCAGCGTCGGCGGCAACGGCAACCTTGCCGCGGCGATCTACGCTCCGAATGCCGATGTGAAGTTCAATGGCGGCGGTTCCAGCGGCTACTTCGCCGGCGCCACAGTGGCCAACAACATCACGGTGAACGGCAATGGCTACCGGGTCCGCTTCCCCGAAGAGATGGCCAACATGAACACCGCCACCACCTACCGGATCTCCCGCTGGGTCGAGCTCACCAACCGCAGCACTTGGCACCAGTT
>DATGWF010000051.1:0-3088 GCA_035299585.1 Microbacteriaceae bacterium
GGTCGACGCCGCCGCACTTCCCGGCGCCAGGTGCAGCGGAGCCGGGAGCGCGGTGGGCTGCCAGGTTCGTGAGGGGATGGTCGCCGCCTGTTGACCGAGCGGCACGTCGCGGAACGAGACCGATACCGGCGCCTGGGCGACCGCAGTCTGCCGCAGTGAGGTGAGCGCACGAGCGATGACGCGCAGCGCAAAAACTGCACCGATTGCCACGACCAGGCCGACGCCCGACACGATCCAGGTGACACCGAAGAACACGGCCACGACTCCGCCTACAGCGCACAGCACGGCCACGAGCAGCGTCCAGGCTGTGAAGGTGCGAAGCCGAATGAGCTCAGCGCGACGATGCGCGACAGAGCGCTTCTCCTCGAGGCGAGCCGTCCGCTCGGACTGCTTTCGTTCACGTTCGGCGCTCGAGAGTGCGCGGAGATTTTCGCGCTCGATTTTGCGCTCTGCACGGTCCTGCGCGCGCGCAAGGCGAATGTGCTCGCGTGCACTGAGCGGCTGCTCCGGGAGTTCGCCGGTTTCCGCGAGCGCAACCAGAGCGTGCTCGAACTGTTCGGCTTCCAAGCCGGAGGCGTGCTGCTGGCGGCGACGAATGAGCGTCGGGAGGAGGTAGGCGCCCCAGACCAGGGCCCCCACGACGAAGAGCACTCCACCGCTCAACCAACTCATGCGCTCATGCTACGAGCGGGATCGACATTGGCTTCGTCGGCACGCCGAGGGCGTTCGGCTCAATCGGGATACTCGGCGCGAAGCTCGTCGGGCACCCGGGCGGCGTCGGCCGGTACGGCACCGTTCCGGAAGCGGGCGAGGACGCCACCGGGCACGTCCTCACGGGTGAGCGCGTAGCAGAAATGATCCGCCCAGGCGCCGTTGATGTGGATGAATCGCCGGCGCCGACCCTCGAAGCGAAAACCGAGCTTTTCAACGATCCGTTGCGAAGGGCGGTTCTCCGGCCGAATGCACACCTCAATGCGGTGCAGGCCGAACGGCCCGAGACAAAAGTCGGTGACGAGCGCAACCGCTCGGGTCATGACGCCGCGGCCGGCGACCGACTCGCTCACCCAGTAGCCGATTGCAGCCGAAGATGTGGAACCGCGCATCACCGCGGAGACGTTGAGCTGGCCGACTGGGACGCCATCGAGTTCGATGACCCACCCGATGGCGGTGCCCTCGCGAGTGGCGGCCAGAAGTGACTTCACGTTCGCGCGGACGTCCGCGGCAGTTGGTGCGACGCTCGCCGACTGGCTCGGATAGGTGGCCTCCCATTTGCCGAGCCATGAGCGATGAGCGATGAGCAAATCCCAGAGTGCCTTGGAGTCGCGCAAGCGAACAATACGGACGGTGACATCACCGTCGCGCAGTTCTGGAAACCAGCTCGGGTTCACTCGTCGCCGAGACTTGCCGAGAGCTCCCGCAACCACGGGCGAAGCGTCGGGCCGAGGTCGGGACGCTCGAGCGCGAGCTCGAGAACCGCCTTGATGTACTCAACCTTCGATCCGGTGTCGAATCGCCGACCCCGGAAAATGACACCGGTCACACCACCCCCGTGTTCAAGCGGGGTGTTGGCGAGCTCATTGAGAGCGTCGGTGAGCTGAATTTCGCCGTTCGCGCCCGGTGCCGTGCGCTCGAGAACGGGAAAGACGCTCGGTTGGAGCACATAGCGGCCAATCACGGCGAGGTTCGACGGTGCGAGCTCGGCGGTCGGCTTCTCGACGAGCGAGGTCACCCGGACCACGTCGGGGTCGTCGGTCGCCTCGACCGCGGCACAACCGTAGAGGTGGATGCGTTCCGGCTCGACCTCCATGAGGGCGAGCACGGTCGTTCCGTGGCGCTCCGACTCTTCGACCATCCGGCTGAGCAGGTGGGCATGCTCGTCAATGATTTCGTCACCGAGCAACACTACGAACGGCTCGTCGCCGACGTGTTGGTGGGCTCGGCCGACAGCGTGGCCGAGTCCGAGCGGGTCCCCCTGACGGACGTAATGGACGTCGGCGAGGTCGGTTGATTCCTTCACCTGCCGAAGCTTGGCGTCGTCACCGGCATGCTGGAGCACATATTCGAGCTCAGCGTTGCGGTCGAAGTGGTTCGAAACCGCGGTCTTGTTGCGGCCCAAAATAATGAGCACATCGTCGAGACCGGCGGCGCGAGC
This sequence comes from Microbacteriaceae bacterium, assembly GCA_035299585.1. Classification (GTDB taxonomy): domain Bacteria; phylum Actinomycetota; class Actinomycetes; order Actinomycetales; family Microbacteriaceae; genus DATGWF01. The sequence continues at coordinate 2,153 of DATGWF010000051.1, forward strand.
TTCCTCCACCACATACTGGATGACCGGTTTGTCGACGACCGGAAGCATCTCCTTCGGCATCGCCTTCGTTGCCGGCAAGAACCGGGTTCCCAATCCTGCCGCTGGAATGACCGCTTTCCGAATCCCCATACCGTCAGGCTAGTCGACCCGAACCGCTCGAGTCGGCCGGAATAGAATGAGTGCCATGACCGCGGGGATCGACGAACGCAAGCAAGCCCTTCGGGCCGATCTGCGCGAACGACGCAACGCTCTCGGTGTGAGCGAGCGCGAGCGGCTCGGAATTCACGTGAGCGAGCGCCTGCAGGCCTTCGTCCTCGAACGCGGCGCACATCGCGTCAGCGCGTACCTTTCCACCCCGAGCGAGCCAAACGTGCGCCCGTTTCTGGAGTGGGCCCGGGCTCATGACGTCACCGTGTTGCTCCCCATCACGCGCGAGGACGGTCTGCTCGACTGGATTGTCGATGAGCGCGGCGAAGAATTCATCGGCGTCTATGGGATGCCCGAACCCGACGGCGAACTCCTCGGGCCCATGGCCGTGTGCGACGTCGACCTCATGATCATCCCGGCGGCCGCCGTCGACCACGACGGCTACCGACTGGGTTGGGGTCGCGGCTACTACGACCGCACGCTGGGCTCCATGCAACATGCCCCACCCGTCGCGGCAGTCGTGTTCGACCACGAGCTCCTCCAGGCCGTACCGCGCGATGTGCACGATCAAGCGGTCGACGCCATCATCACCCCGGAGCGAACCATCCTCCTCACCGAAAAGGCCCACTGATGCCCACCTACTCCTACCGTTGCACGGCCTGTGAACATGCATTCGACGTACAACAGTCGATGAACGAGGCGAGCCTCACGGCGTGCCCCGCATGCCAGGGTGCGCTCCGGAAGCTCTACTCGCCAGTCGGAGTGACCTTCAACGGAACCGGCTTCTAC
>DATGWF010000052.1:0-39330 GCA_035299585.1 Microbacteriaceae bacterium
GATAGGCCATAGGTGACAGCCGCGCCGGCAGCGCCGCCCGCCGCACCAGCGACGGCACCACCAATAATCGCGGCGGCCACGCCGCATCCACCAAACGTGGCGGCCGTGCATGCGACGAGGCCGGCAACCGCGGCCGTGACGACCACCGCAGTGGCAACACCCGCAACGGCAGCGCCAATGTTCTGCCACATATCGGCCGACCAGTTGTCCCACCAATACTCGTGTCGCTGCGTTGGCTTTGATGCCGCGGCCGGGGTGTGAATCGCGGGGGAGCCGGCGGCCTGCCAGGCCCGCGCTTGCCCGAGCAGGCGTGCCGTCGCGGCACCCATCGACCGTTGAAGTGACGGCGTGTTGGTGCCGTACCCGTCGAAAGGGTCGACAGGGCGGAAGCCGAGCAAGTCCACGAGCGTGGCCGGGTTGCCGCTCACGTAGGCGTACCGGTTCAGGGATGCCGGGTCCGCCACACCTGGGCGGTACGGGTCCGCCGACAGCCACGACCCAGTAGCCGGCTCGTAGCCGCGCGCGAAGAACAGATTCACGCCGGCCGGGCTGCCCGGCTGCCCGGTGAATCCGGCCGCACCGGTCCACCCCGACGAGCCAAACCGTTGCGTGCCGTAATCGCCGTACTGCGCGACCTGGCTGAAGCGGGCGCTGCGATCCACGCCTGCCGGGCGCACCGCCGCCGACGAGTCCGTCTCGCCAATCTGAGCGACCACACTGCCCAGCCGGTCCAACACCGCCCACACCGCCGGCGAGGCCACCGAACCCGTGCGGCGGGAGGATGTTTCGAGCAACGACGCCATCCGCGAATGGTGAAGCTACTCGGTGCCGGGCGGTGGATGTTCGTCACATTCTGTGTTTCGGGGTTGTTTGGCTGGGCGCGGGCATCTACGCACGCGGCTCTTCAATCCCGCACAAGGGATGCGAAAAAGACGAGAGCCCGGCCAGGATTAAAGGTCATGAAATCAGGCCCGTGTCGGTAACCGTGTTGTTTAGGAGTTCGCTGGGTGCGGTCTTCTGAACCTCAGATGGAACGCCTTACTTCGGAAGGTGGCCGTAGGTGCGGAGGTTGTCGAAGAACTCTTGAACCTCCTGTTCGGGAACCTGCCACCATGGCCGAGGAGGCATGATCTCGGGGATGGTGTGCTCAGAGAATCTGATGCATGGCCATTGTTCTGTTTCCGTAATGAACATGCGTTCCGGTGTGTGGACGAGGGCGATCACCCAGCCCCAGTGACTCCAGACCGCCCAGGTTTCAGACGAGCCAACAATCGGAAAACGGTCTACTGCATACTCGAACGCGTCAGGGATACCGTCTAAATCGGGGCGGGCGGTAGTCATCATGACCGAGTACGTTTCCGTGAGGTCTCGAGTCCTGATTCGATAAGCCGGATACCAGCCGTAAACTCCGTTGAAATCAGCGGTCATGCGCTTGCGCCCCCACACTGTGATGTGATCGTCGCCGAAGCGTTCGACCAACGGTTCGAGGATGTACAGCATGTTCCCGTACGTCGTCGAATCACGATCGACGGCGAACACGAACCCGTCGTTGCGGAACGGGTAGTCGGGGAACTCCGTGTCGACCCGAACGAGTCGGTGCACTTCCCGCGTCCATTCAGCGAACTCGTCATCAACGCGGGGCTCCAGGATTCGGGGATCAATCATGAGCTTCCCTCCTGACATGTTCTCGAAATGTCTTCGCCTGATGTTGAATCCAAGACGCGCCGGCCGAGTGGACTTCACCACCCTTCTCGGGAACGGGCGTCAAGGCTAGGGAGAGGTCTTTGGTGGTGGCAGGCGGAAGACGAGCGTGCTCGTCCTTGCGGCGAGCCGCCCGCGGGGCGACGGGCTCGGTAGCTCTTTGAGGTACTCGTGGAGACGCTCGATTGCCTCCGCAACGGAACCTGTGGGTTTGAGTTCGCCGTCGGCTCGTTCAACCAGTTCGAGCTCGCCCATCACGAGAAATTCGCACGCTAAACCCCGGGCATAAATGCGCTGATCGACCGGGTCCTTCAAGCCAGCGAGCCTGGCCGCCTTCTCGAAATCGCCAAACGCGATCACATGTTTCCGCGCCCTTGTCATCACGTATCTGTGACCTTTGTCGGCGGGCTTCTCCTTTTGGGCCTCATCTTCATCAAGCTTCGGCGGGCGGTACATCAGATGTTCGACTTCTTTGGCATGCGTCACACCCGCGGGTGTGTTTCCGAAGCATGCTATTTCTCCGAATACGGGAGATCCCTCGGGCCATATCTCCACCCATTCCCGTGTGATTCGCGCTATTGCCGCGCTGGGCGCGATTTGCCACGGCTCGATTGAGGCGTCAGATTTCATGGGGCCGGCAACAATCAGACCATCCAGAAGGAGCTCGTGCATGAGGCCTATGCTGAAGGCGCGAATGTCTGGTGCTTTCACCAGGCCGGCGTCCACGGCCTCATTTCCGAAGATTCCTTCAGGCATTATGTCGATCAGGCCATAGACGAGTACACATTCTTGTGGCGTGAGTTGTCGCAGCTCTTTCACTTTGGTTGCCTCGACTTCTGCAGTTCGCGAAGCTCCCTGCGGATTGCCTGAAACTCTTGATTGGACGGGTCGGGTTCACCGATCTGCCGAATGATGAGCCTCGTGTCGTATTCGATGAGCACGCCCGCCGGTTCCTTCAGGCCGGTCGTGTATCCGAGTTCCAGTTCCTGCTTGGTTCGGACTCGCCAGAGCCAATACAAGAGTCCGGAGATCACAAACGCGGCAATTGCGAGCCAAGCAACGGCCCAAAATACCCCGTCGTCATACTTCACGAAACGGTGAAGCACCAGGACATCCCAAGCGGCAATTCCAATGAAGCCTGGGCGAATGAACCGTGAGGCCATGTCCAAGGCGGTTATTCGGGAGCGCAAGATTTCTCCCTCGAATCGTTGAAAGTTGTTCATTCTTTTCTCCCTCCGATAAAGCCGCCCAAACGGAATGCGTCGGCAGATGGTGGGCCGTGAACGTCCTGCGCGGAACCCGCTTTCCGCTCTCGACTCCGCGCATAGCGCGTCCGGAATGGCGTGACGCTCATGGTTCGCCCAAGCTGGACTGCAATTCCCTGTCGCGAACCCAACGCAGAGCGACGAAACCGAAAAGGGAACTGAAAGCGACGCTGAATGCCCACCAGCCTGGACACCCGAGCCACCAGGAACGCGCCAGTCCATACGCAAAGCACACGACAACGGCGCCAGCGGTAAGTATCTTGAACTCTCGAGAATTGCGCTCACCGACTAATTTGACGCATGCGGAACTCGCGAGGGCGGTGAGGAGAAGTTGACCGGCGTCGAGGATTACAAGTGGCTCAATCCCGGTGAGGCCCACTCGGAAGGCCAGGAAAACGTAGGTGGCCGCATAAACGGTCGCGCCAAGAGAGGCGCGAACCAAACTTGGACGTAGCCCGCCGCGTGTAGCGGTCACCCCAATCGCGATTGCGACAACCAGGCCGCTGCCATCAGCTGAAAGGCTCGAGAGAATGCCATAACCGGGACCGAAGACGGCGGCTGCGGCGAAATCGTGAAAGCTGGCAATACAAGCCGAAGCGCAAGCTATGAGAACGACCGCAGATGTCCGGCCATACCTTCGCAAGGGGTTCACCGGTGCCCTTGTTCTCGCTTGAGTTCGCGAATGGTGGCCTTGATGTTGCGCCATTCGCGTCGGCTTGGGTCGGGCTGTCCGGCGGCGCGAATAATAAGGCGGGTGCTCGGATCAATTCCCGGCAGCGTGATCTGCTTCGAGACCGTCGTGTACCCGAGTTCACGCTCTGCTTTGATTCGCCCCAGAATGCAACTGCGGAGTGCAACAACGATGACCGCGATGACGGGGAACGTCGAATAGCTGCGCTGGCGGAACGTTTCGAGGGGACCCTGACTCAGCAGCCACCAAAGCGCCACTGGAAGGATTGAAAATTGCACGACCATCCCGATGTTTGTCCAACCTCGAGCAGACAGTCCTGGCCGGGTCTTGCCCGTCCAGATTCCGCGGGCCGACGTGGATTCGATGTTTGACATGTGCGTCTCCCGTCATGGTTGCCGATGACTGCACCCGCGATGGTTGAAGAGCGGCGGAGGTGTGTCACCGTCGCGAAATGATGCGCGTTTGCCAAGTCGGCTGGTTCCAGTCCCGCACAAGAGAGGGCAGGATCACTTTTCACCGAGAAGAAGGGGCGCAATCATGATTGTTGCCAGAATTTCTCGCGATTCAAGAGATCCGAAGGTGATGGTGAATTGCGAGGTAGACCTTCTCAAGATTCAGAAGGTACCGCGAGTATTCATCGAGATGAATCCGCATGGTCGGGTACGTCGTGGTGGCAGATGTGATTGCCCGGCGTATCTGTTGGAATGCCCGCTCAACGTCCGGAACGGGCTCCTGCCATTCGCCCGAGGCCACGAAAAGCAGAATTGGCTCTGCAAGCCACGTGTCGACGAGCGCGAGGTCGGCCTTGATGGCATCGAGCTCATCGACGCCGCTCCCGTGAGGAAAACTCATGGTTTGCCAAGCCTCAACGAGGCGCCTGATCTGTTGCGAGCAATTGCTGTCGTTTAACCGGAACATAGCCTTCAGAATCACCGCCTCAATTCGGAGCCGACGGGATAATCACGTTTGCGTCGCGTGGGTCTCTCATTCGGGAACGAACGCTTGGCTTCCGCGGCCGGCCGCCGCTTGAGAATGCTGGCATCGTCGCTTTCTTGCCGTTTGCTCATGCCAGACTCGCTTCGTCTCTTGGCGGTCGCCCTTGGGTGCGAACAGTGTTAACGAAGTGGTCGACGATTTCCTTCGGATAACCACCCCAACCCTCTGGTGGAAGGCATCCAGTGAAGTCACTGTTTCTGTCGTACAGGGGAAGGTAGTCGAACTCCTCGAGGTCGAGCTCGTCTGATGTTTGGAGGAGCCCAATTTCCCAGCGGCGCTCGCCCCAGAGCGCCCAGTGCCCGGACGAACCAACAACTGCTATACGTTGAGCAAGCACGTCGAGCGAGTTGATGAAGCCGGGGCGTGGATTCCAGTTTTTGCTAATTCCGGCCTGATAGCCGGCATTTACCTGCTCAGTTGCAACAACGAAACCGGGAAAATAGCCGTACGAGTCGCGGAAGTTATCCGTCGAAAGATTCCGGCCGTACACCTCAACGTGCGTGTCACCGTACATGTTGGTGAGTTGCTCGAGCGCGCGACCGAGGATGGGGGAGATGACGCAGCCCCAGTCGATTATCGAAACATACCCTTGACGTCGAAACGGGAAACGTGGGAAGGCGCCGTCTAGGCGCACAGCACCCGACACGCTATCGACAAGGTGCTTGAATGCGTGTTCGTCGGTGGCCGGCTCAAACAACAGTTCGCTCAATCTGACGCTCCTAACCGCAGCTTCATTGTGAACTTCGCAGCATTCTTCGGCGTGTACTCGGCAGTCCATCCCGGGTAGGAATCTGACTCCTCGCGAAGGCCATACCTTGCCCCATCTTTCGTGAAGTTTAGGACCCTCAAATCGTCAGACGGGGAGGCTGTCCAGCCTTCTTTTAGAAGATTTTCCTGGAACTCGGTGTGGGATACGTCGGTCTTGATATTCCGAACCGAATTTCTGAACGTATTGTCTCGGTACATGCTCGAGCTGCGTGTGGCGGTGACATTCCCGACTGCCTGGCCGGCACTTGACGTTGCTGTGCTTTCAGCCTGTGAAGCCACCGACCTGCTTGCCTGCATGGGCAGGCGTGACGCGGCGGCACCGACGGCACGGGCGGAACTGATGGCGCTACTCACGTCTCCAAAGACGGCGCCTCCGACCGCGCCCGTGATCAGGCCGTTTCCGATGGCTTCCGAGAGGCCCTTGGCGCTTTTCTTGCCGGTGGATAGGCCATAGTTGACAGCCGCGCCGGCAGCGCCGCCCGCCGCGCCAGCGACGGCACTGCCAATGACCGCAGCGGCAACGCTACATCCGCCCGCAGTGGCGACAGTGCATGCGACCAGGCCGGCAACCGCCGCCGTGACGGCAACGGCTGTGGCAACGCCCGCGACCGCAGCGCCAATGTTCTGCCAGGTGTCGCCCGACCAACTAAAGGGGTTCCACCAGTCCTCATGTCGCTGAGTTGGCCGAGAGCTTGCGGCTGGAACGTGGAGTTCAGGGGAGCCGGCGGCCTGCCAGGCCCGCGCTTGCCCGAGCAGGCGTGTCGTCGCGGCACCCATCGCTCGTTGAAGTGACGGCGTGTTGGTGCCGTACCCGTCGAAGGGGTCAACAGGGCGGAAACCGAGCAGATCCACGAGAGTGGCCGGGTTGCCGTTCACGTAGGCGTACCGGTTCAGTGATGCCGGGTCCGCCGCACCTGGGCGGTACGGGTCCGCGGACAGCCACGACCCAGTAGCCGGCTCGTAGCCGCGTGCGAAGAACAGATTCAGGCCGGCCGGGCTGCCCGGCTGCCCGGTGAATCCGGCCGCCCCGGTCCACCCCGATGAGCCAAACCGTTGCGTGCCGTAATCGCCGTACTGTGCAACCTGGCTGAAGCGGGCGCTGCGATCCGTGCCCGCCGGGCGCACCGCCGCCGACGAGTCCGTCTCGCCAATTTGAGCGACCACACTGCCCAGCCGGTCCAACACCGCCCACACCGCAGACGAGTCCTCACCACCCTGCAAGAGCAGACCGGCATCATCGGCCACCATCGTGGTCGTGCCCGCGACACTATTCGACGCCTGGATTGGCGTGAGCCCATCCCACAGGGTGAACGTCGACACACTCGCCGCACCCGCCGAATCCACCGCGCTCGTGCGGCGCCCCAGAGCGTCATAGCTGTACCGGCTCGACACATCGCCGCCCGTCACGCTCGTCAACTGGCCCAACTCGTTCCAGCCGTACGACCTCGACCCCGACGGGCCCGTCATTGACGTGCGCTGGCCCGCCGCGTCATACCGATACGACGTCGCCTGTCCGTCATCGACGCGACTCGAGGCGAGCTGATTCAGCGCGTTGAACGACTGCGACTGCGTGAACGAGGCGTCCGTCGCGGCAACCGTGCCGGCCGCCGTCGACGCCCCGGCCGGCGCGCCTGCAATCGACGTGCCCGGCGCCGAGCCGGGAATCACCGGGTCGAGCACGCCCGACGTTGCCGTCGCGGCCGTGTGTGTCCACGAGGTGCGGTTGCCGACGGCGTCATAGCCGTACTCGTTTGATTCGCCCGTGCTCGACACCGAACCGGTCAATCGATCGAGCGCGTCATAGCTGTATGTCGACGCCACCCGGTCAACCACCCGCACACCCGAGGAGGCGCTCGCATCAGGCACCGATGCGGTTCGAGTGCGCGAGGTCACATTGCCTGCCAGGTCATACGCCGTCGACTCCGACAGCGACGTACCCGTTGGGAGCGCCGACGCCACCGGAAGGCTGCGCTTGGCCAGATAGGTGCTCACCTTCACGCAGCCGGCACGGTCGACGTTTGCGGCACGGAGACTCCGGGCGTTCTGCGCGGTCACGACCGGGCAGCCCTCCGAGCGGCTCGGGCTGCTCGGTGTGGCCGTCGGCGTCGGAGTGCCCGGAGTGGATTTGGTCAACTGCGTCACACGGCCGACCGCATCGAAGCTGGTGTCGGTCGTGACCTGGTTGGAACGTGTCGTACGGGTGGCCCGGCCGAGCGCATCGCGCTGATAGCTCGCGCTACCCCACGGGCTGGTGAGGGTGCTCACCCGGCCGGCGGCGTCGCGCGTGTACCCGATCTGCTTGCCGCCGGGAAGCCCCAGTGAGCTCAATTGCCCGAGGGCGTCGTAGCTGTACTTCAGTTCGGAGCCGCGGGCATCGATTTGGCTCGCCACTTGCCCGGTCGGCGTGTACGTCCAACCGATCGCGCCGGTCGGGTTCGATGCGGCGATAAGCCGCTGTTCGGCGTCGTACTCGAAGCCCACGGTTCCGCTCGCGCTCGACTGCGTCGCCATGTCGCCGAGCTGCGTATAGGTGAACGAAATGCTCGCACCGGTCGGGGTGATGATGCGTTTGGCCAGCCCGACGTTGTTGTACTCGATCGAGGTGGAGGCGCCGGCCGCATCGGTCTCTTCCACGACTTGACCGACCGCATTGTTGCGATAGCTCGTGGTGTTGCCGCGCGCATCCGTGACGCTCGCGAGTGAACCGAGTGCGTCGTAGCTGTAGCGCGTCACATTGCCGGCGGCATGGGTCACGCTCATCACGCCGCCGAGCGGGCCATAGCTGTAGCTCGTCGCGTGGCCGAGCGGGTCGATGCGTTGCACGAGTTGGCCGGCCGCGTCGTAGCTGAAGTGGGTGACGGCTCCCACGTCATCGGTTTCGCTCGCTACCTGACCGAGCGTCGTCCAGGTGTATCTCGTGGTGGCACCGGTGGCATCCGTGACGCTGCTGAGATTCCCGGCGGCGTCATAGCTGAACGAGGTCACCGCGCCGAGCTCGTCGGTGAGGCTCATCTGCTGGTGTGCCGCGTCGTAGCTTGCTCGCGTCACATGGCCGAGGGCATCGGTGACGCTCGTGAGATTGCCGACTGCGTCATACCCATAGGTCGTGACCGCGCCGTTGGCGTCGGTGCGTGAGGTCACCTGACCGGCCGCATCCACCACAAACAGGATCGGATTGCCGAGCCGGTCAATGACCCCCACGAGGTTGCCGTCGATGTCGTAGCGATACTCGGTGCGATTGCCGGCGGCATCGGTCACGGCCGTCACCTGGTCGAGCACGTCGTAGCTCGTGCGGGTGGTGTTGCCGGCGCCGTCGGTGGTCGACACGATCCGACCGACTGCGTCAAAGCTGGTGCGCACAAACAGGCCGGTCGGGCCGGTCGCGCTGGTTTGCCGGTCGAGCGCATCGTACGTCGCCGAACTGAGCGCGCCGCTCGGGTCGGTCTGCCGGACGAGATTGCCGGCGGAGTCGTAGCTGCGTTGCCACGACCCGCCAGCCGGATCATGCACATCGCTGATGCGTCCGAGCACGTCGAGCACGAATGTGGTCTGCCGGCCCGCGGCGTCGGTGACGCCGGTGAGCTGATCTTCGCTGTCGTAGCGGTAGCTCGTCGAGCCGCCGGCGGCGTTCGTCACGTTGACGATTCGGAACAGGGAGTCCCAGGAGTATGTGGTGACGTTCCCGGCCGGATCGGTCGTGGACGCAAGGTTGCCGTTCGCGTCGTAGCCGAACTGGGTCACCCGCCCGAGCGGATCGGTCGTCGACGCCACGCGGTTGTTTGCCGTCCACGCGAACGTGGTGGTGTGGCCGAGCGGGTCGATGCGAGAAACCAGCCGGTTGCTCGCGTCGAAGGTGTACCTCGTCACACGCCCGAGCGGGTCGGTCTCGCTCGTGCGGTTGCCGTGGGCGTCCACCGTGTAGGTGGTGGTCGCGCCCGAAGGGAGCGACATCGAGGTGATGTTCCCGGCCGAATCGACGCCGTAGGTGATGGAGCGGCCGTCGGGGCGCACAACCCGGGTGAGCGTACCGTGCCCGTCATATTGGAACGTCGTCGTGCGACCGAGTGCATCGGTCTTCGAGGCGACCCGCCCTGTCGGCGTGTAGGTGTAGGTCGTGGTTGCGCTCGACGGGTCGGTGACCGTGAGCGCGTTCCCGTCGGCGTCGTAGGTGTAGCGGGTGATGCGGCCCGAGCCATCGACGTACTGGGTGACGTTGTTGGCGCTGTCGAAGGTCCAGCGTTGCGTGCGCCCCGCCGGGTCGACAATTTGCGTGATGCGTCCGAGAGCATCGAAGCCATAGGTGGTTTGCCGACCGAGTTGGTCGGTGTACGCGGTCTGGTTTGCCTGGTAGTCGAATGTCCGGAGCGAATTTTCGGCATCCCACTGGCTCGTTACCCGGCCGCTCGCGTCGTAGGCGTTGCGCAGGTAGGTCACGCCCGCGGCGTCGGTCATGGTGAGGATGCGGTGCGCGCCGTCATAGGTGAACGTGCGGCTGCGGTTCGCCGCATCGGTGATGCGCACGAGGTTGCCGGCACCGTCGTATACCAACCGCCACACCCGGCCATCGGGCAGGGTGAACGACGTGATGCGCCCCTGGCTATCGTTGCCGACCTGCACCACCTGCCCGCTCGCATCCGTGATGCGTGTGAGTGGCACGAACTGATGCACGTCGGGGTCGGCGGCCGCGTACGTCAGGGTGAACCTTTGACCGTTCCGGTTTGTGTAGCTGGTGAGTTCGCCGATGCCGTCGATGTCGGCGGCGTCATATGTCCACTGCTCGCCCGTAGTGGTCGACGCCATCCGCAGGATGTTTCCGCCCAGGTTGGTGAGGGTGAGGTGCGCCGTCGTGTCCGGGGTGAAGCCGCCGGAGCCGTTCGGGGCGAACACGAACGAGGCGCCGTCGCCACGCACCACCATGACGCTTCCGTCGTCGAAGATCTGGGCGCGCCCACCCAGGCCGAAGTTCCAGCCCGCCCCGACCCGCCCGAGCCGGCCATCGAGCGAGTTGTAGGTGAGCGACACATCGAGGGAGCTGCCGGCGGCGCCCGCCAGCGAGAACAGCGGCTCGGATTCAACGAGGTTGCCGGTCGAATACGAGACCGGGTCGCCACCATAGGTCAGATAGTTCTGGTACCCGAGCTTGCGCCACTGGTCCAGCTGCGCCTGGCTCGGCTTGGCCGGCCAACCACCGAGCACCGGATTGGTGCAGTTGAAGCCGCCGCCGCTGGCCTCAAGATAATTCCCGATCGATTTGGCCACACCGGTCGCAATCGATGAGAAACCGGTGTCGATGACGGGCCGGTCCAGGTTGTGGTCCATGAACAGCGTTTCGAGGTGTGCGACCGCTCCGGGCAGGCTGGCCAATGGCGCGTGCGGCAGGTTCGCCGTGGTGGGCTTTTGGGTGGCCGGCCGTCCGGTCCACGAGGGCAACTCGCTCACGAGCTGCGCTGTCAGGGCGTCATCGGGGCTATTGCCGCGCGAATAGACGTGCGAGCCACCATCGCTAGAACTGCCCCACGCCGATCCCGACAGCGAGTTGAAGCCGATGGTGACCGTCACTTCGGGATTCGCCGCGGCTGCGATGTTCGCCCGGAACGCACTGTCGAGGTTGTCCATAGCACTGCCTGTCACCACGACCTTCGCGAGACACTGCGACTCCAAAAGCGACTTCACCTGTGTCGCGAGCGCGTCGTTGAATGGCCCCTCCGTCACGCGCGCGCCCGGGCTCGACGCCCACGCCAAGTCGTTGTCCGGATCAAGAACAATGACGGGACGCTTCGACGTCACCACCGGGGTGCCAATCACGACAAACTCCGACAGGTGTGTCGAGACTGCTTTCACGGTGCCTCTCGAGGCATCGAAATACGACGGCAATGCGACCCACGGCTCTCCGGGACCCTCGCGTGTGTAGGCCGTGAGGCTCGACAGGTCGACACCGGCACGCTTCAACCGTGCCTCGTCGACGTCGAGGGTCACCGCGACGCCTGGTTGCACGTTCGTTGCGACTTGTACGCCCGAATCCGGGCTCGTTTCGACGTCAAAGGTGGGCGGGAACTGCGTCACGTCGGTGCCCGCTGAGGTTTCGGCAGAAATATCGACGGGGACGGACGCGACGACACCGCCCGTCTCCGACTCAGCCGAGACCAATGCGCCGGTTCCGAGCGGCGTAAGCGCGAGCCGGAGCGTTTCATCGGTGTGGGCGCCCGAAATTGCGGCGTCAACTCCCAGCGACGGTGCCGACACCCGCCCGATGTCGCCCGGCTCGACGCTGCCCGTCGCGACCGGATTGGCACTCGCGTCCTTGGGGGTGGTCGCGTCCAGGAATGGAGCGGCGGCCGCGCGTACACGGTCCAAAATGTTCTGCTTCAGCGCCTCCGCTTTCGCGAGCGGGGAGGCCTCGGCCGAGGCCACCGTGCCAACCGAGAGCACCCCGACGAGCGCAAACAGAGCGGCCAGACGCGAACGCCCCATCATCGTCGACTCCGAACCACTCGAGTGGTCGCGATGATGAGCCCCAGCGTGATGGCGACCGCTGCCAGGATGAGGGCGATAAGCGGCCAGGGGATGCCCGTTTGAGCGAGCTGCCGAATGTAGACGGCATGAGCGAGCAATTCGCTCGCGTCGGTGACACCGTTCGCATCGAGATCTTCGTGACCGGTGGCGCACTGGAGGGTTCCGCAAATGACGACTTCAACCCAGTCGGGCACGCTGTCCCCGTCGGAGTCGCGGTCGTCGGTGACGCAGCTCGCCGAGCCGCACGCGATGGTCTCGGCAAAGTCGGGCACACCGTCTTGGTCAGAATCGACATTCGGATGTGCACAACCCGTACTTCCGCAGGCGAGCACCTCCATCCAGTCGGCGACACCATCGCGGTCAGCGTCTTCGCGGCCGGTGGCGCAGGTTATCGTGCCACACACCACGAGCTCGACAGCGTCCGGGATGGTGTCACCGTCGTTGTCTGTGCCCGCCGCCGTGGAGCCGGCGGCCATTGCAGCTGACGCGCTCGCGAGCACGGGCGCGCACACGCCAAGCACGAATGCCAGCGACAACCGCACAATGTGACCGAGCGCGCGGTCCACGCTGACGAATCTGACCATTCCCACCCCTGGGTTCGACTGCGCGAGGCCCGGACGCCGAACGCATTGGGGCAAGGTAGGGGAGATCTGCGCGGGTGGCTTGGGATATCCGCAGCAACGTTCGCAGTTCTCCACACGGGCACGCAATGCCGCACATGTCAGCGGACTCCGGAACGAAGCCGGGACGGTCGCTCGCCTCCCATAGCGTCCATGCGTGCTATCCGACGACCGCTTCGCGGGGCTGCTTGAGTTCCTTCGACGCCACGCGCTCGCACTCCTGCTTGCGGGAACGCTACTCGTGGTGGCCGTCGGTGCCGCCATTTCGCTCGCCGGCCAAACACCCCGGGTCGCAACACTCCCGCGGCCAAACATCGCCGCGACCGCTCCCGCGAGCGAGGCACTGTATGTGCATGTCGCCGGTGCGGTGCAACGGCCCGGACTCGTTCGAGTACCCGAAGGCTCGCGCGTCGTCGACGCAATCGCCGCCGCCGGAGGGCCCCGAAGCGATGCAGATTCCGATGCGCTCAACCTCGCCCGAGAACTCCGAAGCGGAGAACAACTCATCGTGCCCGTCCGAGGCCAGGCGCCCAACCCCGCAACGAGCGCACTCGTCAACCTCAACACCGCCGACCAGGCTGCACTCGAGCGACTCCCGCACGTCGGACCGGCCGTTGCCGCGCGGATTCTCGCCTATCGCAACGCCCACGGCGGATTTCAATCCGTCGACGAACTCGCCAAGGTCGAAGGGCTCGGCCAGAAACGCCTCGCCGACATTCGGCCACTCGTGTGCGTGTGACGATCCCGCCCGTTGCCTATGCCGCGCTGGCGAGCTGGGGCGTCGCCCTCATGCTCTGCGTCAACCCTGAGTGGGGGGTCATGTGTGCAATCGCGAGCGCCGGCATGGTGTTCGCATTCCGCCGGCACCGCATGGTCCTGTGCCTCGCACTCTCAACGCTCGTGGTGGCCGCGAGCGTCGCACTCCAGGCAGCCACCCACCTGGCCAAGCCTCATTCCGGGCCGGAGCACTTCGAACTCACCCTCACGAGCGGACCAAGCCGGATTTCTCGAGCCAGTGGAGAGGTTCCACGTTTCCGGGCCGACGCTGAGCTGCGCAAACTCGACGGACGAGACGTGCACCTTCGCGCGACCGTATTCGGTGCGCTCCCCGAGAACGCGGCATGGGGCGATTCGTTGACCGGCGAGGGACAACTTGAACCGCGACGCGGCGACGGTCCCGCACGCCTCACCCTGACAATCTCGTCAATTCAGACCCATCACCGCGCCGAGGGGCCACTTGGATTCACTCGCGACCTCCGGCAGCGCTTTCTCGAAGACGCCAGCCGCCTACCTTCCTTCGGAGGTGAGCTCGTACCGGGGCTCGCCATTGGCATTACCACCGGCATCAGCGAGGCACTCGCCGAAGCGATGCGCGACGCATCGCTCACACACCTCACCGCTGTATCGGGTGCCAACTGTGCAGGGGTGCTCGCGGCCACGTGGTGGATGCTGGCGCTCTGTGGCGCGCGCCGCGCTGCCCGAATCGTGGGCTCACTTGCGGCGCTCGGCGGATTCGTTCTGCTCGTCACGCCCGAGCCGAGCGTGATTCGCGCGGCAGTCATGGCCGCGCTCGCGCTGCTCGCGCTCATCCGCGGAAGCGTCATTGGGGGAGTCGCGATGCTTGGCATCACCGTCTGCATCGTTCTCGGCGCAGACCCATGGCTCGCCTGGAACCTCGGCTTCGCCCTGTCGGTGTCTGCGACCGCCGGAATCCTGCTGCTCGGCCCAGCGTTGCATCGCCTGCTCAGCGACCGGGTCGGACCGGGAGTCGCGCTCGCTATCGCCGTTCCGCTTGCCGCCCACCTTGCCTGTCAGCCACTCATCATGATGCTTTCGCCGAGCATCAACCTCTGGAGTGTGCCGGTGAACATCATTGCCGGGTGGTGCGCACCCCTCGCGAGCGTACTGGGGGTGACGGCGTGTCTCGTACTCGGATGGGCAGACCCGGTGGCCCACATGTTCGTATGGCTCGCGAGCCTGCCGGCGGACATCATCGCGCACCTCGCCTTCAGTATTCGCGGGTTCCCGGGAGCGCACGTTCCTCTCCCGCCCGGCGTTCTGGCGGTCGGTGTGGCAATCGCGTTCCTCGCCAGCATTGCGCTCGCGACGGTTACCCAATCAACGCGGTTGCGCCTTCTCGGTGTCGCGCTCGGCATCACGATGGCCGCGGTCGTGGCCGGGACGAGCATTGTCGCCCCCGGCATCAGATCGGGTTCACGCCCGGAGAATTGGCGGATTGCCGCCTGCCCGGTCGGGCAAGGCGACGCTTTTCTGGTGCGCGAGAACGGTGAGGTTATGCTCATCGACACCGGACCTGAGCCACGCGCATTGCGCACCTGCCTCGATACGTTGGGCGTCAGCCACATCGATGTCCTCGTCCTCACCCACTACGACCGCGACCATGTCGGCGGTCTGGACGCGGTCACCGGTCGCGTGTCGCGCGCACTCGTCGGGCCGGTCGGGGATGCGCACGGACAGTCCGTGCGCAACGCCCTCGCATCCGGAGGCGCAAGCGTGACGGAAGTGCATCGCGGTGACCGCGGTGAGCTGGGCGAGGTGCCGTACCGCGTGTTGTGGCCGAACGGAAGCACCGAACCCGGCAACGACTCGAGCATCGTGGTTTCGCTCGAGGGCCCGCAGTGGAGTGGCCTGTTTCTCGGAGATCTCGGTGCAGAGGCGCAAGCCGCACTCGTGCGGGCGGGCGTTCCGCGAAACGTCGACGTCGTCAAGGTCGCTCATCACGGTTCGGCCGACCAAGACGACGGGCTGTACGCCGCCATTCATGCGCGGCTGGGACTAATCGGAGTGGGCGTCAACCGGTACGGGCATCCCACGGCACGCCTGCTTGACCTGTTGCGCGGGGATGGCATTCCGTATCTGCGCACCGACCGTGAGGGCCTCTCACTCGTCGAGGTTGGTGCCGACCGGAGCCTCGAACTCTGGACCGAACGCGGTAGCGCGCCCGAGCGCTAGCGTTCAGACGGGCGCCCGCGAACAATAGACTGGGCACGGCAATCGGAGGTGGGCATGGCAGGCAAGGTCGCAAAGCCAACCGCGCTCGCGTGGAACCAGATCCGCCCCGCCTCCATCGTGCTCGTCAGCGGCACGAACGGCTACCTCGCCGACCGCAGCATCAAACGGCTGCGCGACTTCCTCCACGCCGAAGACCCCGCCCTCGAAATCAGCGACCTCGACGCCAGCGGCTACACCCGTGGCGCCCTCCTCACCGTCGCCAGCCCCTCACTCTTCGGCGAAGCCCGCCTCGTCCGCGTCGACTCGGTCGAAAAATGTAGCGACGACTTCCTCGAAGACGCCCTCAGCTACCTCGACGAACCCGCCGAAGGCGCCACCATCGTGCTCCGCCACGCCGGAGGAGTGCGCGGAAAGAAACTCCTCGACGCCATCCGCGCCTCCGCCAGTGCCATCGAAGTTGCCTGCCCTGAGCTCAAAAAAGACCAAGAACGCCTCGAGTTTGCTCAAGCCGAATTCGTTGCCATGGGCCGACGAGCCACTGCAAGCGCCGTGCGACAACTCGTCACCGCATTCGGCGACGACCTTGCCGAACTGGCGTCGGCCTGCGCTCAACTCGTCGCCGACTCCAGCGGCGACATCGACGACGCCCTGGTCAAGAAGTATTACGGCGGCCGAGCCGAAACGACCGCTTTCACCGTCGTCGACCTCGCACTCGCCGGCCGACAAGCCGAAGCCATCATCGCCCTTCGGCACGCACTCGACTCCGGAGCCGACCCCGTCCCCATCGTCGCCGCGTTCGCCATGAAAGTGCGCGGCATGGCGAAGGTCATGGGACGCCGCGAACCCGCCGCCCAACTCGCCGGCCCACTCGGCATGGCGCCCTGGCAGATCGACCGCGCCAAACGCGACCTCGCCGGCTGGGACGACGACGGTCTCGGGCGTATGATCCGTGCCATCGCCGCCGCGGACGTCGCCGTGAAGGGTGGTTCGCGAGACACCGTCTATCCGCTCGAACGCCTGACCGTCCTGCTCGCCAACAAGGGCTACTAACTCCCGAGCACAGCAAAGGTGCCGTTCGGACACACGAAAACGGCCCCGCCGAAGCGGAGCCGTTCACGTTACGAGCTATTTAGAGTGCAGCAACCTTGCGAGCGATAGCCGACTTGCGGTTCGCAGCCTGGTTCTTGTGCACGACACCCTTCGAAACAGCCTTGTCGAGCTTGCGACCGGCGTTCTTCAGGGCGGCCTCAGCCTTCGCCTTGTCGCCGGTGGCGATGGCTTCGCGAGTGGCACGGACAGCGGTCTTCAGCTCGCTCTTGACGGCGAGGTTACGCTGACGGGCCTTCTCGTTGGTGAGGATGCGCTTCTTTTGCGACTTGATGTTTGCCAAGACAGAATCTTTCGTTTGATGGATTGTTGAATGCCGACCGGGTAGAGGGGTCCGGGCGGCGAATCGTACGAGGTGGGACTCGTACGCAAGCCAAGGGCAAACGATACCAGAATCGCGCCCGCGGCCCAAAGCGTGCGAGAATCGAGGGTCATGTCTCCACGCGCCGTTACTCCGCCGACCCCCGCGGCAACCGACCCGTCGGTGATCCGAAACTTCTGCATCATTGCGCACATCGATCACGGCAAGTCCACGCTCGCCGATCGAATGCTGCAAATCACGGGCATCGTGTCCGACCGTGACATGCGCGCGCAATACCTCGACCGCATGGATATCGAGCGCGAACGCGGCATCACCATCAAGAGCCAAGCGGTGCGCATGCCGTGGGAAGTAGACGGTGTCGGCTACGCCCTCAACATGATTGACACGCCCGGGCACGTTGACTTCTCGTACGAGGTGTCTCGATCGCTCGCCGCCTGCGAGGGTGCCATCTTGCTCGTCGATGCCGCGCAGGGCATTGAGGCGCAAACCCTCGCCAACCTCTACTTGGCGCTCGAAAACGACCTCGAAATCATCCCGGTGCTCAACAAGATTGACCTCCCGGCGGCCGATCCCGAGAAGTACGCGCGCGAACTTGCCGATCTGATCGGTGGCAAGCCGGAAGACGTCATGCGGGTCTCCGGCAAGACCGGGCTCGGCGTCGAGGAACTCCTCGACCGTGTCGTCGAGCGAATCCCTGCGCCGGTCGGCGTGGCCGACGCGCCGGCCCGCGCCATGATCTTCGACTCCGTTTACGACTCCTACCGCGGCGTCGTGACCTATGTTCGCGTCATCGACGGCCAACTGCAGCCGCGTGAACGCATCCAGATGATGTCCACCAAGGCCACCCACGAAATCCTCGAGATCGGTGTGAGTGCGCCCGAACCGCAGCCCAGCAAGGGGCTTGCGGTCGGCGAGGTCGGCTACATCATCACCGGAGTGAAAGATGTGCGTCAGTCGAAGGTGGGCGACACCATCACCAATGCGCAGAAGCCCGCGACTGAAGCGCTTGCCGGATATGTCGAGCCGAAGCCGATGGTGTTCTCGGGCCTGTACCCGATCGATGGCAGCGACTATCCCGAGCTCCGAGAGGCCCTCGACAAGCTCAAACTCTCCGATGCGGCACTCGTCTACGAGCCGGAGACCTCCGTCGCACTCGGTTTCGGATTCCGCTGTGGCTTCCTCGGGCTCTTGCACCTGGAGATCATCAGTGAACGCCTGCTGCGGGAGTTCGGTCTCGATCTCATCGCCACCGCGCCGTCTGTGATCTACGAGGTGACCACCGACGACAAGAAGACCATCACCGTCACCAACCCGAGCGAATTCCCCGGCGGCAAAATCGCTGAGGTTCGTGAACCCGTGGTGAAGGCAGCCATCCTGGCGCCCAAGGACTACGTCGGCACCATCATGGAGCTCTGCCAGAGCCGCCGCGGCAGCCTGCTCGGCATGGACTACCTTGGCGAAGACCGCGTCGAGATTCGATACACCATTCCGCTCGGCGAAATCGTGTTCGACTTCTTCGATCAGCTGAAGTCCAAAACGGCCGGCTACGCCTCGCTCGACTACGAGCCGGCTGGCGACCAAGCCGCCGACCTCGTCAAGGTCGACATCCTCTTGCAGGGAGACACCGTGGACGCATTCAGCGCCATCGTGCACCGCGACAAGGCGTACGCCTACGGCGTCATGATGACCGGCCGTTTGCGTGAGCTGATTCCGCGGCAGCAGTTTGAAGTGCCAATCCAGGCGGCCATCGGTGCGCGCATTATCGCTCGCGAGAGCATTCGGGCAATGCGCAAGGACGTCCTCGCCAAGTGTTACGGCGGCGACATCACCCGAAAGCGCAAGCTCCTCGAGAAGCAAAAAGAGGGCAAGAAGCGCATGAAGATGGTCGGACGCGTTGAGGTCCCGCAGGAGGCGTTCATTGCGGCGCTCTCGGGCGACGTCGAAAAGAAGGACAAGAAGTGAGCGCTCGGCGTTCGAACTTCAATGCCCGCCCGGTG
Source organism: Microbacteriaceae bacterium (assembly GCA_035299585.1). Lineage (GTDB taxonomy): Bacteria > Actinomycetota > Actinomycetes > Actinomycetales > Microbacteriaceae > DATGWF01. Next base: position 18,954 of record DATGWF010000052.1, read on the forward strand.
AGTTATGGAGCCGTTGGGGCGTCACTCGCGACCGATCTTTTGCGGTTCCCGCCGCGTGGCTTTTGGGTGGGGGAGCATTCGGCTCGCCTCGGCACCGGTCGGGAACGCTTCGAAGCTGCCCGCGAAAGCATGTGGCAGTGGGCTATTCACGTGAACTCGGGGCTCGAGATTCTGGACATCGTTGCCGGAAGTGAGGGAGGCTATCGCGGCCTCAACCAACGCGCCGAACGGGAAGACCTCGATCCAAACGAGGTGCTGTTTACCCCGCAGGGCTACCCGTATGTCAACCCGGGCGCGACCATCTCGCAACGATTCACGTTCTGGCGCTGGAGCTTCGACCTGCCGGCTCGGGTGGTCCTGCTCATCGACGAAGAAAACCGTGCCGGATATGCCCTCGGTTCGCTTGACGGCCACCCGTACGTTGGCGAGCAGGCGTTCGTGCTCGACCTGCGCGATGACGATTCTGTCTGGCTTACGGTCCGGCAGTTGGGCCAACCGGCCAACCCACAGTTGCGCTGGTTTGGGCCGCTGTTTCACTGGCAACAGGTACAGATCACCAAGCGTTACCTGCGCGCACTGCACCCGACCGCGCCGGCACTCGTCGAGACGGCCGAGCCGAGTGACGCGAGCGGCGAGAGCTAATGCCGGGCGCGCTCCCGGACGGTGAGCCGGTCCCTCCAGGCGGGGCGCTTCCGGATTCGGTCGCCATTGGTGCAGCAGACCGCGGCTGGAGCGCCTACGTGCACGTCCCGTTTTGCACGGTCCGCTGCGGATACTGCGACTTCAATACCTACACCGCTGACGAGTTGCGCGGCGAGCGTCGCGAAGCATTTGCCAGTCGCATCACGGCCGAAATCGCGCTGGCGAAGGCACGTTTGTGCGATGCCGGCGTGCCCGATCGCCGGCTTGACACCGTGTTTTTAGGCGGCGGGACTCCCACACTGTTGCCGACCGACGATCTCGGCGTCATTCTCGATGAGTTGCGCGGCGCCTGGGGTCTCAGCGATGGTGCCGAAGTCACCGTCGAAGCAAACCCGGACACGGTCACCGCTGAATCGATTCGACGTCTGGCAGATGCCGGGGTGACCCGACTCTCCATCGGAATGCAGTCGGCGGTGCCGCACGTGCTCACCACGCTCGACCGCACGCACACCCCGAGCCGGGTTGCTGAGGCTGTCGCCGGCGCGAAAGCAGCGGGACTCCAGGTGAGCGTGGACCTCATTTACGGCACTCCAGGGGAGTCCCTGGAGGATTGGCGAGCAAGCGTTGAAGCTGCGATTGCCCTCGAGCCGGACCACATTTCGGCGTATGCGCTCATTGTTGAGGCTGGAACCAAGATTGCCAGGGACATCGCTCGCGGAGTGATTGCCGCTCCCGACGACGACCTGGCTGCCGCCATGTACGAGCTCGCCGATGCGGCCTTTGCTGCCGCCGGGTACGACTGGTACGAACTTTCGAACTGGTCGCGCTCACCCGAGACGCGCTCGCGTCACAACCTCGCCTACTGGCTCAGTCAGGACTGGTGGGGTTTCGGGCCGGGCGCGCACAGTCACGTCGGTGGTCTGCGCTGGTGGAACGTCAAGCACCCGGCAGCGTACGCCCAGCGGCTCACCTCTGGAGAATCGCCAGCTGCAGCTCGCGAGCACGTCACCGAGACGGCCGCGCGGCTCGAGCACATGCTGCTTGAGAGCCGTCTTGCTACGGGTGCCTCGCTTGACGGAATCGCTCCGACAACCGTCGCTGAGCTCATCGGTGATGGACTCATCGATGGCCGTGAGGCACTCCGCGGACGCGCAGTATTGACCCTGCAGGGGCGTCTGCTCGCCGATCGGGTCGCCCAGCGCTTGACCGACTAGCGCACAAACTGAATCGTGAGTGGGTATCGGTACGGCTCTCCGCGGTTCGCGGCAATCGCCGCAATAATGCCGAAAATGATGATGAGGATTGAAGCCGCTATCGGAACCAGCCACATGGTCAGGAATCCAATCAGCACGAGCATGAGTGGAACACTCACGATGACGCTGGCCGCGACGTAGATGAGCATCGAGATCTGAAAGTTCAGCGCGGTCGCCGCGTGTGCCCGGATGAACGGGCCGCGTTCGCGAAGCACCAGATAGGCAACCAGCGACGGGATGATTCCGAAGAGCACTCCACCGATGTGGACCAACGTGGCCCACATGCGTTGGTCGGCGTCGCTCATCTCAACGGTGTTCGGTGTATCAGTCATCGGGTCCTCCTACCCTCGTGTCTCTAGAATCCCACGTTTTGGTCGCCCCGTTGTGAACTCGAGCGGGTAGAATTGGCACTCAGAGTTCTGGAGTGCCAGGGAGGACGTCGAGTGGTCAGCGAACGAAGCCTCGCGATTCTTCGGGCAATAGTCGAGGACTACATTGCCACGAGCGAACCGGTCGGTTCGAAGGCCATTGTTGAGCGTCACGACTTCGGAGTTTCGGCAGCGACCGTCCGCAACGATATGGCCCTTCTTGAGGACGAAGAACTCATCTCCGCGCCACACACCTCTTCGGGCCGGGTGCCGACCGACAAGGGGTATCGGGTGTTTGTCGACCAGCTCAGTGAGCTGCGACCGCTTTCGCCCGCGCAACGTCAAGCGATTGAGCGATTCCTTGGTGAATCGGAAGATCCTTCTCAACTCTTCGCTCGCACGACCCGGGTGCTCTCTCAGCTGACCGGCCAGCTCGCGCTCATCGCCGATCCGAACTCGAACCAGCTCCTGGTGTCGGGCGCAGCAAACCTCGTGCGCACCGAGAATGATTTCGCCGGACACATTGTGAGCGTTCTTGACGCCATCGACGAGCAGGTCATCGTGTTGCGCCTGCTCGCGGAGACGGCGCGTGAGAGTGACGTCGCAGTGAGCATTGGCCGCGAGAACGAACAGTACGGTTTGCACTCCAGCTCGATCGTGTCGGCCGGATTTGGTGAGGCGGGAGTGCGTCGAGTTGGCGTGCTCGGTCCGACTCGCATGAACTACACCAGCAACATCGTCGCCGTTCGGGCGGTTGCCCGATACCTTTCGCAACTGCTCGGCGATCGTTCCAACTGAGAGGATCAGCGTGGCTGACCACTATGAGGTGCTTGGCGTCGCTCGCGACGCGAGCGCCGACGACATCAAGAAGGCGTACCGACGTCTCGCCCGAGAACTGCACCCTGATGTCAATCCTTCGCCAGACGCCGCAGAGCGATTCAAAGAGGTCACTCACGCCTACGACGTGTTGAGCGACCCGGAGTCGCGGCAGCGATACGACCTCGGCGATGCGGGCGGCTTCAGCGGCGGTTTCGGTGGGGCCGGATTCGGTGGTTTCGGCGACATATTCGACACCTTCTTTGGTGGTGGTGCCGCTCAGGGTCCGCGGTCTCGCGCAGAGCGCGGCGACGACGCGCTCCTGCACGTTGACGTGTCGCTCGCTGACGTGATGTTCGGCGCTCACACCGAAGTAACGGTCAACACCGCCGTGTTGTGCGAAACCTGCAAGGGAACGTGCTGCGCGCCGGGGAGCGCGCCGGTGCGCTGCGACGTGTGCGGCGGTTCGGGAAGTTTGCGCCGACAAGTGCGTTCGATTTTGGGGAACGTCGTCACCTCCCAGCCGTGCGGCTCCTGTCGCGGTTACGGGACGATTCTCCCGGCTCCGTGTGTCACCTGCCAGGGCCACGGTCGCATTCGCGCGACCCGCGATATCGACGTCGACGTTCCCGCGGGCGTCGAGACGGGCATGCGCATCAAGCTGTCCGGCGCCGGTGAGGCGGGCGAGGCCGGCGGACCGAACGGCGACCTCTACCTCGAAATCCGTGTCCGCCATGACGACACCTTCAGCCGCGCCGGCGACGACCTGCTCGCGACGCTCGAGGTGCCAATGGCGACCGCGATTCTGGGTGGAAGCGTGCGCGTTGACGGGCTCGATGGCCCGGTCGACATCGACATTGCACCCGGATCGAACACCGGTGACGTCTGCACCGTCAAGGGTCGCGGCTTGACGGCGCTTCGCCAAGACAAGCGCGGTGATTTGCGCGTGGCGATGCACGTGCAGATGCCGAGCAAGCTCTCGAGCAAAGAGCGCGCCATCATTGAGCAGTTCGCGGCGATGCATAAAGCGCCGGCGCCGCGCCTGGCGACCTTCCAGCAGGGCATCTTCTCGAAGCTCCGCGATCGGTTCTTTGGGTAATGGCACACCAGTTCTTCTCAGCCGCGCTCGGCGAGGCAACCGCGGGCGGCCTCGTCGAACTCACCGGTACCGAAGCCAAGCACGCTGCAACCGTTAGTCGTGTTCGCGTGGGCGAACAGCTGCGCGTGAGCGACGGGCACGGAGTGGTGGTCGTTGGTTCGGTCGAAGCCGCGAGCGGGTCCTCAGTGGTCGTTCGGGTCGCGTATCGCCTCGACGTCCCGGCGGCGTCGCCACGCTTGACGCTCGTGCAGGCGCTCGCCAAGGGTGACCGCGATGAGCTCGCAGTGCAGGCAGCGACCGAGCTGGGCGTCGACGCGGTCATCCCGTGGGCGGCCGGTCGAAGCGTGTCTCGCTGGGACGAGTCCAAGGCGATCAAGGGCCGCGCCCGCTGGCAAAGCATCGTCGACGAAGCCTCCAAACAGTCGCTCCGCGCATGGACGCCGGCGGTCGCGCCGATTCACCGGACGAAGGAGCTCGCCGAGCTCGCAGCGGCAGGAGCACGCATCCTGGTATGTGTGCCGAACGCGCCCCACAGCGTCGCGGATGTTCCCCTTGACGGGCGTGACATCGCCCTCGTGATCGGCCCCGAGGGTGGAATCGAACCGGCAGAAATCGACACTCTCGTCGCCGCCGGAGCGGAGGTGGTTCGACTCGGATCCGAGGTGTTGCGCACGTCAACCGCTGGGCCGGCAGCCATCGCTGTGCTGGCAAGTCGGCTCGGTCGGTGGGCAACCGATGTCGGTTCAGACGAGCGCACTACGATGAAGCCATGACCGAACCGACGATTTTTGAGCGAATTGTTGCCCGGGAGATACCGGCAACCATCGTCGAGGAGACCGAGCGCATCATCGCCTTCGTTGACATCGCGCCACAAGCCCCGGTTCACGTCGTCGTCACCACCAAGGTCGCGCGCTATCGCACCGTCGTTGAGCTCGCCGAAGCAGAGCCCGAGCTCCTCGCCGAACTCGTCGCCGTCGCCCGACGTGTTGCAAGCACGCACGCCAATGGGGAGTTCCGTCTCATATTCAACTCGGGTGCGAGCGCCGGTCAGACGGTGTTCCACGTGCACGCCCACGTGCTCGCCGGTGGACTTGAGGAGCGTGCACTTGTCGGATAACCCAGTCGAAGACCACTCGAACGACCAGATCGAAAGCGTGATCGAGGTTGACGGCGTGGAGATGGTGCGGGTCCTCGGCGCGGGTGACCGTTTGCTCCGAACGCTCGAAGCGGAACATCCCACGGTGGACGTGCATGTTCGAGGGAACAGCATTCGTCTTCGCGGAAGCGCACCGTCGGTCGCTGCGGCCCGGCGCCTCATCGAGGAGGTGCGCTCGCTTGTCGGAAACGGCGCAAGCGCCGAACCGGGCGATGTGTCGGCCGCGCAGCGCATGCTGAACGCCGATCCGGCAGCCCATCCCGCCGACGTGCTCGGACAGGTCATCTTGCAGGTGCGCGGCAAGACGATTCGGCCCAAGACCGCCGGCCAGGCCGCATACGTCAAGTCGATCGATGAGCACACCATCGTGTTCGGCATCGGCCCGGCAGGAACGGGAAAGACCTACCTCGCCATGGCGAAGGCGGTCCAGGCCCTGCAACGCAAGGAAATCAGCCGCATCATTCTCACCCGCCCTGCGGTCGAGGCGGGGGAGCGATTGGGCTTCTTGCCCGGCTCACTCACCGACAAGATCGACCCGTTTTTGCGACCGCTCTACGACGCGCTCAATGACATGCTCGACCCGGAGCTCGTGCCGAAGCTCCTCGCGGCCGGAACGATTGAGGTGGCTCCGCTCGCCTATATGCGCGGTCGCACGCTGAACGATTCCTACATCATCTTGGACGAAGCCCAAAACACGAGTCCCGAGCAGATGAAGATGTTCCTCACGCGCCTCGGTTTTGGCTCGAAAATGATTGTCACCGGTGACATCACCCAGGTCGACCTGCCGACCGGTTCCAGTGGTCTGCGTCTGGTGAGCAAAATTCTCACCAATATCGACGACATCGCATTCTCGACGCTGACAAGCGAGGACGTTGTCCGGCACACGCTCGTCGGACGCATTGTCGATGCCTACACGGCGTTCGACGAACGACAACAAGCCAAGAACGCCGAGCGAGCTCAAGCTCGGGAGTTTGCGAACCGCGCCGAGAAGAGGCGCGGACTCCCACGAAAGGGACTCTCGTGAGCATCGAAGTCAACAACGAATCCGCCGTCTCGGTTGACGAAGCGCAACTTGCCCGCATGGCGCGTTTCGCGCTCGAGAGCATGCACGTTCATCCGGATGCCGAGCTCGCTATCGTGCTCGTGGACGAAGCCGCAATGGAACAGCTCCACGTGCAATGGATGGATGAGCCCGGGCCGACCGATGTGCTGAGCTTCCCGATGGACGAACTTCGCCCGGGCACGGCAGAAGCGCCGACGCCGGCGGGCCTCCTCGGCGACATCGTCTTGTGCCCGCAGGTTGCGGAGGCGCAGGCCGAAAAGGCCGGCCACTCGCTCGCGGACGAGCTCAACCTGCTGACCACGCACGGCGTGCTGCACCTGCTCGGCTTCGACCACGCCGAACCCGAAGAAGAGCGTGAAATGTTCGGCCTGCAACGCGACATTTTGCTCTCGTTCGCCATCTCGGAGCGCCGGGGGTCATGACGCTCGGCTTGGTTGCGCTGGCCATCGCGCTGCTGCTCCTCGGCGGCATTATGGCCGCAGTCGACGCGGCCGTCGCCTCGCTGTCACAGCTCGACTATGAGCACATCGCGGCGCGCTCGCGGTCGGCGCGTTCCATCCGCGCCATCAGCGCCGATCCGGACACGCACCTCAATGCGGTGAATTTTGTCAGGCTCGCGAGCGAGACGATCGCGGCGGTGGTCATCACGCTCCTCATGCTCGAGCTCACGGCTTCCATCGGGCTCGCCCTCCTCTGGTCCGCGATCATCATGGCCGCCGTTTCGTTCGGACTCGTCGGATTGAGTCCGCGCAGCATTGGTCGCACTCGTGCCGAACAGCTCGTTCGCGCGGTCGCCCCGCTCGTCCACGTCATTCGGCGTGCTCTGGGCCCGGTCGCGGCACTCCTTGTGCAGCTCGGGAATCGGGTGTCGCCGGGCCGAGGCCGCGTGGGCGTGTCGAGTGAGCGAGAGTTGCTGAGCGTGGTCGACCAGGCGACCGCGAGTGACGTCCTCGAGGAGGATGACCGACAACTCATTCGCTCAGTTCTCGAGTTCGATGACACCGTGGTTCGATCGGTCATGGTGCCGCGCACCGACATGGTCACGATTCCGGCGGAGGCGACCCTCGGTGAGGCCATGGCCGAATTCCTGCGCTCGGGCGTGTCTCGAATGCCCGTCGTCGGCGATGACATCGATGAAATCGATCGCGTGCTGTATTTGCGCGACGTTGCGCAGCGACAGTTCGACAACGACCTCGACGGCACCGCCGGGAGCGTCGCCAGGCCCGCGGTGCTCGTTCCCGAGTCCATGAAGCTCGACGCACTCTTGCGGCACATGCAACGTGAACGCACCCACATTGCCCTCATCGTCGATGAGTATGGAGGCATCGCCGGGCTCGTGAGCCTCGAGGATCTCATCGAAGAGCTGGTCGGCGACATCAGTGACGAATACGACCGCGGGATGCCGGACGTGTCCGAACTCGGCGAGCGACGATATCGCGTGAGCGCGAGATTGCCCATCGACCAACTCGGTGAACTCTACGGTCTCGACCTCGACGACGACGACGTCGACACCGTTGGGGGCTTGCTCAATAAGTCGCTCGGTCGGCTGCCGGTCGCCGGCGATACCGTCGTGGCGAGCGGGCTTGTTCTTCGGGCTGGGGAAGTCATTGGTCGTCGACGCCTGGTGAGTGTCATCGTCGAACCAGACGAGTCGCTTCGCGACGCGCTCGGCGCGTTTGCCGATGAAGGAGTCAACGAATGAGTCAGCGTGCCGGTTTCGTCAGCTTCGTCGGGCGCCCCAACGTGGGAAAGTCCACGCTCACCAATGCGCTCGTCGGTGAAAAGATCGCCATCACCTCCGCCAAACCCCAAACCACGCGGAAGACCATCCGAGGCATCGTGCATCGGCCGGGCGGTCAGCTCATCATCGTGGATACGCCGGGTATTCATCGCCCTCGAACTCTCCTGGGCGAGCGGCTCAACGCCCTCGTTACCGCGACCCTCGGCGACGTAGATGTGATTGGATTCTGCGTTCCGGCGACCGAGGCGATTGGTCCGGGCGACCGATTCATCGCCGAACAACTCGCTCAGTTCCCACGCGCCAAGAAGGTCGCTCTCGTCACCAAGACGGATACGGCCAAGCCCGAGCAGATTGCCGCGCAATTGCTCGCCGTCGACGGCCTCGCCAACTGGGATGCGGTCATTCCGGTATCGGCGCTCGGCGGTACCAATACCGAGGTATTGGTCGACGAACTCATCGCCCTCATGCCCGAATCCGAGCACCCGCTGTACCCGGAAGGCGCCGTCACCGATGAGTCCCTCGAGGATCGCATCGCTGAACTCGTTCGAGAGGCGGCGCTCGAGGGCGTTCAGGACGAGCTTCCACACTCCATCGCGGTGACGGTCGAAGACATCATTCCGCGCGAAGACAGCGACATCACCGACATCTACGTCAACCTGTACGTCGAGCGAGACAGTCAAAAGGGCATCATCATTGGCGCTAAGGGGGCTCGCTTACGCGAAGTTGGGGCAACCGCTCGGCACGCCATCGAGCCGCTCATCGGCGGTCGCGTGTATTTGGCCCTGCACGTGAAGGTGGCCAAAGAATGGCAGCGTGACCCGCGTGCCCTGGGACGATTGGGATTCTAGGCGGGGGCCTCATGGCATCGCAGAACAACCCGATCATCCTGCCGGAGCGCTTCATCGACGTGTGCTCCTATGCTGGCGAGCTCATCGGCCCGCTTGCGCCATCGATCGCGGCCGGCATCACGGTCGTTGTTCTGGCCGGCGCCCTGTGGCGCGCGCACGTGCTCAAGCGGTCCGGACGCTCCCGAGCTGCTCTGCGTCTCGCCTCGGGAATCAGCGTCGCCATCAGCCTCGTCCTCACCCTGGCGCTCGCGGTCAACGCCTGGGTTGGGTATGTCCCGTCCTTTGAAGCCCTCGGACGGTGGCTGGACGGCCGGGCCGAACCCGCAGCGGTTCAGGGCACGATGACAACCGGTGACCGCACTCCGACCACTCTCGACTCAAGTGCGGTGTTTCAGGTCACCGTTCCAGCAGCCGCACGCGCGGTGCCGGACGCAAACGCTTGGGTATACCTCCCGCCGGGCTATGACCAGAACCCCAAGCTGCGCTACCGCGCCATCGTGGCGCTTCACGGAGACCCTGGCAAAGGGGCCGACTGGCTCGTTGGCGGTGCCATCCAACGAACCCTCGACACCCTCATCGAGTCCGGCGCATTGCCGCCGGTCGTGCTCATCGCTCCCGATCTCTCGTCCGGCCTGGGAGCTGACTATCGCGAACCGGTCAATCTGCCAGACGGGCCCGCAATCTCGGACTTCGTCGCTCAGGACGTCGTGGCGTGGCTCGATTCGAATCTGCGGACGAGCTCCCGAGCGGCCGATCGCATCATCGCTGGTTTCTCCTCCGGGGGCTTCGGTTCGCTCGTTATCGGCCTTCACAACCCGAGCGTGTTCGGTGGCATCGTCTCAATCACGCCCTACACCGAGCCCTACACCGAGGCCTACAAGCTCGGCGCCGGCCGTTCCGAATGGGACCCGAGTCGGCACATCGCTACTGTGCGGACCATTCCGCCAGTATTTCTCGGTATGGCCGGCCTCGAAACAGCCAAGAACGGCAATCTGCTTGCCGCTGCGCTCGACCAGCGTGACGCGACGTACACCAAGCGAGTGTTTGAGAACCAGCCACATACCTGGCAGGCGGCGCGCATCATGATGCCGTATGGGCTGGTATGGATGGCAAATGAACTCAACTGGGCCGAGCCGCTGACCAATTCGATGGCGGGGTTCCCACGCGAGTGCAAACCGTCACCGAACTAGCGATCGACGCGCGAGCCACTGCGAAGAATCCGAACCGCATGACTCGGGCGCAAATACGGCAGGTAGGCGCGTGTGATGGCTGCCGCGATAGCGGGGAGTGCGAGCGGGTCGGGCGTGAGCAGCCACATCGTGCGGTAGTCCGGGTTGAATTTCGCTTTGAATTCGAACAAGCTTCGGAACCCGTACGCCGGCTCGAGACGCTCGGCGAGGAGTTCGCCGAGTCGCTGCAGTGCGGGTGACTGAGGTCCGTCGACGGGGAGGCCATCCGGCTTGCCCGCGAGGGGTGCCCCCGACAGGCTCAGTTCGTCGATACCGCTCGCGGCGCACAGTTGTGCCATCCGGGCAATCGCAAACTCCATGACTCGGGCGCCGGAATTGCCGGCCCGGCGCATGAAGTCGTTTGTCCAACCGACAACGGCGCCGTCGCGATAGCGCGGGAGCCAGCTCGTTGCGGCTTGGAGAACGCCCTTGGCATCACGTACGAGCAAGAGCCGAACGTTCGAATCGTCGAGTTCGCGGATGGAACCGAGCGTGAAGCCCATTTCTGGGAGCGCCTTCTCTGCGACCCATTCCTCGCTCATGGCGATGATTTCACGGCGTGCGGAGACGTCGAGGTCAGCCCAACGGGTCCACTCGACGGTCCAACCGTCACGCTCACCGCGGCGAAGCGCGTTTCGAATGTTCGCCCAGTCGGAGCCGACGAAATCGAGCCCGGCCGTCCGGAGAACCGTTTCCTCGCCGACGGACATGGCAAACCAGCCGAGTCGTTCGGTCACCTCACGCAATTCAGAACTCGCCGAGTACAAGGCGGGAATCAGGTGGACGCGGTCACATGCCGCAATGAATTCGCGCACCGTCGATTCGCGAAGTTCTGAAGGACAGACGGGATCACCGCAGGTGAGGGCCACCCCTCCACGGGCACGGTAGGCGATGTAACCGGCTCCGTCAGCGCGGAACCAATATCGGTTGCCCGCCCACATGGTGAGATAACTCATCGTGCCGCCCTGGCGTTCCAAGATGGCGCGCGCTTTCGCCCGGTCCGTGCCCGGGTTCTCTCGTGGCAGTGGTGTCGCCACGAGTTCGCGGCGAAACACCAGCAGCCCAAACACCAGCACCGCCGGAATGACGATGAGTGTCGCGTTCCAGACCAGGAGCTCGATTGCTCGACTGGGAGCTTGCGCATCGCTCAGGAGGACGGCGAAGTCGACGCGCGCCAGTCCGAGGGCGATGACCCACAGGTTGAGCACCAGGACGAGGGCAAAGCCCCACAGTGTGCCTCGAAAGAGCCCGACGGCGCCAAGCAGAATGAGAGCCAACAGAACGAGAATGACGTTTTGTCGTTCGATGAGGTAGACGAAGGGCGAAAGCGGGCTGTCGGAGTCGTGGCGCAGGAGCCCCACAATCGGGCCGACGGCGGTGAGCGCAAACGCGGTCCCGAACAGCGTGCGTTTTTCGCGAGCCGAGATGCGGACGCGACGTTCGCTTGGGTTTCGGAATCTGATGAGTGCTCCGGCTGCGGCGCCAATCGTCGCCGCGATGGTGGCAAACAGTGTTGCGGCGGTGCCCCCGTACAACAGAATGACAATGAGTGCGGAGAAGGTCCAGAGCCGCACGCGTCGGCGCCACAGTGTCGGTGCGAGCGCGCTCGCCGCGAGCAGCGGCCCGGTCACGCCAACCACGGGGTTGAGAGTGAGGTCACGAGCGGAAAACTCCGCCCACACCTCTCCCATACGCGATCCGAGCACTTGGAGCCCAAGTCCTGCGCCAATCGCGGTCGGTCCGATGAGCGCCCACATCACGGCCACGTTGCGCGTACCCACCCAGCGTTCGGCGAGCCCGAGGAGCATAAGAATCGCGGCGAGAGCGAAGGCGGTTCGAATCACCCCGTGCGGAAAGATGAGCGCAGTCCACATCGTCCACCACTGTTGGCCGTGCAGCGTGGCATCCACACTGGCTCCGAGGTCGAAGTGTCTGAGCGTGCGTTGCGAGCGCCAGATGCTTCCCGAAATCACACCCGCGAGCAGGACGACCGCCGCGAGCCCGGAGCTGAACGGCATGCGCCGCGCCTGCGCAAGCACTCGACGAATCACCGGGGGAGTAGTCATGGCGACGCAAGCGTACCCTTCTCCGGTGCCGCGAATGCTGACAGTGCTACCCTGGGGATTATGTGGACCGGTGTGCTCCTTCTTCTCTGCCGCGGCGAGGCCTAATCCAGGCTCCCTCGACGCGGAGATTCGACGCGGCCTGACTCGCACCATTCGCACCTGTCAGAAAGAGCCACCATGAAGAACACCCAGCAACCGAGCGCCATGCCGGTTCACCGCTACAAGTCGTATCGCGAACAGATTGCCGTTCAGCTCCCCGACCGCACCTGGCCCGACGCGCACATTACCCAGGCCCCGCGCTGGTGCGCTGTTGACCTGCGAGACGGCAACCAGGCCCTCATCGACCCGATGAGCCCCGAACGTAAGCGCATCATGTTCGATCTGCTCGTCAACATGGGCTACAAAGAAATCGAGGTTGGCTTCCCGAGTGCGAGCCAAACCGACTTCGACTTTGTTCGCAGTCTCATCGAGGAGAACGCGATCCCCGACGACGTCACGATTCAGGTTCTCACCCAGGCTCGCGACCACCTCATCGAGCGCACGTACGAGTCGATTCGCGGCGCGAAGCGCGCCATCGTGCACTTTTATAACTCCACCTCTGTGCTGCAGCGCGCTGTGGTGTTCCGCGCTGACAAGCAGGGCATTCTCGACATCGCTCTCGCCGGGGCCCGCAAGTGTCGCGAGATGGAAGCGCGCGTTCCGGGCACCGAGGTGTACTACGAGTACTCGCCGGAAAGTTACACCGGTACCGAGCTGGAATACGCCCTCGAGGTCTGCAACGCCGTCATCGAAGAGCTGCAGCCAACGCCCGACCACCAGATGATCATCAATCTGCCGGCAACGGTCGAGATGGCGACCCCAAACGTGTACGCCGACTCGATCGAGTGGATGAACCGTCATCTCGCTCGCCGTGACTCGGTCATTCTGTCGCTGCATCCGCACAACGACCGTGGCACCGCCATTGCGGCCGCCGAGCTCGGGTACATGGCGGGCGCCGACCGTATCGAAGGCTGCCTATTTGGCAACGGCGAACGCACCGGAAATGTCGACCTCGTCGCCCTCGGCATCAACCTGTTCACGCAGGGCATCGACCCGCACATCGATTTCTCCAACCTCGACGAAATCAAGCGGACGGCGGAGTACTGCAACCAGTTGCCGGTCCACGAGCGCAGTCCGTGGGCGGGCGACCTGGTCTACACCGCATTCAGCGGCTCACATCAGGACGCCATTAAGAAAGGCTTCGAGGCGATGGCGGCCGAGGCGGCCGAACGTGGCGTGACGGTCGACGAGCTCGATTGGGCCGTCCCGTATTTGCCGGTCGACCCGAAGGATTTGGGCCGCTCGTACGAGGCGGTCATCCGGGTGAACTCGCAGTCTGGCAAGGGCGGTGTTGCGTACCTGTTGAAGACCGACCACAACCTCGATTTGCCGCGTCGCCTGCAAATCGAGTTCTCCGGCGTCATCCAGTCCAAGACCGACGCCGAGGGTGGCGAAGTGTCGAGCGAAGAGATTTGGCGCGTATTCCAGGACGAATACCTCCCGAGCGAAAACCCCGACGACAAGTGGGGGCGATTCGAATTGCGGGGGAGCCGCACCGAGAGCGATTTTGCCGGGAACGTGCAGCTGTCAGTCGATTTGCGCGACGGTGAGGCGTTGTCCCGTCTGGATTCCGCCGGTAACGGTCCGATTGACGCCTTCCTCAAGCTCCTCGGTACGCAGGGCATCGCGGTTGAGCTCTTCGATTACGTTGAGCACACCCTGTCGGCCGGCGGCGATGCCAAGGCGGCCGCGTACGTTGACCTCAACGTCAACGGTGAGCGGCTGTGGGGAGTCGGCATCGACTCTGACATTTCGACCGCGTCGCTCAAGGCGATTGTGTCGGCGGTGAATCGCGCTCTGCGCGCGAGCGTGCCGAGTCTCGTTTAGCGGCGTTTCGGCCGACGCAGTCGCACCGAGCGTTGCTCGGGAATGTAGAGGTTGAAGCGCACCGCGAGGAGTCGGATAACAACCGTCACAGCAACGCATCCCAAACCGGCGATCGTCACGGTGCTGCCGAGCCAGACGAGGACGACGAGGGCGGCACAGCCGAGCCCGGACGCGACGGCGTAGAGCGATCCGACGTGCATGACCGCAATGGGCTGCCCGAGAAACAGGTCGCGGAGCATGCCGCCACCGACAGCGGATGCGACTCCGACGAACAGTGCCGGAAGGACCGGCAGACTCGCGGCGAGTGCCGCGGTCGTGCCGAGCGCACCGAACAGACCGATCGCGACCGCGTCGAGAACCATCACGAGCATGCCGAGCCGGTGGAACAGGCTTGAGAGAGCCATTCCGACGAGCGCGGCCGCGGTCGCAACGAGCAGGTACCAGTTGTTTTGCAGGGCCATCGGTACTTGTGCGAGGAGGAGAGCGCGGATGATGCCGCCCCGGAAACCGGTGAGGATGCCAACGATGGCGATTCCGAACATGTCGATTTTGCGGTCGCGAATCTGACTTGCCGCGAGCGCGCCCTGGACGGCACCTATCCCGACTGCGGCAAGGTCGATAGCGAAGGGAATCTCGAAAACGTCGGTCATCACCGTTCCATTCTGCCGGTTCGCTCGCGCTCGGACTGTCGCCGGCTCGCCTGCTTGGCGAGGGGCGATACTGAGCGAGTGCCGGTGTATCGCGATGAGGTGGTCGTTCTGCGCACCCACAAGCTGGGTGAGGCAGACCGCATCGTCACCGTGTTGTCGCGGGGTCACGGCAAGATTCGGGCCGTTGCCAAGGGCGTGCGCCGCACCTCGTCGAAGTTCGGCGCTCGGCTTGAGCCGTTCATGGTGGCGGATGTGCAGTTCTATGAGGGTCGCACGCTCGATACGGTCACACAGGCAGAAACGCTCGCGAGCTATGGTGCCGATATTGCCGGTGATTATCCGCGCTTCACGGCGGCAACCGCGATGGTGGAGGCCGCCGATCGGCTCACCGAGACCGAAGGCTCGGTGCAGCAGTACATTTTGCTCGTCGGTGCCTTGCGTTCGCTTGCACGCCAGGAACATTCGCCGAGCGACACCCTGGACTCATATCTGTTGCGTGCGCTCGCCGTTGCGGGTTGGGCGCCGAGTTTCGGCGCCTGTGCGCGCTGTGGAGTCGAGGGGCCGCACGAGCACATCATCGTGCAGGCGGGTGGAGCGGTGTGCGTTGATTGTGCGCCGCCGGGAACCCCGCGTATCGATGGAGAAACGATGGCTCTCCTGGGTGCATTGCTCGAGGGGGATTGGGCGACCGTCGAGGCGTCGAGCGAGCGCGCTCGATCGCAAGCGGGCGGTATCGTTGCCGCATATACCCAGTGGCACCTCGAGCGGGGTCTCCGCTCGCTCGGTCACGTCCAACGGAATGAGCCATGACTGCAAGCGACGCACCCGCGGACGGCGGATTTCTGCCGTTGAACTACACAGGCATCGAGCCGCCGAGTTTCCCTGCTGGTTCGGTCCCGCGGCACGTCGCCATCGTGATGGACGGGAATGGCCGCTGGGCCAACCAGCGTGGGCTCACGCGGGTGGAAGGCCACAAAGCGGGTGAGGCAGCCTTGCTCGACGTCGTCGCGGGAGCCATTCAGGCGGGTGTCACCCACCTGTCCGTGTATGCCTTCTCGACGGAAAACTGGAAGCGCTCGCCGGACGAAGTGCGGTTTCTGATGGGGTTCAATCGCGAGGTTCTGCGGCGTCGCCGAGACCAGCTGAACGCGTGGGGAGTGCGGGTTCGTTGGGCCGGTCGCACGCCAAGGCTGTGGAAGTCGGTCATCGATGAGCTCCGCGAGGCGGAGCGGATGACCGCCAGGAACCGCGGGCTCACCCTCACGATGTGTGTGAATTACGGCGGACGCACCGAGCTGCTCGACGCCATCAATGCGCTCAGTCGGGCGCAAGCGGCGGGGAAGGTGTCGCCGGGCAAAATTACTGAGCGCCAGTTGGAAGCCGCACTGTATGTGCCTGAGTTGCCGGACGTCGATGTGTTTGTGCGTTCGAGCGGTGAGCAACGTACCTCGAACTTCTTGATGTGGCAGTCGGCATACGCCGAGATGGTCTTCTTGAATCGGCTCTGGCCAGACTTCAGCCGGACCGATTTGTGGGATGCGATTGGACAGTTCATCGGCCGTGATCGTCGATTCGGTGGCGCCGTAGATGCGCCGAGTGCGCGGCATAGTCCCGAGTCACAGGAGGTTGAACCGACCTGAGTGAACCGCGATGCCGAGCTGGAGGTGTTAACCGCGAACTCGCCGTGGGAGAATGAAGGGATGACTTCCGCGACCGCACTCCATGGCCTTCAGATTGGCCGTCTGCGAGTCGACTCACCCGTCGTGCTCGCGCCAATGGCGGGCATCACCAACACCGCTTTTCGCCGGCTGTGCCGCGAATACGGCGCCGGGCTGTACGTCAGCGAAATGATCACCACACGTGCGCTCGTGGAGCGCACGCCCGAGACGATGCGACTCATTCACCACCATGAATCCGAGACACTTCGGTCCATTCAGCTCTACGGGGTCGACCCGGCGACCGTGGCGAGTGCGGTCACGCTCCTCGTCGAGGAGGACCGGGCCGACCACATCGATCTCAATTTCGGTTGTCCGGCACCCAAGGTCACGCGGAAAGGTGGCGGCGGCGCTCTGCCGTGGAAGCTCAGTCTGTTCCGTGCCATCATCGAGCAAGCGGTCGCGGCGGCCGGTGACGTGCCGGTGACCATCAAGATGCGAAAGGGCATCGACGACGACCACCTCACCTATCTCGAGGCCGGCCGGATTGCCGAGGGGGCGGGGGTTTCTGCCATCGCTCTGCACGGCCGAACTGTCGCCGAGCACTATTCCGGCGTCGCAGACTGGTCGTCCATCGCGCGCCTCAAGGAGACCGTGACGAGCGTGCCCGTTCTCGGGAACGGCGACATTTGGTCCGCAGAGGATGCTGTTCGGATGGTCAATGAGACCGGTTGCGACGGCGTCGTCGTCGGCCGTGGCGTCCTCGGGCGACCGTGGCTGTTCGCCGACCTGAACGCCGCCTTCGAGGGCCGCTCCGATCGTCAGCACCCGAATCTCGGCCAGGTCGCTGAGGCGTTCCGTCGTCATGCCGAGCTGCTCTCCGAATTCTTCGAGAGCGAGGATCGCGGCTGCCGCGACATCCGCAAGCACGTCGCCTGGTATTTCAAGGGCTACCCGGTCGGTGGCGAATGGCGGGCCAAGATGGCCACGGTCGACTCGCTCGCTCAGATCGATGAGTACCTCGGTGAACTCGACTGGTCCACCCCGTACCGCGCCGAAGGCATCGAAGGCCAGCGAGGACGTGGCGGTGGCGCCAAGCGCCCGGCGCTGCCCGACCGCTGGCTCGAATCGCAAGACATCGACGGCCTCGACGCGTGTGCCCTCGCCGACGCAGAAATCAACGTCAGTGGTGGCTAAGGCATACGACGCGCACGATCGTGAGCGCGCCCTTCCTCAAGACCACGATTCGGAGCGCGACGACTTCGCTCGCGACCGTGCACGGCTCGTCCATTCGAGCGCGCTGCGGCGGCTTGCTGCCAAGACACAGGTACTGAGCCCGACGGCTGGGCTCGATTTTGCCCGCAACCGACTCACGCACTCGCTCGAGGTCGCACAGGTCGGCCGAGAGCTCGCTGCAAACCTCGGGCTTGACCCCGACGTGGTCGACACCGCCTGCCTCGCGCACGACCTCGGGCACCCGCCGTTCGGCCACAACGGCGAGCGTGCGCTCAACGAATGGTCGCTCGACATCGGTGGCTTCGAAGGGAACGCGCAAACCTTCCGCCTGCTCACCCGACTCGAACCGAAGGTTGTCGACGCGAGCGGGGGCAGCTACGGACTGAACCTCACCCGCGCCAGTCTCGACGCGAGTTGCAAGTATCCCTGGTCCGCGGAGAACGGCGTCGCCGATCCGGGCGGTCGTTCGAAGTTTGGCGTCTACGACGACGATCGCGAACTCTTCGACTGGGTTCGCGCGGGTGCGCCCGAACGTGTCACCTGCATCGAGGCGGAAGTCATGGACCTCTCCGACGACATCGCCTATTCCGTGCACGACTTCGAAGACACCGTCGTCGCCGGCTACGTCGACCCGGCCGTGCTACACGATCGCCGAGACGACATGGCTCTGTTCCGCTCGGTCGCCGAATGGTCCGGGAACGCATTCTCACCGGAAGCACACCGGGAGGCCTATGCTCGATTGGCCGAGCTCAGCGACTGGCCGCGTGGTTGGACGGCAAGCCGAGCCGACGCCGCGCAACTCAAGAACCTCACGAGCGCCCTCGTCGGGCGCTGGGCGATGGCCTCGACCGCCGCGACCCATGCTCATGCCGGGTCAGAGGCGCTCGTTCGATTCAACGGACATGTCATCGTGCCGGATGAGGTCAAGCTCGAAATCGCCACCCTCAAGGGCGTGGTGGCGGCCTTCGTCATGGCCCATGACACGCGCCAACCGGTGTATGCCCGTCAGCGCCAAGTCCTCACCGAACTGGCCGAGGCCCTGTGGTCGGGTGGGCCTGCGCTGCTCGATGTTGCGTTCCAGGCCGACTGGGCCGCTGCCGATTCAGACGCCCATCGCAAGCGCGTTATCGTCGATCAAATCGCCAGCCTCACCGATCAGTCGGCGTTGAGTTGGCACGCCCGTCTCTCCGGTGATGCGAGCGCGATCTAGGCCGCAAGCCTAGAATGACGAACATGGCGGGACGGATTCGAGCGAGCGACATCGACGAGGTGAAATCCCGCACGAACATCCTCGACATCGTTGGCGATCACGTTCAGTTGAAATCTGCGGGCGTTGGCTCGTACAAGGGACTCTGTCCATTCCACGACGAGAAAAGCCCGAGCTTCCACGTTCGTCCGCAAGTGGGCTACTACCACTGCTTCGGTTGCGGCGAGTCCGGCGACGTGTACAGCTTCATGCAAAAAATCGACCACGTCACCTTCACTGAGGCCGTCGAGCGACTCGCGGCAAAACTCGGCATGCAGCTCGCCTACGAAGACGGTGGTCCGAGTATCGATGGCCCCAACCGGGCTCGACTCTATGCGGCGAACCAGGCGGCCGCAGAGTTCTTTCAGGGCCAGCTGCGAACCCCGGGAGCGGCCGTCGGTCGGACCTTCCTCGGCGAACGCGGCTTTGACGCGGCGGCTGCGGCGCAGTTCGGCCTCGGCTTCGCACCCATCGGTTGGGACGGCCTCACCAAGCACCTCACCGCGGCCGGTTACAGCAAAGACGAACTCATCGCGGCCGGCTTGGTTTCGCAGGGCGACCGTGGCATTTACGACCGATTCCGAGGCCGCCTGGTGTGGCCCATCCGCGACGTCACCGGGCAGACCGTCGGCTTTGGCGCGCGCAAGCTGCTCGACGACGACCCCGGTCCGAAATACCTGAACACCCCGGAGACCCCGATCTATCACAAGGCCCAGGTGCTCTACGGGCTTGACCTTGCCAAACGCGACATCGGGAAATCGAACCAGGTCGTTGTCGTCGAAGGCTACACAGACGTCATGGCCTGCCATTTGGCCGGCGTCACGACCGCCGTCGCAACGTGTGGCACGTCCTTCGGTGCCGATCACCTCAAGTTGCTCAAGCGTGTCCTGCCGAACGAGGGCGGACTCGGTGCCGTCATCTTCACCTTCGACCCGGACGCGGCCGGTCAGAAGGCGGCACTGCGCGCCTTCACGGAGGCCCGTTCCGTCGCCGCGCAAACATTTATCGCCGTCGGGCCGGACGGGCTCGACCCGTGCGATCTGCGCATCGCCAAGGGTGAGCCAGCCGTGCGCGCCATGATCGATGCGCGCACGCCAATGTTCGAGTACGTCATGAAACACCACGTCAACCAGTACGACCTCGGCACCGTTGAGGGCCGCGTGGCCGGAATGCGAGCAGCAGCCGCCGTACTCGCTGACATTCAAGACCCGATGCTCCGCGGGCAATATGCCCTCGAGCTGGCCCGCATGGTCGGTATGGACCGCGCAGAGGTTGAGCGGGCCGTCACGGCCGCAGCCCGCTCTGCGAAGGCGCCCGCGGCCCCGGGCCAGTCGGCAACGACACCAACGGCTCCGGACGCTTCGGCTCCCGGCGTCAGTGCAC
>DATGWF010000053.1:0-12315 GCA_035299585.1 Microbacteriaceae bacterium
CCGTGCGTTCTCCAGCGTTGCTTGGACGGCGAGCGGCGCTTGAGCGGCAATTCGGCCGGCGATTGCGAGCGCGCGCTCCCGAAGCTCGGCCGCCGGAACAACTTCGTGGACGAGGCCGACGCGCGCCGCCTCGCTCGCGTCGTGCAACTCTGCCCCGAGCATCCAGTGCATTGCCGCGCTCCAACCGATTCGCCGGGGAAGCCGGAGGGTGGCTCCTCCGAACGGCATGATGCCGCGCGCAACCTCGATTTGGCCAAAGCGAGCCGTCTCGTCGGCGAGCACAATGTCGCTCGCCGCTGCGAGTTCGATGCCGAGCGTGAGGCACAGACCACGTACGGCCACGATGATGGGCTTGCGGCACTCCGGCCCGTTGCCCATCCGCCACGGGTCACAGCCGCCGGACTGGACGAGCTCGAGCCGACCGTCTCGAATGTGCGGTGCAACGTCGGTGAGGTCGAGCCCGGCGGTAAAGTCGGGTCCGCTCGTCGTCACCACGCCAACCCGCAATTCGGGGTCGCGATCGAGTTCGCCGTAGGCCATTGACAGCTCGTGCAGCATCGCCATGTCGGCGGCGTTCTTCTTCTCCGGACGATTCAGCTCGATGAGGAGAATGTGACCGTGGCGCTCGGTGCGAATGCGACTCATGGCGAGGTGCCCCCAAACAGGAAGGCCGGGTCGGTGCCCGGGCATCGGATTCCATTCTGATGGGTCACGCACGGCGAAAGATAGCCCGGGAACGGTTCGGCCACGGGATTGCCGAACCAGACGTTCCACAGGAGCCAGACGTTAAGGTTGCCCCACGAACTACACCCATCCCCTTCCCCGCTCGGGCCCCGGAGTGCGGCTTCGTTCGGCTGATAGGGCGTGTAGTTGTAGAGGTTCGCCGTCGCCTGGTTGCGGATCGTCACCGCCGCACTTCCGCACGCTGAGTTGGGGTGGAACGGCACCTCGACCGTGCCCACCTGGTACTTGCGCTTCGGCTGCACGGTGTACTGCCGAAACTGCCAGGCGGCGTTTACGAGCTGATTCACGATGCCGAAATAGCGGCGTTCACAGTCGGCGGTGTCGGGGCAGCCATAGCCCGTTGCCCGCTCGTATCCGGTGCGGCTTGGGCGGGTCAGGAGCGACTGCTCCTTCTGCATGAGGACAAGCAACAGTTTCGGACTGACACCACAGGCTCGGGCGACTGCCACGATGAGCTCGGCGGCTCGCGCACCCGTTTTCGCTGCGATTCCAGCGCAGTGACCCGGGGTCGAGGTCTCCGCAGCGATTGCGGGAATGTCCAACCGGAGATCGGACAGACAGGGCGCATCGTCCACGGGTGTGCACCGCACGCGATCCAAGAACGACTGCACCCCATCGACGCTGAGTGCGTGATCGTCGTAGAACTGCTGGTCACTCACGATGAAGCCGGGGTCGAACCCCGAGGCGAGCTTCGAGAGGTCACTCCGATTCGCAATACCCCCGACGGCGGCATTCGGTACCTCGGGGGTGCACCCGGTCAGCGTGAGCGACGTTCCGACCGCGAGGGCGATGACAGCGATTCGGAAGCGCACCTTTCGAGACTATCCGTCGCGCGCGGGTTCGGCTCTAGGCTGGACGGGTGCGACGCATTGTGATCCTGGGGTCGACTGGCTCAATTGGCACTCAAGCCCTCGATGTCATCCGAGCCAACCGCGACCGGTTCGAGGTGGTCGGCCTCGCGGTCGGAACGCAACGAGCAGTGGCCCAAGCGCAAGCGGCCGAGTTCGATGTCGAACACGTTGCCGTTGGAGTGGAGGCCGCCACGCAGCTCGTGCGAGATGTCGACGCCGACGTCGTCCTCAACGGCATTACCGGCTCGATTGGACTCGGCCCGACCCTCGCTGCCCTCGAGGCGGGTCGAACCCTCGCCTTGGCCAATAAGGAATCGCTCATCGTCGGTGCGGAACTCGTGCGTCAACTCGCTCGACCGGACCAGATTGTCCCCGTGGATTCTGAGCACTCCGCGCTCGCCCAGTGCCTCACCTCGGGCCGAGCTGACGAGGTGCGACGCTTGGTCTTAACGGCATCTGGTGGTCCGTTCCGCGGCCGAAGCCGCAACGAGCTCGCCAGTGTGACCCCGGCTGAAGCGCTCGCGCACCCGACCTGGGATATGGGTCGCGTGGTCACGACGAATTCCGCGACGCTCGTCAACAAAGGCCTCGAAGTCATCGAGGCGCACGTCTTGTTTGACGTCCCATTCGAGCGGATCGACGTGGTGGTGCATCCGCAGTCGATCGTCCACTCCATGGTCGAGTTCATCGACGGATCAACCATCGCGCAGGCTTCGCCACCAGACATGCGGCTCCCGATTTCGCTCGGGCTTGACTGGCCCAACCGTGTTGCCGGTGTCGGTCAGCCCCTTGACTGGACGACCGCCCAAAGCTGGACCTTCGAACCTCTCGACGAGCAGGCATTCCCGGCCGTGCAGGTGGCCAAACACGTCGGTGCTGCGGGCGGTGCGCTCCCCGCCGTGTTCAATGCGGCAAACGAAGAGGCCGTCGACGCCTTCCACGCCGGTGCGATTGGGTTCCTGGACATCGTCGACTCGGTCCGACACATTGTCGAGACCGCACCCAGTTTTGGCGCGCTGACGCTCGACAGTGTGCTCGAGGCCGAGCGGTGGGCGCGCGAAGCCGCTCGCTCGCGTTTCGGATAGTTCTCCAGCGGACAGTCAGAAGCGCACCGTAGTCTGAGACGGTGGAGAGCGTCTTGAACTACATCCTCGGTGTGCTGGTTGTTCTCATCGGCCTTGCCGTCTCGATCGGTCTGCACGAGATCGGCCACCTCGTGCCTGCCAAGCTGTTCGGCATCAGGGTCACGCAATACATGATCGGTTTCGGCCCGACCCTCTGGTCGCGCCGTCGGGGCGAGACCGAATATGGCATCAAACTGTTGCCGCTTGGCGGGTACATCTCGATGGTCGGCATGTACATTCCGGCCAAGCCCAGCGCGACGGAGTCACGCAAACTTGGGTATTTCCGGCGCATGATCCAAGACGCCCGCGAACACGCCGCCGAAGGCCTCCAAGCCGGCGACGAGACGCGCATGTTTGTTGCGAAGCCAGTGTGGCAGCGCATCATCGTCATGCTGGGCGGGCCGTTCATGAACCTCGCCCTTGCCGTCGTGCTGTTTGGCATCCTCCTCATGGTGATCGGTGTTCCGGAGCGAACGACCACCATTCGCTCGGTGCTCGAGTGCGTCCCCACAACGGTGTCGAGCCAAGCCGAGTGCACCTCCGACGACGAGCCTTCGCCGGCGAAGAAAGCCGGCTTCACGCCCGGCGACGTCATCCTCGATGTCAATGGGCAACGGGTTGATGAGTGGAGCGAATTCACCACGGACGTTGCCGAAAACCCTGGCGAGACTCTCCTCGTGACCGTCGAACGTGCTGGACGAGAGATGCAGCTCAAGCTGACCCCCGTCGCCATTGAGCGTGCCGACGTCGACAGTGCGGGTCGTGAAATCCTCCGCGACGGCAAGCCGGTGATGGTGACGGTTGGCTACGCCGGGCTGTCGACCCAAGTGGCAACGGTTCGCAAAGACTCGGCAGCCGTTCTCTCGGTGACCGGCGCGACCATTGGTGAGACCGCCAACCTCATCACGCATCTTCCGCAGAAGATCGCTGGCGTTGTGCAATCAACCGTCAGCGGCGAAGAGCGAGACCCGAACGGTCCGATCAGCGTCGTCGGTATCGGCGCGGTTGCGGGAGAGGTCGTGAGCGCTTCCGGGGCAACCGTCGAGGGGCGGGTATCGACCCTCATCGGCATGATTGCCTCGCTCAACATTGCCCTCTTCCTGTTCAATCTCATCCCGCTCCTCCCGCTCGATGGTGGCCATGTGGCCGCGGCACTGTGGGAGGCTGTGCGACGTGGGTTCGCGCGCGCGCTCAAGCGACCCGATCCCGGCCCAGTCGACACCGCAAAGTTCGTTCCGGTCACCTTTGCAATCGTCATCCTCCTCGTCTCGGTCAGCGCCGTGCTCATTTGGGCCGACATCGTCAACCCGGTGTCGCTCTTTGGCTAGCGCGCGGGCCTAGGATTGTGTCGTGCCCGCAGTCAATCTCGGAATGCCAAAAGTCCCCGAAGTCCTCGCGCCGCGTCGCAAGACGCGTCAGATTCAGGTCGGGAAGGTCGGTGTCGGTAGCGACTTCCCGGTGAGCGTGCAGTCCATGACCACGACGCCCACCACGGACATCAACGCGACTCTGCAGCAAATTGCCGAACTCACGGCAACCGGTTGCGACATCGTGCGCGTCGCAGTGCCGAGTCGCGATGACGCAGAAGTGCTGCACATCATCGCGAAGAAGAGCCAGATTCCGGTCATCGCCGACATTCACTTCCAGCCCAACTACGTCTACGCGGCAATCGATGCGGGCTGCGCTGCGGTTCGCGTGAACCCGGGCAACATTCGCAAGTTCGACGACCAGGTGGGCGAGATCGCGAAGCGGGCGAAAGCAGCCGGTGTCAGCCTGCGCATTGGTGTGAACGCCGGTTCGCTCGAGCCGAGCCTGCTGCAAAAATATGGCAAGCCGACCGCAGAGGCGCTCGTCGAGAGCGCAGTGTGGGAGGCCAGCCTGTTTGAAGAGCACGACTTCCACGACTTCAAGATTTCGGTCAAGCACAACGACCCCATCGTGATGGTGAAGGCGTACCGCATGCTCGCTGAGCGTGGCGACTGGCCGCTGCACCTCGGTGTCACCGAGGCGGGGCCTGCCTTCCAGGGCACCATCAAGAGCGCGACGGCGTTTGGAATCCTGCTGAGCGAGGGCATCGGTGACACCATTCGGGTGTCCCTGTCGGCGCCGCCCGCGGAAGAGGTGAAGGTCGGGTTGCAGATTCTGCAGTCGCTCAATCTTCGTGAACGCAAGCTTGAAATCGTCTCCTGCCCGAGCTGTGGCCGCGCCCAGGTGGACGTGTACACCCTCGCCGAAGACGTCACCAAGGGCCTCGAGGGCATGAGTGTCCCGCTACGTGTCGCCGTCATGGGCTGCGTCGTGAACGGTCCCGGCGAAGCCCGCGAAGCCGACCTCGGTGTCGCCTCGGGCAACGGTAAGGGCCAAATTTTCGTCAAGGGCGAGGTCATCAAGACGGTTCCCGAATCGGAAATCGTGGCCACCCTCATCGAAGAAGCAAACCGTCTCGCAGCCGAGATGGGTGCGGACGCTCCAGTGGGGTCACCAACCGTCGTCACCTCGTGAGCCGACTCGGTTGGCGGCGAGCAGTCGCTCTCGCGCTCGTCGGACTGGGCGCTGGGTACCTGTCCGGTTTGTTCGGCATCGGCGGGGGAATCATCATCGTTCCGCTGCTAGTACTTCTCGGCTTCGACATCAAGAAGGCATCGGCCATCTCGCTCGGCGCAGTGCTCATCATTTCGAGCGTGGGCGTCGCGAGCTATGCGAGCTTCGGTGAGGTGAACTGGTTCCTCGCTGCGCTCCTCGCACTCGGTTCGGTTGTCGGCGCGCAACTCGGCTCGCGAGTGCTCGGCCGGCTTCCGGCGCGGACCATTCAGTTCGCCTTCGCGTTCTTCCTGCTCGCGGTCGCCATGTCGCTGTTCTTCGCGCCGGTCGCGCGCGATGCCGTCGTGCACATTGGCGTGGCGAGCGCCATCGCGGCGGTGCTGCTCGGGCTCGTGGTGGGAACGCTGGCTTCGATTCTCGGCATCGGTGGCGGGGTCATGATCGTTCCCGCGCTCATTCTTGGGTTTGGTGCGGGCGACCTGCTCGCGCGGGGGACCGCCATCGCCATGATGGTGCCGACGGCGATTTCGGGGACGATTGCGCACGTCCGCGCGGGCCGTGCCGATCTGCTCGCCTCGGCGCTCATCGGTGCGGGTGCGCTGGGGACGACCGCGCTCGGGGCCGTCACGGCCCACCTCCTCGAGCCGCGTGTCGGGAACGTCCTGTTCGGTGCGCTCCTGGTGTTCCTCGCGGGACAGCTCGCGTGGCGAGCACGCCGCGCCACGAAGTAACGGTTCCGACCTGCGCGGCACCGAGTCGACACCTCGGTGTCAACCCCCTCGCGGTGAGTGTGTGTTGCGCGAAGAATGGCCACTTCAACCGATAGGAGGCCACCCATGCGACGCAGTATTGCTCTTGCCCTTATGCTTACCGCGCCGGTCGCCGGCGTCCTGAGCGTAGCGGCTCTCACCGTGAGCCAGCACCCAGCCCAGTCGCTCGCCAACTACCCGGGGGACGACGGCACCAATCCGAGGACGGCCTACGGCAACCGCCCCTGGGAGCGCTGATGGTTACGGCGGTCGATAGAATCGCCTGGTGCCCACTCGCCTTTCCTCCTACTTCCTGAAGACGCTGCGTGAAGACCCGGCAGACGCCGAGGTCACGAGCCACAAGTTGCTCGTGCGCGCCGGCTACATCCGCCGGCAAGCGCCGGGGATTTTTGCTTGGTTGCCGCTGGGGCTCCGCGTCAAGGAACGTGTCGAGCGCATCATCCGCGAAGAGATGGCAGCTGCCGGCGCATTCGAAGTGCACTTCCCGGCACTGCTGCCCCGCGAACCATACGAAATCACCAACCGTTGGACCGAGTACGGCGACGGCATCTTCCGGCTCAAAGACCGTAAAGACGCCGACTACCTCCTCGCGCCGACGCACGAAGAGGTGTTCACGCTCCTCGTGAAAGACCTTTACAGCTCGTACAAGGACCTGCCGCTCACCATCTACCAAATCCAAGACAAATACCGCGACGAAGCGCGACCCCGCGCCGGTCTCTTGCGCGGTCGCGAATTCACCATGAAGGACGCCTACTCCTTCGATGTGAGCGATGCCGGTTTGGATGCCTCATACAACGCGCAGCGCGACGCCTACGAACGCATCTTCTCCCGCCTCGGCTTGGAGTACGTCATCGTCAAGGCCGACGCCGGCGCGATGGGCGGCTCGAAGAGCGAAGAGTTCCTGCACCCCACTCCGATCGGCGAGGACACCTTTGTTCGATCGGCCGGTGGCTACGCCGCGAACGTGGAAGCGTTTACGACCGTCGTTCCCGAGGCGCTCCCAATCGATGGCCAGCCCGCGGCCGAAGTGTTCGATTCACCAAACACGCCGACCATCGCGACCCTCGTCGAGCTCGCGAATGCGAATCACCCGCGCAGCGACCGGGCCTGGACGGCGGCGGACACCCTCAAGAACGTCGTGCTCGCATTGACCTACCCGAGTGGTGAGCGTGAGCTCGTCATCATCGGTGTGCCCGGCGACCGCGAAGTCGACATGAAGCGTGTCGAGGCGGCATTCTCACCCGCCGAAGTGGAGCCTGCAACCGACGAAGATTTCAAGCGCAACCCCGGCTTGGTGAAGGGCTACATCGGCCCGTGGTCGCCGGCGGGTGCGGTGCTCGGTCTCGAATCGACCACCGGGATTCGCTACCTGCTCGACCCGCGCGTCGTCGAGGGTACCGCGTGGATTACCGGTGCAAACATCGACCAAAAGCACGTGTTCAACCTCGTGGCCGGGCGCGATTTCTCGGCCGACGGCACGGTGGAGGCTGCTGAGGTGCGTGCGGGCGACCCGGCACCGGACGGGTCCGGCCCGGTCGAGCTGGCTCGCGGCATGGAAATCGGTCACGTCTTCCAGCTCGGACGTAAGTATGCCGAAGCGCTCGGTTTGCAGGTGCTCGACGAGAACGGCAAGCTTGCGACCGTCACGATGGGTTCATATGGCATCGGTGTGACGCGCATCCTGGCGAACATCGCCGAACTCAACAACGATGATAAGGGCCTCATCTGGCCGGCCTCGGTTGCGCCGTTCGATGTGCACGTGGTCGCGACGGGCAAGGACGAGGTTGCGTACGAGGTGGCCGAGGCACTGTGTGCGGAACTCGAGGCGGCACGTCTCGACGTGCTCTTCGATGACCGTGCCAAGCTGTCGCCCGGCGTGAAGTTTGCCGATGCGGAGCTCATCGGGGTGCCGAAGATTGTCATCGTTGGCCGCGGTGCCTCTGACGGGCTCGTTGAGCTATGGGATCGCCGCTCTGGTGAGCGCACCGAGATGAGCGTCGCCGACGCGATTGCCGCATTCCGCGGCTAGGGAACTCGGCAAGCGAAAGAGCTGCAATTCACGACCCGAGGAATTGGCGGATACGAAACGGCCCGAGAGTCGGTATCGAAACAACCGGAGTACCGGAAGAGCCGCGAATCACGACCCGAGGAATTGGCGGATACGAAACGGCCCGAGAGTCGGTATCGGAGCAATTGGGGTTGGGGCCCCACTCTTGCGACGATACGACCTCGGGCCGGTTCGTTGAAGCGAACTACTCTTCGCCGATGTCTTCGTTCCAGAGTTCCGGGTTGGCGGCGATGAAGTCGGTCATGATCTGGATGAGTTCCGGATCTTGCACCGTGCTGACATCGCAGCCGTGTTCGGCAATCCAGTCTTGGCCGCCCATGAAGGTGATGTTTTCGCCGA
Organism: Microbacteriaceae bacterium; assembly: GCA_035299585.1. Taxonomy (GTDB): domain Bacteria; phylum Actinomycetota; class Actinomycetes; order Actinomycetales; family Microbacteriaceae; genus DATGWF01. Next base: position 8,438 of record DATGWF010000053.1, read on the forward strand.
CGATGACGCGACCGATGTTGAATTGGCGCACGAGTCCGGAGCAATACCAGCAGGGCGACAGCGTGGTCGCCATGGTGGTCTTGCGGTAGGAGCGTTGCCGGCCAGCGTCGAGAAACGCAGAGGTTTCGCCGTGCAGGGCGGGGTTGCCGCCCTGCACGCGCTGGTTCCGGCCTTTTCCGATGAGGCGGTCGTGCGCGTCGAAGAGTGCCGCACCGATGGGGATACCCCCTTCAGCGAGTCCGGCTTTCGCCTCCTCAACGGCCACAGCGAGCTTTTCAGCGTCGGTGCGGTAGACCGCCTCACCGTACTTGGACATGGTTAGGCGACCACGTCTGCGGCGTCGACGCCGACGACGAGCTCCGGCTCGGTCTCGACCGGGCCACCCACCTTCGGCTTGATGACGGCGAACAGGATGGCGTAGAACACCGCGCCGAGCACGATGCCCACGAGCAGTGCGATGTCACCGATGGGGAACGCCTTCGCGACCGGACCGGTGTAGAACTGCTGGTTCGAGAATCCCCAGATGGAAATTGCCATGGCAGCAAGCCACGAGATCAGGCCGGCGGGGTTCTTGTACTTGGCGGCGTCGGTGACGAAGACGGTGATGGCAGTTCCGCGGCGGAGGTAGCGGTCCATGAGCACGACTCCGAGCCATGGGGCAACCCAGTAGGCGACAACGAGGAGGAAGCCCTCGTAGTTGTGGTAGAAGTCCGGGACGAGCACGGCTGCGGCCGCGAGTGCCGAGCCAAAAACGCCGGCCACGAGGACGACGATGCCGCGGCGCCAGGCGAAGGGCAACTTGATGCCGGCTGCGAGGAACGACATCGCGCTCGAGTAGAGGTTGATGGCGTTTGCCGCGACGGCGCCGACGACGATGGCGAGGAGCACGAGCTTGCCGAACAGTCCCATGTTGTCGGCGTAGGCGACGGTGGGGTTGACCCAGTCGAACGTCGGGAGCAAGGCAAGTGCGGCGCCGGATGCCATCAGGATCGTGGTGGAGAGGAAGTTGCCGAGGCCAGCAGCCCAACCGATTTGCGCCCGCGAGGTGGTCTTCGGGAGGTAGCGGCTGAAGTCGGAGGCGAACGGGTTCCATCCGGCGGCGTAACCGTAAGCGGCGCCGAAGGCGAGCGTGAACGCGACAACGAACGGCGGGAATCCGTTCGGTCCGGCGGTCGGTGCGACGGAGATGTCGACGCTTGAGAAAGTCATCACGGTCGCGATGGCGAAGATGGCGGTGAGCGCGATTGCAGCGTAGCGCTCGTAGGCCTGGACGAGTCCGTAGCCGACGAAGGCGAGCAGGATTTCGGCGGCCACGACGATGAGAACGGCAAGCCAGCCGTTCATGTTCGTCAGAGCCATCAGGGCGAAGGCGCCCGAAGCCGAGTTCACCGCGAACCAACCGAGCGAGGCCATCAGGGTGTTCAGCATGGCTGGTACGGCGTTACCGCGGTGGCCGAATGCGGTGCGTGCGAGCACAAACTGCACGAGGCCTTCACGCGGGCCCCAGGTGGAGAGCACGCCGTGACTGATGGCACCGAGTGCGTTTCCGAGCGTCACGGCGAGCACTGCCTGCCAGAACGACAGACCGAATGCGCCGACGGCGAGCACACCGATGAATATGGTTGCGAACTCGAGGTTCGGGGCTGACCAGGTGGCCAGAAGCTGCCACGGCGAGCCGTGACGCTTGTCGGAAGGAATGGCTTCGATGCCACCGGCCTCGACGGCGGTGGCGGAGGGAGCTGATTTCATGGCTCAACCTTAGAGAATGCTGAGTGCGCAATTGAGCATCAATCGCGGGATTTAACGCGCACGAAACAAATGCGCCTTCGGTCGGCTAGCCTGGAGGTATCGCGAAGTTGCGATTGATAGCTGAATATCGGAGGAACCCATGGATATCGACCTCAACGTGTTGCGCATGATGGAGCGCGAGAAGGAGATTCCCTTCGATGAGCTCGTCACCATCATTGAGCAGGCCATTTTGACCGCATACCTCAAGCACACCAACCCCGATCAGCACGGACACATCCCGGCGAATGGCGCCCGGGTCGAGCTCGACCGCAAGACCGGTCACATCACGGTGTACATCCCGGAGCGTGACGAAGAGGGCAACATCCTGGGTGAGGTTGTTGATTCCCCCGACGATTTCGGACGCATCGCAGCCCACGCCGCGAAGCAGGTCATCAATCAACGTCTTCGTGACATCGCTGACGACGCTGTGCTGGGTGAGTTCAAGGGCAAAGAGGGCGACATTGTTGCCGGCGTCATTCAGCAGGGCCCGAATCCGCGCATGGTCCACATCGACCTCGGCGCGATCGAGGCGATTCTTCCGCCCGAAGAGCAGGTGCCCGGTGAGGAATACCCGCACGGTTCGCGCATCCGTGTCTATGTCACGAGCGTGAGTCGCGGCCTGAAGGGGCCGAGCATCACGGTGTCGCGCACGCACCCCGGGCTGGTCAGGAAGTTGTTTGCGCTTGAGGTGCCGGAGATCGCCGCGGGAACGGTTGAAATTGTTTCGCTCGCTCGCGAAGCTGGGCACCGCACCAAGATTGCCGTCCGGGCGACCGAGCCGGGCATCAACGCGAAGGGCGCGTGCATCGGCGAGCTCGGTCAGCGGGTTCGTTCGGTGACGGCCGAACTCGGTGAGGAAAAGATCGACATTGTTGACTGGTCCGACGATTTGCCCACGTTTGTGAGCAACGCACTTTCGCCGGCAAAGGTGTCGAGTGCGTTCGTTCTGGATGCCGCGACCAAGTCGGTTCGCGCGCTTGTCCCCGACTACCAGCTGTCGCTCGCGATCGGCAAAGAGGGCCAGAATGCTCGTCTCGCAGCCAAGCTCACGACCGCCAAAATCGACATCCAACCCGATTCGGTCATGGAGTCCTAAGCGCACCGGTCAAAGGAGTGTAGGATGGAGCCGGTCAGAACGTGCATCGGGTGCCGTTCTCGAGCGCCACGGTCGCAGTTGATTCGGCTGGTCGTTCAGCATGACGTGCTGCACGTGGACGAATCGAAATCGCTTGCCGGTCGGGGGGCTTGGGTTCACCCCGACGCGAGTTGTGTCGAACTGGCGGATCGCCGACGCGCATGGCAACGTGCCTTGCGGGTTCAGATTCCGCTTGATTCAACCCCTATCAAGAACAGGCTGAACGGCTAATGGACAAATAATGAGCGGCTCGAAATGAGTACCGTCCGCCAATAACGCCTGCCCCGGTTCCGGGCGCAGGCTCGGAACAGGAGAAAAGTGGCTAACCCACGCGTTCACGAAATCGCCGCAGAGCTCGGCGTCGACAGCAAAATTGCGCTGGAGAAACTGAAAGAGCTTGGCGAGTACGTCAAGGGCCCGTCGTCGAGCGTTGCTCCGCCGGTCGCCCGCAAACTGAAGGCTGCCCTCGAGGAGGCCGGCCTGGTCAACCCGGCTGCGGCTGAGGAAGCCAAGAAGGCAGCTGCGGCCAAGCCCGCCCCGAAGGCCGCGCCCAAGCCGGCACCGGCTGCGCCGGTTGCGCCGGTCGAGGTCGACGCAGAGATTGAGGTCGCCCCGGCGCCGAAATCGGTCGCCGAGCGCGAGGCAGAGGCGAAGGCCGCCGAGCAGGCGCCGAAGCCCGCTGGCTCGAAGCCTGCGGCGGCTCGACCGGGCAACAATCCGTTCAGCGGAAACACCAACCTTCCCCGACCGCAGGGTCCCCGTCCGGGCAACAACCCGTTCGCATCTGCGCAGGGCATGGGTCAGCGTCCCTCGCCGGGAAGCATCCCGCGGCCGATGGCGCCGCGTCCGGGCACTCCGCGTCCGGGCGGACCGCGTCCGGCGGGTGCCGGCGGCCAAGGACGTCCCGGCGGTGCCGGCGGCGGCTTCAATCGGCCGGGTGGCGCGGGTGGCGGTT
>DATGWF010000054.1:0-9956 GCA_035299585.1 Microbacteriaceae bacterium
ATTTCAACGGGGATGTTTGCCGGAGCACGCGGGCCGGTACTCGCTCCGATCATGACGCCTGAGTTCGTTGTCGACCGCGTTTGGGCAGCCATGCTTCGCGGAGATGCCTTCGTCTTCTTGCCGTGGAGCGTCAAACTGTCACGGGTGCTCAAAGCCGTATTGCCGACGCCGGTCTTCGACTGGCTGGTCGGCGGCGTGCTCGGCGTGTACGCCTCGATGGACCGCTTTACAGGTCGGGTGCCTGGCTGAGCTGCATCTGAATCGAAGCGACCAACCAGTCGATGTAGCCGCCCCACAGCTGACGGGACGTGAGATCTTCGCGGAGGTTCTCGATTTCGCGGACACCGCCGCCCTGGCCGGTCATCCAGAGGACCGGGCCAACGACCGACCACTGCACGAATGATGCAAGGTGCACCTCGAGTGGCATGTGTTCGACCGTCCAGTCCACCGGAGTGTCCTCAGGGGCGAACGTGATGGGTGACTGCACGTTGCGCCGGAGATCACGAATGAGATGCGCGGTCACGCCGACGGCGTAGGCGACCGTCTCGGCGATTTTGCCGGGATGCTCGGTTTCAAGAATCTTTGTGACCTGTTCCGAGACATGTGGCAGGTGGGCCACCCCGACCACAGCGCCGTATCGCTGCGAGCGCGCAATCTGCGCGTTCAATACGTTCCGGAGTCGCTCCTCGGGTGTTTCGGCCGGGACGGCAAGTGCCTTCCGAATGGCTTCGGCCCAGAGCTCGTGGGCGGTGACGAATACTTCCGCGATGAGCCCGTCGAACGACCCGAAGTGGTAGTTGATTGCGGAAGGGTCCGCGTGCAGCGAATCGGTCAGCCAGCGGGCATTCACATCGAGGATGCCGCGTCGCGAAATTTCCGCGAAGGCCAGGAATCGAAGTTTGTCGCGCGTTCCTGCGTGCTCATCGAGCCCAAACTCCGACCAAAACGCCGCATCGAGTACGGGCGCTTCGCTCGTCGATGGCTTCTTGCTTCGCGCCATGCTGCCTCCGTTCCGCGGAACCCTGAAGGACTATGTAATCACGTTTCGCGCTCCGCCCCACCTGAATCGATTTCAGTCGGTGGGGAATGCGCTCTCATCCCGATTGAGGATGAGTTCCGAAAGCTCCTTGCGGGAGCGGGGCGCAAGCTCCCGGGCACGGAGTGGTTCTGGCAACGCCTCCGGGTCGCCGATGGCGCCGATGGCGGTCACGGAAAGCACGCGGTAGCGGGGAGCCAAGCCGAGCGCGGCGGCAAGGCCGTCTCGGTCAACGCCGCCCATCTGGTGGGTGTGTAGACCCACTGCACTCGCTTGAACGGTGAGGTGCGCCACGGCCTGACCGAGGTCGTACTCGTGCCACACGGGCTGGTGGCCCTCGCCCAGTTCACTATCCACGATGTTGACGATGAGTGCCGAAGCGGACGCCGCCCACGAGCGGTTGAACCCGCCGAGATGCTCAGCAATCACGTGAAAGGCGTCTTGGCCACGGATGCCCACGATGAACCGCCACGGCTGGGAGTTGTTTGCCGAGGGAGACCAGCGGGCCGCCTCGAGCAAGCCGACGAGAGTCTCCTCCGAGAGTTCGTGTCGCTCGTCGAACGCTCGGGGACTCCAACGCTCGGCCAACACAGAGGTAATCGGCGCGGCGGTGGTGGCGGTGCGAGTCATGGCATCCCTTTCGATATGTCTACCTGTGGCTACAACGTCGATGCGGCCGGACTATTCCAACGGAATGTCATCGGGAACCGCAACCTCGCCGGGCCCCTCGCCACGGGCGACGGTCAGCGTGTCCCCCTGGGCATCGAGTCCGACCACGACGTAATCTCCATCGCGAATATGGCCCGCGAGAACAGCGCTCGCCAAACGATCGTCGATTTCGCGTTGCATGAGTCGTCGAAGCGGGCGAGCACCGTAGTTCGGGTCATACCCTCGCTCCGCCAACCACGCGCGCGCTTCCGGTGTCACTCCCAGCTGCAGTCGACGTTCATGGAGTCGGGCGGAGAGTCGGTCAACGTACAGGTTGACGATTTCGGCGAGCTCGACGCTCGTGAGCGGCGAGAACACCACGATGTCGTCGAGACGATTGACGAACTCAGGCTTGAACGCTTGGCGGACCGTTTCGAGAACCGCCGCCTCTCTCCGCTCAGCGTCGAGCTCGGAATCAACGAGAATCTGGGAGCCGAGGTTCGAGGTGAGCACGAGAATCACGTTGCGGAAATCGACCGTCCGGCCCTGACCATCGGTCAATCGCCCCTCGTCGAGAACCTGCAGCAGGACGTCGAAGACCTCCGGGTGGGCTTTCTCGACCTCGTCAAGGAGAACCACCGAGTACGGCCGCCGCCGCACGGCTTCGGTCAGCTGTCCACCCTGTTCGAAGCCGACGTAGCCGGGAGGGGCGCCGAGCAAACGGGCCACCGAGTGCTTCTCGCCGTACTCGCTCATGTCGATGCGAACCATCGCTCGATCGTCGTCAAACAGGAATTCGGCGAGTGCCTTGGCGAGTTCGGTCTTGCCTACGCCCGTCGGCCCGAGAAACAAGAAGGAGCCGGTGGGTCGATTGGGATCGCTCATTCCGGCTCGCGCTCGGCGGACCGCGTTGGCCACCGCGCGCACGGCGGCGTGCTGTCCCACGAGCCGCTTGCCAAGCTCCGCCTCGAGATGGGTGAGACGCTCGGACTCTCCCTGCAGTAGACGCCCCACCGGAATGCCGGTCCACGCGGAAATCACCGCCGCAATGTCCTCATCGGTGACCTGCTCGTTGACCATACGTTCCGAGTCCGGCGCAGCTTCTGCGCGTTCCGCTTCAACGAGGTCGCGCTGCAGTTGGGCGATGGTTTCATACTCGAGCTTTGACGCGGTCGCGTAGTCGGCCTCGCGCATCGCCCGATCGCGGGAGGTCATCGCCTCGTCGAGCTGTCTTTTGAGTTCGCCCACCCGGTGCAGGCCCATCTTTTCGCGGGTCCATCGTTCCTGAAGGGCAATCAGCTCGTGCTCTTTGGCCCGAAGAATTTCTCGGAGCTTGTCGAGTCGCTCGCGCGAAACCTCGTCCTTCTCTTTCTTGAGTGCGAGTTCTTCGAGGGTGAGTCGGCGAACCTCGCGGTCCAGCGTGTCAATCTCGACCGGCGAAGAGTCAATCTCCATCTTGAGCCGACTCATCGCCTCGTCGATGAGGTCGATGGCTTTGTCCGGGAGTTGGCGGTTGGCGATGTACCGATTGGAAAGCGCCGCCGCTGCAACGAGCGCCTGGTCGGTAATGGTGACGCCATGGTGGGCTTCGTAGCGGCCCTTCAGTCCGCGAAGAATGGCGACGGTGTCTTCGACCGAGGGCTCACCGACGTAGACCTGCTGGAATCGACGCTCGAGGGCGGCATCTTTTTCGATGTACTCGCGGTATTCGTCAAGCGTCGTGGCACCGATGAGTCGCAATTCTCCTCGGGCCAACATCGGCTTCAGCATGTTCGCGGCCGCGACCGAACCCTCGCCCCCGCCGGCCCCCATGAGCATGTGCAGTTCGTCGACAAACGTGATGATGCGGCCGTCGGCTTCGTTGATTTCCTTGAGCACTGCCTTGAGTCGCTCTTCAAACTGGCCGCGATACATCGCTCCCGCGACGAGCGACGAAATGTCCAGGGTGATGAGCGTCTTGCCCTTGAGCGAGTCAGCAACATCGCCGGCAACGATGCGCTGTGCAAGACCTTCGACGACAGCGGTCTTGCCGACGCCCGGCTCGCCGATGAGGACGGGATTGTTCTTGGTGCGGCGCGTGAGCACCTGGCTGACGCGGCGAATCTCCTCGTCACGGCCAATCACTGGATCGAGCTTGCCGGCCTTGGCGAGCGCAGTGAGGTCGATGCCGAACTGTTCCAGTGCCGAGCCGTTTTCAGCCGATGGGTTCGGCGCCCCCTGCATATTTGCCATCTGGACTCCCCGTCGAAGCATGTTCGCGTGACCGTGACCCACACTTTAGCACTCTCACCCCGAGAGTGCTAGCTCTCCGCACCCCCGTCAGTGGTATCTGAGAGCGCGTCGACGAGCGCTCCCTGCAGGTAGGCGGCCCAGTCGGACAGCGCCGCCTGAATGCTCTGCTCCTCGGGTGGGCCACCTTCGCTCAGGCGAGCCGCGAGCACCTGGCGGACGTCGGTCAGAAACGTCAGCCACGGCCAGGCACGTTCGGTGTCGAGTTCGATGAGAACGCCATCGGCGCCAGTGCGATCGAGTGCTTCAGCAATCGCGCCTGCGGCCGCGACCTTCCGCTCGCCGAGCTCAGCCCGCGTGAAGCGGTCGAACTCTGCCTGGGCGGCCGGGTCCGCGTAACCACTCGGAAAGAGTGCCCGGGCAGCTGAATCGTCTGGTCGCGAGGTGAGCAGCTCGGAGAGTTGCCGGGCCAGCTCCCGGAGGATCTCCACCTCGGCCGCCTCAAGTGCGAGACGGACCACTCCGGGTGAGCCGGGCAGTCGTTCGACTCCGGTCACGAGGCCGCGTCGTCCGCGCGACGCACGGTGGCATTCAGCCCATAGCCGTGCATCGCGAGAACGTGGCGCTCCATCGCCTCACGGTTGCCGGTTGCGACGACCGCGCTCCCCTCGGTATGCACTCGCATCATGAGCTGCTCGGCCTTGTCGCGCGGGAATCCGAAGTACTGCTGAAAGACGTACGTGACGTAAGACATGAGGTTGACCGGGTCGTCCCACACAACGGTCTGCCACGGCACGAGACGCACTATCGCATCGAGCGATTCGAGCTCGATGTCGAGGAGCGGGGTCTCATGTGGCATGGCTCTAGCCTGTCACGACCGTTGAATTTTGTCTCGCCGGCCGCAAACAGTTGTGGCCCCGAGGGTCTCGGGGCCACAACGTGAGGGGTGCGCCTATGCGGAACGACGTGCGCGAATCACGATGAGGGCCAAACCTGCCACCATGAGCGCACCCATCGCACCGAGCGCTCCATTCGCGTGAACGCCCGTGCTCGCAAGCGATACGCTCGCGGGCGCATCGGTCGGCGAAGGGGTTCCGTCCTCGTGCGGCGTGTACTGGTATGTGATGAAGTTCGACTCCGAGAACCAGTCGCGGCCATCCAGCAGAGTGGCTCCCGAAGACTGCGAGAACGTTGTCGTGTCAGTGATGTAGCCCTCGATGGTCGATGACGTCGCGTAGTCGAAACCGGTTGAGTTCGAGCCATAGACACAGGTCGACCACATGGTTCCATTCGAATCAAAGGTGAGGCCATACCAACGGTACGGCTGGTTGTCTGCCTGCGGTCCCACCAGGGTAGCGGCGCCCGTTGCCAGGTCGATGGAGTAGAGGTTGAAGGCTCCGGACTGCACATCGATGAAGTAGAAGGTGTCGTCGGCCGGGTTGAATGACGTCGAATAGGTGGAGCCGGTGAACGGGCTGCCATCGACGGTGACATCCGCAACGATAGTGAACAGGCCGGTCGCCGTATCGATCGTGAAAACCTGCTTCGTGCCCGCGCTCGTCGAGCCCATGCCCCACAGCACGCCGTCGACGCCCATGAACAGACCGAAGAAGGTGTAGATGGTGGTCTCATCGGCAGCGTCGAGGAGCGGCCCAACGTTCGTCGGCACGCCTGTCTCGACGTCCGTTGCCCACAGGGTGAGGGTGTTTCCCCAGTCGACCCAGTACGCGATGTTGGTGTTGGGGTCCCATGCCGCGTCCGCCGCGCAATCAACCTCGGGGTCGTCGGTGCCCTCGCCGATTGCCGTCAGCTCTCCGGTTGCGACATCGACTGATACGAGCTGTCCTACGTTGTCCTCACAGTCGATCGCATACAGCGTCTCGCCATCCGGGAGCGCGCGCGTCTGCTCGGCGTAGGCGACTTGTGATAATCCGAGAGCAACGAGGCCGACGGTGGCCACGGCAGACAGAATGGTCTTCTTCACTGGTGATTCCCTTATCTCCTGGTGCGCGTTTGCACACCGAAAAGCATCGTATCGCTATGGGAATCCCCAGCTCACGCCGCGCTGGAACGCTTGGAAATTGAACGTCTGCGCCCGACGTCGCTCGCCACCGTCATTCAGGGGCTTCCGGCCGAGCTGAGGCGATTCGGGTCCGGTTTCGCCGGGGTTCTCGATGTGGTCACCGTGAACTTCGGTGTGCGCTCAAGTTGGCGTGTCGGCCCCACGAGGCGATCGAGGTGGTCTCGATACCTCAAGTGGGAGTTCCACACGACGATAAGTTCGCCGCCCGGCGCAAGTGACCGAGCTGCCGCTGCGAACAGTCGGTGGGCGGGATCCACCGTCACCCGGGTGCCCTCGTGGAAGGGCGGGTTCAAAACGATGAGCTCCGCCGTTCCCGGCTCAACGCCTGCGAGAGCGTCTTCCCAAACGACCTCCGCCCGGTCCGCATAGCCATTGCGGTGCAGCGTCGCCTCGGTCGAGGCAACCGCCGCCCGAGAACGATCCGAGGCGCGCACGCGGTAGCCGCGACGGGCAAGCCAGGCGGCGACGAGCCCAGAACCGCAGCCGAGATCGAATGCCACCGTGCCACGCCCATCGTCCGGAAGGGTCACGTCGAGCGTGTCGAGGAGGGCTCGCGTCCCGATGTCGAGGGTGGCACCGGCGAACGTGCCGGCCACGGCAACCACGCTCAACCCGCTCGCCGCCCCGGCTGCGTTGTCGAGTCGCGTCTCCGCCGCCGTCGAGACGGCACCGGCTCGGGCACCGCTCGCAACGAGGAGTCGAGACTTCTGCCGGGCCAAGCTCGCCCGCACGTTCTCGTAGCTCTCCGCGAGGACGTCGTTTTGAGCCGGCGTCATGTGTTTGATGCGACCTGCGGCGATGAGTGTGGCATCGGGGAAGCGCCGGGCAACCTCCCCGCTCCAGGCCAGGAGCGCGTCGAGCGCCTTCGGCAACCGCATGAGCACGAGGTCGGCTTGAGAATCCGGCGAAAGTGCGGGAACTGCAGGCACCTCGGGCCCAATCCAGTCATTCCACATCGCGATGTCGGCGTCCGGCCAACGCTCGTGAGCGGCGAGCGCGAGGGTCCGCACATCATCACCCCACACCACGAGGCGCTGCCAGGCGTGTTCCGCCGCCGCGTCGAGTGCGAGCCGATCCGCCGCGTCGGGTTCAGCCACGATGACTCAGTCCTGTTCGTTCCGAGGTCGCCACACCACGAGTGCGTTCGAGCGACGCACGCGAGTGCGTCCCGAGAGCGTGACGACTTCACCCTCCGTGCCGGCAGCAAACACGCGACTCCCCGGACGCTTGAGCATCTCGTTGGCGAGGGCCTGCTCGAGCTCTCTGACTCGTTGGCTCAGTGCGGCAACCTCGTTTTCGAGGGAGACCACACGTCGAATGCCCTCGAGAGACACACCCTGACCGGACAGTCTGGCTATCTCCCGAAGCTGAGCCACGTCGCGCATGGAGTATCGACGTGACTTCCCCGAGGTGCGACCGGGCGATACGAGTCCGAGCCGGTCGTATTGCCGAAGCGTCTGCGGGTGCATGCCCGCGAGCTCGGCTGCCATGGCAATCGGGAAGACCGGGCTGAACTCGTCCACGACTAGTCCCGAGCCCTGGCCAGCAGATCGCTCCGCGGGTTTTCCTCCGGGAGCAGGGCGGCAAACTCAGTAAGTTTTGCTTCGGCTTCCTTCGACAGGTGCGCCGGAACGGCCACTTGAACAACCGCAAGCAAGTCGCCCTGCCCCTTCGGAGTGTTGATACCGCGACCTTTCACGCGCAGCACGCGGCCCGACGGCGTGCCCGGGGACACCTTGAGCTTGACCGGAGCCCCGCCGAGCGTTGGAACTTCGATTGTGGCGCCAAGTGCCGCCTCAGCGAAGGTCACCGGCACGTTCACGCGCAGGTTGAGTCCGTCCCGTTCGAACACGGGGTGCTTGCGCACCGTGACCGTCAGGACCAGATCTCCCGCTTCGCCGCCATCGGGTGACGGCCGACCCTTCCCGCGAATACGGACCTTTTGACCGTCGGCGACGCCAGCGGGAATCTTCACCTTCACGGTTCGACCATCGACATCGAGCGTGACCTGTTCCCCCGTCGTCGCGGTTGCGAAGTCGAGCGTGGTCGAAGCGAGGACGTCCTGGCCTCTCGATGGCCCTCCACCGCCGCGGTAGCCGCCGCTGGGCTGACCGAAGCGTCCGCCGCCGAACATGCCACTGAACATGTCCTCGAATCCACCGCCCTGCGGGAAGGTGAATCGCTGGCCGCCGCCCTGTCCGAACACACCGCCGAAGACGTCCTCGAACCCGCCAGCGGTGCCGCCCGCGGTGAAGCGCGCGCCCCCGCCCATGGCTCGAATGGCGTCGTACTCTTTCCGTTGCTCGGGGTCGGAGAGCACGGAGTACGCCTCGGAGATTTCCTTGAAGCGCGCCTCGGCATTCGCGTCGCCCGGATTGGAGTCCGGGTGATACTGCCGAGCGAGCTTGCGATACGTCTTCTTGAGATCGGCTTCGCTGATGTCTTTCGAGACGCCGAGCGTCTTGTAGAAGTCCTTATCGAACCAGTCTTGACTCGCCACGTGCGCCTCCCTTCGCTGTTTCGGTCCTAGGCTGCCGGGACCGCGACCACAACCTTCGCGGCTCGGATGAGCGACCCGCCAAGGGTGTATCCCACTTCTACAACGTCGGCAACGGTTTCCGCCTCAACCCCGGGAGTGGGCTGCTGGAAGATCGCCTCGTGCACCTGCGGGTCAAACGCGTCTCCCGCCGCGCCGAATGCAGTCAAGCCGAGTTTCTCGACCGAGGCGCGGAGCTTCGCAGCGATGGTAGCGAAGGCCGAGTCGCCCTCGAGGTCGCCGTGCTTTTCGGCACGGTCGAGGTCGTCGAGCACCGGCAACAGCACCTTGACGGCCTCGCCGATAGCTCGCTCGCGCTCCGCCTCACGATTGGCTTCCGTGCGCTTGCGATAGTTGGCGTATTCGGCCGTGATTCGCTTGAGGTCTGCAAGGTGCTCGCTCGAGGGGTCTGCCGCTTCCGCTTCCGCAGCGGCAAGAATGTCCTCGACGTAGAGCTCGTCTCCCTCGACCGCGTCGTTCGCGGCGGTTTCTGATTCCACCGGCTCGGGGGCACCCTCTTCGGGCGCCCCCTCCGGGTTGTGCGATTCGGTCATGCTCGGCCTCGCCTACTTCTTGTCGTCTTCGTCTTCGACGACCTCGGCGTCGATGACGTCCTCGTCGGCGGCAGCGTCGCTAGCTGAACCACTTGCCGTAGCGTCCTCGCCGGCCTGGTTCGCCGCATAGAGCGCCTCGCCGAGCTTCGACTGCGACTCATTGAGCTTGTCGAAGGCGGTCTTGACCGCGTCGTCGTCGTCACCGGCAAGAGCTGTCTTGAGTGCGTCGACGTCTGCCTGAACGTCTTCCTTTACGTCGGCCGGCAGCTTGTCGTCGTTGTCCTTGATGAGCTTGTCGATCGAGTAGGCGAGCTGCTCAGCGGTGTTGCGGCGTTCCGCGGCGTCACGACGGGCCTTGTCTTCGGCTGCGTGCTCCTCCGCCTCGCGCACCATGCGCTCGATGTCGTCCTTCTCCAGCGACGAACCGCCGGTGATGGTCATCGACTGCTCCTTGCCGGTGCCCTTGTCCTTCGCGGACACGTGCACAATACCGTTGGCGTCGATGTCGAACGTGACCTCAATCTGCGGGATACCACGCGGGGCCGGTGCGATGCCGGTCAGCTCGAAGGTCCCGAGCGGCTTGTTGTCTCGGGTGAACTCGCGCTCACCCTGGAACACCTGAATCGCCACCGAAGGCTGGTTGTCGTCGGCCGTGGTGAAGGTCTCTGAACGCTTGGTCGGGATAGCGGTGTTGCGCTCGATGAGCTTGGTCATGATGCCACCCTTGGTCTCGATGCCGAGGGACAGTGGAGTGACGTCGATGAGCAGCACGTCCTTGCGCTCACCCTTCAACACACCGGCCTGCAGAGCGGCACCGACGGCCACGACCTCGTCGGGGTTGACGCCCTTGTGGGCCTCCTTGCCGGTGAG
>DATGWF010000055.1:0-34017 GCA_035299585.1 Microbacteriaceae bacterium
GAATCCGTCCGACTCGGGCTCGATGCGATCGCAGCGGGCGACGGCGTCGACATCGTTCTTGTCCACGACGCCGCGCGACCGTTCACCCCGGCGGACGTGTTCAAGCGTGTCGTCGACGCGGTCCACGAGCGCGGCGAGGGCGTTGTTCCCGTCCTTCCGGTCGTTGACACCGTCACTATCGTCGATGCCGACGGGCGGACGAGTGCGGCTCCGGCTCGCGACGTGCTGCGGGCCGTGCAAACACCCCAGGGCTTCCCGTTTGCTGAGCTCCGTGCTGCCAACGACGCCCTCGGCGTCTCCGACGAGCCGACCGATGACGCGAGCATCTTCCGGGCGGCGGGTCGGCCGGTCAGCACGGTCCCCGGCGACGCCCGCTCGCTGAAAATCACGACGCCGAGTGACCTTTCGGCTCTGCTCGGGTCCGCCGAGCGGGTCGGGACCGGAGTCGACGCGCACGCATTTAGCGCCGACCCCGCCGCCGAACTCTGGCTCGCCGGTCTGCACTGGCCGGGCGAACCCGGCCTCGAGGGCCACTCCGACGGAGACGTCGCCTGCCACGCCCTCGTCGACGCCCTCCTCGGTGCCGCCGGTCTCGGCGATATTGGCGGGCTGTTCGGCACCGACGATCCGAGCTTTGCCGGCGCGCGGGGGAGCGTGTTCGTCAGCGAGGCGCTTCGTCGGGTTCGGGAGGCTGGTTGGCAGGTGCGCAACGCCAGCATCGAAATCGTCGGGAACCGTCCCAAGCTGGCGCCCCGCCGCGACGAGGCCCAGGCCACCCTCGCCGCACTCCTCGACGCACCGGTCAATCTGGCCGCGACGACGACCGACGGGCTCGGGCTCACCGGGGAAGGCCGTGGCGTGGGGGCCGTCGCAACGGTTCTGCTCGCCCGTAGACTCGAATCGTGACCATCCGGCTGTATGACACTCGCGACGCCGAGCTTCGGGATTTCGTCCCGCTTGTTCCCGGCGCAGTATCGATGTATGTGTGCGGCCCCACGGTCCAGTCGAGTCCGCACGTCGGGCACCTGCGCAGTGCGCTCAATTACGACATCCTGCGGCGTTGGTTCAGTTACCGCGGATTCGCCGTAACCTTCGTGCGAAACGTCACCGACATCGACGACAAAATCCTCGCCAACGCGAGTGAACATGAGTCGTGGTGGGCGCTCGCCTACCGCATTGAGCTGGAGTTTGCGGCGGCATACCGCTCCCTCGGCATTCTCGACCCCGGTTACGAGCCTCGTGCCACAGCCTCGATCGGTCAGATGGTCGAGCTCATCGCCTCACTCATCGAGCGCGGCCACGCCTATGTCGCCACCGACGCCAGCGGTGACGTCTATTTCGACACCGCAACCTGGCCGAGCTACGGCGAACTCACGCGGCAGAGCCGTGAGGCGATGGAAGCCGCCGAGGATGCGGACCCGCGCGGCAAGCGCGACCCGCGTGATTTTGCGCTCTGGAAGGGTCAGAAGCCCAACGAACCAGCGTCGGCGAGCTGGCCGGCACCGTGGGGTGCCGGACGTCCCGGCTGGCACATCGAGTGTTCCGCGATGGCCGTGCGCTATCTCGGTGAATCGTTCGACATCCACGGTGGCGGACTCGACTTGCGTTTTCCGCACCACGAGAACGAGCTTGCCCAGTCACGTGCCGCCGGCCACGGCTTCGCTCGCTACTGGGTGCACAACGGTCTCGTGACCGTGGGCGGCCAAAAGATGTCGAAGTCGCTCGGCAATTCCGTGTTCGCAAGCGAACTGCTCAGCGAGGCGAGCCCCATGGCCGTGCGGTACCTGCTCGGATCGGCACACTATCGTTCCACCCTTGACCTCGGACCGAACGCCCTCGCGGAGGCCCGAGCCGCGCTCGAGCGGGTGACCGGGTTCGTCACTCGAGCGCAGCGGACCCTCGCGGGCCGGCCCCAAATCGCCGACGAGTTGCCACTCGTGCCAGAAGGCTTCGCCGCCGCCATGGACGACGACCTCAACGTCCCGCAAGCGCTGGCCGTTCTCCACGAAACGGTCGGCTTCGGCAATCTCGCGCTCGAGTCCCGCGACCTGGAAGCGCTCGCGGCTCGTGCCGGAGAGGTCCGCGCTATGGTCGCGGTGCTCGTCCTGGACAGCGTCCCAGAGGCTCGCGATTCGAATCAGGCGCTGGACGCCGTGATGCAGCTGGTCATCGAGCGCCGAGCCGCCGCACGCGCACTCAACGATTGGACCACCGCGGACCGTATCCGCGACACACTCACGGCCGCGGGCATCTCGCTCGAAGACGGTCCGGATGGAACGCATTGGAGCATGCAATGAAGGGCAGCAAGAAAATCGCGAGTGCCCGGCCGGGCGCCGTCAAGAAGAGCCGCGGACCCCAGGTCGGCTCGGGCGGACAGGGTCGTCAGGCACTCGAGGGGAAGGGTCCCACGCCCAAGGCTGAGGACCGTTCCTGGCACGTTGCCGGCAAACGCAAAGCGGCACTCGAGCGCTACAAGGCTGCCGGCGGAAAGGGGAAGCCCGGCCAGAAGGGGGCACCCCGCGGTGCCTCCGGTGCCGCTCGTCGCGGGAAATCGGGCGATGGCGACGAGATTGTGACCGGTCGCAACTCTGTCGTCGAAGCACTCCGAACCAAGGTTCCGGCGACCACGCTGTACATCGCCGCCCGCGCTGAGATGGACGACCGCATGAAGGAGTCCATCAAGCTCGCGACTAACCGCGGCATTGGCGTGCTCGAAGTGACGCGCCCCGAACTCGATCGGCTCGCGGGCGACGGCGTCCACCAGGGCATCGCGCTCAAGGTGCCGCCGTACGAGTATGCCCACCCCACCGACCTGCTTGAGGCCGCGTTCGACAGCGACCAGGTTCCGTTGTTTGTCGCGCTCGATGGCATCACCGACCCTCGAAACCTCGGCGCCATTATCCGGTCGACCGCCGCGTTCGGTGGGCAGGGTGTGATTGTCCCGCAGCGACGCTCGGTCGGCGTGACCGCATCCGCGTGGAAGACCTCTGCGGGTGCCGCCGCTCGGATTCCGGTGGCGATGGCAAGCAATCTTACCCAAACCCTCAAGGCCTTCAAGGAGGCCGGCGTGTTTGTGCTGGGTCTTGACGGTGACGGCGACGTCTCCCTGCCGGGCCTCAGCTTCGCGGATCGTCCCATCGTGATTGTCGTCGGTTCGGAGGGCAAGGGACTCTCGCGCCTCGTCACCGAAACGTGCGACGCCGTGGTGTCGATTCCGATTTCAGCGGCGACCGAGTCGCTCAACGCCGGCATTGCCGTCTCGGTTGCGCTCTACGAGGTGGCGAAGCTTCGCGCGTGACGGGATGAGCATCACGGCGACGGCCGCGATGCATATGGCCGTGCCAAGAACACTTCCCAGCTCGACGGGCGGCAGTGACGGCGTCAACGCGGTAATGACGAGCGCACTGCTCAGTTGACCGAGCGTCAGCAGCAGGCTGAGGAGCAGTACGCCGACGCGACGCACAATCGCGGCGGCCGTGGCAATGAAGACAATGCCGATTGGCCCGCCGCACCACATCCACCATTCCGAACCCGGCGCGATGTGCCACGGCATTGACACTGCACGGACGCCGCTCGCGACGAGCAACGCTGCTGTGCCCACGGTGAAGTTCCAGAACGTCGTTGCCAGAACGCTCCCGAGCTCAACCCGAACCCGACCGTTTGCGGCCTGTTGCCAGCTCGCCCCGATTCCCGCGATAACCGGCAGCAACACAACCCAGCTCGCGGTCGGCGTCACTGCATGCGCACTCGACACCGCCACCGTGACAGCGACGACGGCCAGGAGTGCCCCTGCGACCCGATTGACGCTGAGCTGATGCGGGCCGCTCGGGCCGAGCCCGATGTGGTCCCACAGGAAGCTTCCCGCCGTTTGCGCGGCGACGTAGGCGATGGTGAAGATGGCAATACCGACGGCGGGAACCGCGGCCCCCTGCGTGAACACATAAAACGCACCGGAGAGTCCACCGAGGCCGAGCCACCAGGGGAAGGTGCCGCGCGCGACCGCGCTGAAGCCGTCTCGCAAGCGTTGGCGCGCTCTCGGTTGGAGGGCCATCGCGAGCGCCAGTGCCAGCCAGCCGCCCGCAAATGAAAACGTCGCGCTCAGGGCCGCATCGTGCGTGAACGCAGTCAAGGCGGAGTTGACCCTCGCTTGAAGGGTCATGCAGGCGCCAGCGAGGATGCCGAGCGGAACGAGCAACCAGCGCGCCGGACTGGCGGAACGCGCTGCGGAATTCACGAGCCGGATGCGGGATTTGAACCCGCGACCTTCGCTTTACAAGAGCGCTGCGCTACCACTGCGCCAATCCGGCAATAGCTCGATTGTATCGAGCAAAGCGAAGTGCCCCGGACCAGTTGGCCCAGGGCACTTCACGGGGCTTTACGGCGCCGGAGTCGGAGTGGCCGTCGCGGCGGACTCGCTGAGCGCTTGAACCACGAACGCCTTGAACTCGTTCGGGTCGGTCAGGGAGCCGGAGTACTGCTTGCCGTTGACGAGCACCGTCGGAGTGCCGGTGACGCGCGGGAGCGACGAGTTCGGAATCGGTCCCTTGAGGGCACGTTCGGTCGCGGCCTGCACCCAGTTCTTGAACGTCTTGTCGTCGATGCACGAGTTGATCTGCTCGGTCTTCGTTGCGCCGGCCTGGGCAACGAACTCCTTGAGCTTCGCGTTGTCGTGGCCGCCGGTGCCTTCGGCAGGCTGATTCGCGAAGAGGATCGCGTTGAAGGCTGAGGCAACCTGGGGTTCGGTGTTGGCGACACACGCGAAGGCGTTCGCTGCACGCTCCGAATAGCGGGTTCCAGCTGAGTTGCTGGTCAGGATCGCGATCGGGTGAAGTTCGAGGGTTGCACCCTTTTGAACGAGCTGGTCAATGTAGGCGCCGTTTGTGTTCTCGAACTGACCGCAGTAGGGGCAGAGGTAGTCGAAGTAGGTCACGATGGAGACGGAGCTGCCGCTCGGGTCCGGAACCGTTGCGACTGGCTCGCCTCCCGCGGGAATAGCGTCGGTCTGCACGGGGCCCTGTGCGTTCAGCACGAGGCCGTCACTGAGCATGTTGGCGGGGCCGGCCGAGGAGGAAATCTGTCCCGCCTGCCAGGACTGGTAGCCAAGGAACACCGCGGCGGCGACAGCGATGACGCCGACGATGGCACCGACCTGAACGAGGATGCGGTTGCGCTTGGAGCGCTTGGCCTGCTCCTCGCGCATCTGGCGGGCCTTTTCGCGGGCCTCTTCACGCTTCTGGTTCTTCGTGGCGCGCGGCTGGAGTGATGCGTTGGACATGGACTGTTCCTCCGAATAGGGCTCGGTGCCGAAACACCGTTCTCGAACTTAGTGCGCATCCCTGTGAATTCGCCAATGCAGTCCCGCGCTCCCGCGGATTCAACTACCGCTCCGATACCCCCTCTGACATACTGACCAGGCACGCATCGTTGCGTGTACCTCACTACGGATCGTCCGGCACGTGCCTGCCGGTGAAGGAGAACACACCATGGCTTCGGTCACTTTTGAGAGCGCAACCCGCCTCTACCCCGGCGGCAATCGCGCCGCAGTCGACAGTCTCGACCTCGAAATCGGCGACGGCGAGTTTCTCGTCCTCGTTGGCCCCTCGGGTTGCGGCAAGTCAACCTCGCTCCGCATGCTCGCCGGCCTCGAAGAGGTGAACTCGGGCCGCATCCTCATCGGCGACCGCGACGTCACCAACATGGCCCCCAAGGACCGCGACATCGCCATGGTGTTCCAGAACTATGCGCTCTACCCGCACATGACGGTTGCCGAGAACATGGGCTTCGCGCTCAAGATTGCCGGAGTCGGCAAGGAAGAGCGCGCCGCGCGCGTCCTCGAGGCGGCCAAGTTGCTCGACCTCGAAGAGTACCTCGGACGCAAGCCGAAGGCCCTCTCGGGTGGTCAGCGACAGCGAGTTGCCATGGGCCGCGCGATCGTGCGTCAGCCGCAGGTGTTCCTCATGGACGAGCCGCTCTCGAACCTCGACGCCAAGCTTCGCGTGCAGACCCGTTCGCAGATCGCTTCGCTTCAGCGTCGCCTGGGCGTCACCACCGTGTACGTCACCCACGACCAGACCGAAGCGCTCACCATGGGCGACCGCATCGCTGTGCTCAAGGACGGCGTTCTCCAGCAGGTCGGCACCCCCCGTGACCTCTACGAGGCCCCGGCGAACGTGTTCGTCGCCGGCTTCATCGGTTCGCCCGCAATGAACCTCTTCACCTCGCCGGTCTCCGAAACGGGCATCGTGTTCGGCTCGGCCACCGTGCCGTTCGAACGCGATGTGCTCGCTCGCGCCGGCGCATCCGTGACCGTCGGTGTTCGCCCCGAAGACCTTGAACTCTCGACCGACGGCCTCGAGGTCACGGTTTCGCTCGTCGAGGAGCTCGGCGCAGACGGCTACCTCTACGGCACCGCAAACGTCGGTGGCGAGCAGGCCGACATCGTGGTCCGGGTCGACGGTCGTGACCACCCGCAGGCGGGCGACGTCGTCAAGGTGACCCCGGTCGCCAAGCACGTGCACCTGTTCGACGCCGCTTCTGGCGCGCGTATCAGCGGTGCAGTCGTCGACTAAACCCGCCGATGGGCCTCGAGATCACATCGAAGGTCACCGATACGGCGCTCTGGGATCTGCCCTGGTCGATTCCGCTTGATGAGTGGCGAGGCGATCACGTGGTGGCAATGCCGAAAGGCATTTCGCGCCACCTGGTTCGCTTCGCCGCTCTCGGCGACCGCGTTGTAGCCATCAAGGAGACCACGGCCGAGCTCGCGCTCCGCGAGTACGCGTTGCTTCGTGAACTTCGTTCGCACGGCATCCCTGCGGTCAAGCCGCTCGCGGTCGTCGACGGACGCATCGGCGCCGATGGCGAGGCGCTCAAGCCGGCGCTCGTCACGAGGCATCTGAAATTCTCACTGCCATACCGGGCCGTGTTTTCACAATCCCTGCGTCCCGAGACCGCCACGCGCCTGGTCGACGCGCTCGCCGTCCTCCTCGTTCGCTTGCACACGGCGGGGTTCTTCTGGGGCGACGTGTCACTTTCGAACACGCTCTTTCGTCGAGACGCGGGCGCGTTCGCGGCGTATCTCGTCGACGCCGAGACGGGGGAGTTCGTCTCAAGCGGGCTCAGTGACGGTCAGCGAGAAAACGACCTCGAGATTGCTCGAGTCAACATTGCCGGTGAGCTGCTCGACCTTGAGGCGGCCGGGCACATCGAGGCCGGTCTGGACCCCATCGGCATCGCAAACGGCATCGTTTCGGCCTACCGCGCACTCTGGTCCGAGCTCACGGAGCCCGAAGAGTTCGCCGCGAGTGACCGCTGGAAAATTGACGAGCGCGTCCAGCGGCTCAACGATCTCGGATTCGACATCGCAGAAATGGCCATCCAGACCGACGATTCCGGATCTCGAGTACGGATCCGGCCAAAAGTCGTCGACGCGGGTCACCACCAGCGGCGGCTCTTGCGCCTGACCGGACTCGATGCTGAGGAGAACCAAGCTCGTCGACTCCTCAACGACCTCGACCGGTATCGGGCTGAACACTCTGCCGACCTCCCCGAGGAACGGGCTGCAGCGCAGTGGATGTCGCGCGTGTTCGAACCCATCGTGCGGTCCGTGCCTCCGGAGTACCGGGGAAAGCTCGCGCCCGCAGAAATCTTCCATCAGTTCATGGAGCACCGCTGGTATCTGGCGGAGCGTCGCGGCGCGGCGGTTCCCATGTCCGAAGCGCTCAGCTCCTACATCTACGACGTACTCGCGCATCGGCGTGACGAAGCCGAACTCATCAATCCGCCAACCGGAGCCTTCACGTCGGTCATCGACGTGGTTTCGCCCAAAACGGGCGCGATTCGCACGGTCAGAGACTGCGACGACGAAGATGACACGGTCGCCGACTGGAGAGACCTGGTTTAGGCGTCAGCGTCGAAGCTCAGTGCAACCGAGTTCATGCAATAACGCAAGCCAGTCGGCGTGCCGAAACCGTCGGGGAAGACGTGTCCCAAGTGCGACCCGCACTTGGCGCAACGAACCTCGGTGCGCACCATGCCGAGGGAAGTGTCCTCGAGGAGTTCCACCGAGGACGGGTTGACGGCGTCATAGAAGCTTGGCCAACCACACCCGGAATCAAACTTCGTTCCGCTCTTGAACAGCTCGTTCCCGCAGGCACCGCACCGATACAGCCCGTCACGGTGTTCGTCGAGGAGATCTCCCGTCCACGCGCGCTCGGTCGCGGCCTCGCGCAGCACGGCGTACCGATCACCGAGCTCAGCGCGCCATTCCTCGTCGGATTTCTCGATTTCGTATCCCATGAGAGCCAAGTGTAGGTCGCCAGTGCCCGTAGGGTAACCATATGGCGCTTACCGAATCGGACCGGGCCGTGCTCGAGTTCGAGGCGGCTCATCCGGGGACCGGCGCGGCAAAGAATGACGCAATCCGCACGCGCTTGGGACTCAGCCCGGTTCGCTACTATCAGAAGCTGGCGCGGCTCACTTACTCGAGTGAGGCGCTGCTGTTTGATCCGGTGCTCGTGCATCGGCTTCGACGCCTCGCCGAGGAGGAGCGGACGACGCGAGACGCGCGCTCTGCCCCCTGATTGACCGACCGACTGAGAGTGAACCCGTGGTAGAGAAGTTTCCGACCGATCGATTCGATGATCTTTCGGAGCAATCAGGCCGCGTCGGCGCGCATCGCCCGGCGCCCCGGCCCTTCGCTCGGTTCGTGTTCGCGATGTGGGCATTGCTCGCGGTGGTTCTGCTTTCCGGAGTTGGGATCGGAGCGGTCGTCGTCATCGATAACGGCATTTTCAGCTCCGCCGACGACAGCAACTCGGCGATGAAGCCAACCGTGAGCCCAACGGTTGACCCGAGCGTCCCGGTCACGGTCTTCAACGGCACGCCGACCGAGGGTCTCGAGCAGTCGGCGAGCGACGAGCTCACCGCTGCTGGTTTCGTGATCGAGGCGTCGGCTGCGGCCGACAAGAATGACATCGTCGAGAGTGCCGTCTACTACACGTCGCCGACGTATGAAGGTGTCGCCCGCGGCGTTGCCGAGGCGCTCGGAATTGGCAAGGTCGCCCAGTCTGCGGCATTCACCTCCATTGGTTCAAACCTCACGGTGGTCTTGGGAACGGATTTCGTTCCTTCGCCCGTGGGCTGAGCGGCGAGGCGCCTTCGCTCTCCCGAGCCCGCTGGTTACGCTGAGTCCATGGCGATTCGAGCTCGACTGTTCGCGGGTGTCCTTGTCGGGGCGTTGGCGCTCAGTGGATGCGCTGGCGGCAGCACGGCGATGGCACCGACGCCAACGCGGCCGGTGCCCAGCTCGGGCGTCGACCCGATCTCGCTTGCCACGGCGCCCCTCACGGGTGAGCTCGTCCCCGGAGGACTGCCGACCCGACCCGCTCTCGCAGCGAAGGTCGACAACCACGAGGACGCGAGACCACAGTGGGCGCTCAACCAGGCGGACCTCGTGTTCGAGGAGCTCGTCGAGGGCGGTCTTACGCGGTACGTCGCGGTATGGCACTCGCAACTCCCGGAGGTCATTGGCCCGGTGCGATCGATTCGCCCGATGGACCCGGACATCATTTCGCCGCTGGGTGGCATCGTCGCCTACTCGGGCGGGCAGACCCGCTTTGTCGCCATGATGCAGGCTGCGCCGGTCGTGAACGTGTCCGCGGATTTCAACGACGAGTACTACTTCCGGAGTGACGAGCGCGACGCTCCGCACAACGAAATGCTTAACACCGCCCCGGTGCTCGCCGCCCACGCCGAGCTCGCCCCGCCCGCTGCGCAATTTCTGTACGGCACTCCGGCGCACATCGCGAGCCAGGGCGGGTCCCCCGCGTCCCGCCTCGACATCGCGTTCTCGAGTGCGAGCCAGCGAGCGTGGGAGTGGGACGCGACATCGCTCCGGTGGCTGAGGTCGCAATCCGACGTTGCCGACACCGTGTACGGCGGTGAGCGAACCAGTGCGGTCAACGTGGTCGTCGTTCGAGTGCGCATCGATTGGACCTACAGCCCGGTTCCGCGAACGGTCATGGTTGACAGTGGAGACGCGATTGTCGCGACTGCTGGAATGGTGCTCTCGGCGCGATGGAGCAAGGCCAGCGCGACGGATCCGATCGTGCTGACCGATGCGTCCGGTGCGCCACTTCGGCTCCTGCCCGGGCGCACGTGGGTTGAACTCGTGCCAGTCGATGGGAGCGCTTCGGCGCGCTGAGCGGGGGCTTTCCCGGCTTGCACTCTCGGTGGGAGAGTGCCAAACTGGACTAGCACTCAAATCCATCGAGTGCTAAATCTGACCCTGACTCGTCCCGGAAGGACGCACGAACACTCATGGCAAAAATCATTGCGTTTGACGAAGAGGCCCGTCGCGGTCTGGAGCGCGGTCTGAACCAGCTCGCAGACACCGTCAAGGTCACCCTTGGCCCGCGTGGCCGCAACGTCGTGCTCGAAAAGAAGTGGGGCGCCCCCACGATCACCAACGATGGCGTGTCGATCGCCAAGGAGATTGAGCTCGACGACCCGTACGAGAAGATCGGCGCCGAGCTGGTCAAGGAAGTTGCCAAGAAGACCGACGACGTCGCCGGTGACGGTACGACCACTTCGGTTGTGCTCGCCCAGGCACTCGTGCGCGAGGGTCTCCGCAACGTTGCCGCCGGCGCTGACCCGATCAGCCTCAAGCGCGGCATCGACAAGGCCGTGAAGGCCGTCGAGGCGGAGCTTCTCGCTCAGGCCAAGGAAGTTGAGACCAAGGAAGAAATCGCTGCGACCGCGTCGATTTCGGCTGCCGACGAGCAGATCGGTGCCATCATCGCCGAGGCCATCGACAAGGTCGGCAAGGAAGGCGTCGTCACCGTCGAGGAGTCGAACACCTTCGGTACCGAGCTCGAGCTCACCGAGGGTATGCGCTTCGACAAGGGCTTCCTCTCGGCCTACTTCGTGACCGACCCGGAGCGCCAGGAGACGGTCTTCGAAGACCCGTACATCCTCATTGCCAACCAGAAGATCTCGAACATCAAGGATCTGCTCCCGATCGTTGACAAGGTCATCCAGACCGGCAAGCAGCTCGTCATCATCGCCGAGGACGTCGACGGCGAAGCCCTCGCGACCCTCGTCGTGAACAAGATCCGCGGCATCTTCAAGTCGGTGGCCGTCAAGGCACCGGGCTTCGGCGACCGCCGCAAGGCCATGCTCCAGGACATCGCCATCCTCACCGGTGGCCAAGTCATCGCCGAAGAGGTCGGTCTCAAGCTCGAGAACGTCGACCTCTCGCTCCTCGGCCAGGCTCGCAAGGTGGTCATCACCAAGGACGAGACCACCATCGTCGAGGGTGCCGGCGACGCCGACGCCATCGCCGGCCGGGTGGCACAGATTCGCGCCGAGATTGAGAACACCGACAGCGACTACGACCGCGAGAAGCTCCAGGAGCGTCTCGCCAAGCTCGCCGGCGGTGTCGCGGTCATCAAGGCCGGTGCCGCGACCGAGGTCGAGCTCAAGGAGCGCAAGCACCGCATCGAGGACGCCGTCCGCAACGCAAAGGCTGCTGTCGAGGAGGGCATCGTCGCCGGTGGTGGCGTGGCACTCATTCAGGCCGGCAAGACCGCGTTTGACAAGCTCGAGCTGAACGGCGAGGAGGCTGTTGGCGCCAACATCGTCAAGGTCGCGATCGACGCTCCGCTCAAGCAGATTGCACTCAACGCCGGTCTCGAGCCGGGTGTCGTTGCTGACAAGGTCCGCCACCTCCCGGTCGGTCATGGCCTCAACGCCGCGACCGGTGAATATGTCGACATGCTCGCTTCGGGCATTAGCGACCCGGTCAAGGTCACTCGTTCGGCACTCCTGAACGCCGCCTCGATTGCTGGTCTGTTCCTCACCACCGAGGCTGTCGTTGCCGACAAGCCCGAGAAGGCTGCTCCGGCGGCCGGTGACCCAACTGGCGGAATGGACTTCTAGTCCGTCACACCGAAACGAGGGCGCATCCAATCTGGATGCGCCCTCGTTCCGTTGGGTCTAGCGGCTGAATAGTCGCATGTTGGCCTGCTCGACCTCGGCGTAATGCTGCGCCGCGGCTGCGAGTGCCTGCTGAATGTTGTTCAAGCTCTGTTCAACAACCTGCTGGGTTGCTCGCCACTGGTTGAGTGTGTCCTGGAAGGCCACTGCGGCGGTGCCACCCCAGCTCGACTGCAAGCCCGTCAGCTGCGCGAGCAATCCTGCTGTGTCGGTACTGATCCGCCCCGCTGTCGCGAGGGCCGTGCTCGCAGCCTGTTGAACCTGTTCGGCGTCGACGTGAAATGCGCTCATTTCGTCTCCTTTCTGCGGCAAGGATGCCGGGCCGGTTCGTAGACCGGACGGAGACGCTTTCGGGGAGCGCACCCCCCGATTGCCAAACCCCTGTGCAGAAGCTTGCGACGACGCCGGTGATGGCTGCGCGCTAGCGAGGTGAGTCGTGTTGGTGCGTCGCGACGGCATGGCTCGCGAGGGGCAGTTGAACGCGGAACGTTGCGCCCCCACCGGGCGTGTCAACGACGTCGACGACGCCGTTATGGGCTGCGACCAGGGATTGCACGATGGCGAGACCGAGACCGGAACCGCCCGTCTCGCGAGCCCGGGAGGTATCGGCTCGCCAGAATCGCTCGAAGATGCGATCTCTGATGGGCGCGGGAATGCCTTCACCGTGGTCAACGACGGCAATCTCGGCCCACGGACGGTGGGAATCCACGGATACACAGATTTCGATCGGTGAGCCGTCTGGCGTGTAGCGCGTGGCGTTCGAGACCAGATTGGTCACGATTTGCCTGAGCTTGTTTTCGGCGCCAAGCACCATGATTTCACCCTCGGCGAAGGGATGCCCGCGAAGCAAGTGACTCGTTTCACTCGACGGCACAGCGAGTCGAGCGCTCACGGACGGCGAACCAACCGCCGGTTCCGGGAGGACTGCACGCCGCCGCGGACGAAGCCTGGCGAACGCGGCCCCGGCGATCGAAATGGGGCTGGTGAACTGGTTGGGGCGTCGCTGTGTCGACGGAGGGGGCACGATAGGGGGCGTCTCGGGTTCCGACACCACGGCAGCCTCGTTCGAGCGGTCGTGCCCAAGCGGGGCAACGAGGGTGATGGTGCGATCCGGGTTTGCGGCACTCGCGTCGAGAACGGCATCCCGGGCAAGCAAGACGAGGTCGACCGGCGCGAGTTCGAGCGGTTTCGCCTCGTCAAGTCGGGCGAGTTCGAGGAGGTCTTCGACGAGCCCGGACATCCGGATTGCTTCCTTTTCGATGCGCTCCATCGCGCCGCCAACGTCTTCCGGCGTCTGAAGTGCACCCATTCGGTAGAGCTCGGCGTAGCCGCGAACGGACACCAGGGGAGTGCGCAACTCGTGGCTCGCGTCACCGACGAAGCGCCGCATCTGGCGGATGGTGTGGGCTCGGTCTTTGAGCGCGCGGTCGATGCGGTTCAGCATCGTATTGAGTGAACGATTGAGTCGACCGACCTCAGTGTTGGGCGTTTCCACGTCCATGCGCTGGCTGAAATCGCCGTCGGCGATTCGGGCTGCGGTTTGCTCGACATTCCGCAGCGGCGCGAACGTTGTGGTGACGAGCATTCGGGTCAGTACGCCGCCGAGGATGACGACCCCCAGGCCGAGACCGAGGTAGATCGCGAGATACGCGGCGAGGAGTTTTTCCGAGTCCACCATCGAGACCGCAACGATGACGGGTTGATAGTTCATCGAGCCGTTCACGGTGACGAGCGTGGTGACCGCTCGGAAGACCTGAGCTCCGGAGGCCGTGCGCAGTGTGAAAACATGGCTCGCATCCTTGTATGCCTCGGTGAGTCCGAGTCGGCTCGGCACGACCGGGTCCGCGATGCGGTCAGCAGGATCCCACGAATAGCGCTCGAGTACCCCTTCGGAGTCGTACAGGGCGATGAAGACGTTGTCCTGCGGCGTATTCCAGGTGCGGAAGTAGGTGCTGAGGTCGCCCTGAGCGACGGCAACGAGTTTCTGGTCGGACTGGTCGAGGACCCAGTTGCGGAGCATCGAAAGGGTGCCGACGCCGGAGACCAACAGCCCAATGGTGAGCATGAGCACCGTGACACCGGTGATTTTGGTGCGCAGGCTGATGCGATTCCATCGCTCCTGGATGCCCTCGATCACGACTTGATTCTAGAGACTCGGGGATGTGAACCGGCCGGGCTCAGGAGCTCTTGACCTTCAGCATGTATCCGAATCCGCGCTTGGTCTGGATGAGCGGTTCGCTCGTGACCGCGTCGAGCTTTCGACGAAGATACGAAATGTAGCTTTCGACGATTCCGGCGTCCCCGTTGAAGTCGTACTCCCACACGTGATCGAGGATTTGCGCCTTGCTGAGCACTCGGTTCGGGTTGAGCATGAGGTAACGCAAGAGCTTGAATTCGGTCGGTGACAGCTCAATCGGGTTTGCTCCGACATGGACCTCGTGGGTGTCCTGGTCCATGGTGAGTTCGCCAGCTCGAATCACGGCCTCTTCGTCGGCCTGCATGGTTCGGCGAAGAATTGCCTTGATGCGAGCCACGATTTCGTCGAGGCTGAACGGCTTGGTGACGTAGTCGTCGCCACCCACGGTCAAGCCCATGATTTTGTCCTCGGTGTCATCTTTTGCCGTGAGGAACAGGATGGGCGAGGTATAGCCAGACGAGCGCAACCGCTTGGTCACGCCGAAGCCGTTCATGTCCGGCAGCATGACGTCGAGAATGATGAGGTCGGGCTCTTCTTCAAGAACGGCGGAGATGGCCGCAGCGCCATTTCCGACCGCTCGAACCGCGAAGCCGGCGAAGCGCAGGCTTGTGGTGAGCAGGTCGCGAATGTTCGGTTCGTCGTCAACGATGAGGATGCGGGGTCCGTCAGTCATGAGGCTATTGTCTGACTGTTAACTGGATGTTGTCTGGGAGTTTTTTGGGCGTCGCTCGAGTGTCAGCTGAGCGGTGCAGAGACAATGTTGTAGCTGTATCCCTGCTCCGCCAGGAAGCGCTGGCGGTTCTGAGCGAAGTCTTGGTCCACCGTGTCGCGGGCGACGAGCGTGTAGAACGTCGCAGACCGCCCGGAGGTCTTCGGGCGAAGCAGCCGTCCCAGGCGCTGCGCTTCCTCTTGCCGGGAGCCGTAGGAGCCAGAGATCTGGATTGCGACCGAGGCCTCGGGCAAATCGATTGAGAAGTTCGCGACCTTCGACACGACCAGCACGCTCGTTTCACCCGAGCGGAACGAGGCAAACAACCGTTCCCGTTCATCGACCGGAGTCGCGCCGGTGAGCTGCGGAACGCCGAGCTGCTCGGCAACCTCGTCAATCTGGTCGAGATACTGCCCGATGATGAGAATTTGCTCGCCCTCGTGTCGCGCCACGAGCTCGCGAATGACCGGCAGCTTGGCCGGAGACGTCGCCGCCAGGCGGTAGCGCTCGTCGTCGCTCGAAGCGGCGTACTGCAAGCGGTCGACCGGCCCCAGGTCGATGCGCACCTCGATGCATTCGGCGGGGGAGATGTAGCCCTGCGCCTCGATGTCCTTCCACGGCGCGTCATAGCGCTTCGGCCCGATGAGGGAGAAGACGTCCCCCTCCCGGCCGTCTTCACGCACCAGGGTGGCCGTCAGCCCGAGGCGCCGTCGCGCTTGAAGTTCGGCGGTGAGTTTGAACACCGGCGCGGGCAACAGATGCACCTCGTCGTAGACGACAAGCCCCCAGTCGAGGGCGTCGAGAACGGCGAGGTGCGCGTACTCACCGCTGCGTTTCGCCGTGAGGATCTGATAGGTCGCAATGGTGACCGGACGGATTTCCTTCGCCTGGCCAGAGTACTCACCGATGTCGTCGGGGCTGAGGGTGGTGCGCCTGAGCAGTTCGTCTCGCCACTGGCGGGCTGAGACGGTGTTCGTCACCAGGATGAGCGTGGTCGTCTTCGCAGCGGCCATCGCGCCCGCGCCGACAAGGGTCTTTCCCGCCCCGCACGGCAGCACGACGACCCCGGAGCCACCGCGGAAGAAGTGGTCAATCGCTTCGAGCTGGTAGGGCCGCAAATCCCAACCTGCCTCGGTGCGGTCAGGACGCAATTCGAAGTCGTGGGGGGTGCCGGGAGTGTATCCGGCGAGATCCTCGGCCGGCCATCCGAGCTTGACGAGTTCTTGCTTGAGTTCGCCGCGTGCCCAGGGCTGAAGTTGGAAAGCGTTGCCGTCGAGCGCGGTCGAGAGCAGGGGAGCAACACGCTTCGAGCGTGCAACCTCGGCAAGCACCGCCGCATCGTCGCTCCTCAGGCGCAACGCCGACTCACCGTCGACCTCGACGCGGTCGATGACCAGGCGTCCATAGCGGTTGACCGTTTCGGACAGATCTATTGCGACCGAGGCGGGCACCGGAAACTTGCTGTACTGATCCAGGACTGCGAGCATCTCCTCCGCCGTATGGCCCGCCGCGCGCGCGTTCCACAGGCCGAGTCGAGTGATGCGGTAGGTGTGGATGTGCTCGGGTGCGCGCTCAAGCTCGGCAAAGACGGCGAGCGCGTGGCGTGCGGCGGTGGCGTCGGGGTGGGCCACCTCGAGCAGCACGGAACGGTCGCTCTGGACAATCAGGGGGCCATCAGCCATAACCCCCGATTCTAGTTCGCTTCGCTATGCGGGGCTGACCGCGACGATCGATGCGAGTGGGAACGTGCGCTCGATGTCGGCTTTCCGGTCGCGGGCGCGCATTCGGCCTCCAGCGAGGCCGGTGGGTTCGAGGATGAACTCGGTCGTCCCGCCGGCCGGTAACCGGACCTCGACAACGAGCTTCGACTTCGCCTTGACCGCGAGCGTGATTTGTCGACTCAGCCATGCCTGCGGGTCCGGGTGGTCGCTCCGGGCGTGAGTGATGCGCGTCCACATGTGGGCGATCGGGTCCGCGCCCGGTGTGGCCTCGCGCGATGAACGATAGGTCGGTTCCAGCGGGATGATGGCGCCCGAAGCGTCTTCGAGGGCGACAGGGTACTTGGCCGCCTCGAGCATGGCGAGCGTGTGACCGACGCTCGCCCGTGTGAGCAACTCGCCCTCGCCGGCCACAAATCCGAGCGCATGGGTTCCCTGGTCCACCCGCAGGACCTCGAGCAGGTGTGGGTCGAGCGCGCGCACAGCGGCCTGGATGGGCGGAACGTCGTGTACCCGGACCCGGACCCGCCCGAATTGTTCGGCCGCTTGGCCCAACACGAACTCCACCGGCTGAGGGATACCGGTCGAGGAGTGCGATTCGAGGAACTCTTGAATCTCCTCGATACTGCTGCCGCTTGCCAGCGCACGATTGAGACTTGCGGGAGAAAGTCGATACGTCGACGCCATGTCGGCGTGCTCGCAGTCGGCGAATCTACGGAGCATTCGGTCGATGTGCGGTGCCGGCGGGCCGGGAACCACGATGCTGTAGTCAGGTTGCACATAGACGCGCTGTGCTTCGGGCGGAAACACCGAATCCACGACCCGTTCGAGCGATTCGGCGGTCGCGGCTGCGGCAAGTGCCCGGCCGAGTCCCGTGAGTTCCGATCCGGCGAGCACCCCGACGATTTCGGCGCCCACGGCGAACTGAATCACGGCCGGTCGAATGCTCGTCGAGGCGGGATACCGCCAAGCGAGTCGTTCGCGAATGCGGCTCAAGGCAGAATCTTCGCGCGCGCCCTCGGTGAGCGTCGCCCGGACCGCTTCGCGGATTTCCTCCGGCTGGGAGTGCCACCAGGCTCGGGCGATGCGCGTCCATCGAGCCGGGACATGTGCGTCGAGCCAGTCACGCGATTCCACCGAAGCGAGCCAAGCGTGACCGTCCGAGCAGACGAGTCCGGCGAGACCAACGATTCGCATGAGCTCGGGCACCTCGTCGAGGTCGAGGCGGCCTTGGCTCGCGAGACGCTTCATGTCCGGGAGCGCCAATCCGCCCTTGGCGAGCTCGCGCGCGGGTTCCGTGGCGAGTGCGGTGACAATCGCCGCCGCCGCAGATACGAGTCGTATCGCTGCTTCGACGGAGCGTCGATCAAGGATCGAGGTGTCGATGTTGTCGCTCGCAATTGCGCTGGGTGAGGCTGGGCGAAGCAAATCCTCAAGGGGCGGAATCTCGATGCGTTCAAGCTCGGCAGTCACTTCTGCAATCCCACGAATCTCGTCCTCGGAGCGGACGAGAAGGAACCGGCGCTCGCAGCAGTCGATTGCCCGTTCGCCGCCCGGGCCAATCAGATCGAGAAGGGTGCCGGTGGTCTGCGGACCGGTCGCGATCGCGCGCAAGACCGCAAGTTCTTCACGTTCAAGAACCCGCAGGGCGGCCGCGATGGAATCGGCACGAAGGAGCGCCTCGGCCAGGTCGAATTCGTCCGAGATGGTATTCGGATTGAACGTGCGTTCACGCAAGCCGTCGGGCGCGGTATCGCTCTCGATAGCGCGCAAGCGGGTCGCGAGGGGCATCATGCGTCGGTGGTGGAGGTGGCGCGCTTCCGGCGCGCGGCGCTCGTCACGATGAGGATAATGACGAACACCATCCCGAGCGATAGCCCGAAATACGGGAACATGATGAGTGCGGTCCACGGGCCTTCACCGTGGAGTTGTGCATCGCCCTGGCCCACTGCGCTTCCGACGAGGACGGCGATGAAGCACAGCACGGACAAGCCAATGCAAGCGACGACCGAGTATGCGAGAAGGCGTTCGAGTCGAGTGGTTCCTGACGGTTCAGCGTCCATCCCTCCAGCTTAGTCTCGACGTTCCGGCTAGGCTTGGGAGGGTTTCACGTGGGCCCGGTCCACGACGAGTAGCAGTGAGGTGTGTCATGCCAACTGGCAAGGTCAAGTTCTTCGACGACGAAAAAGGGTTCGGCTTCATTGCATCGGACGAGGTCGGCGAGGTCTTCCTGCACGCCTCGGCCCTGCCCGACGGCGTGACCGTGCGTCCCGGTGCCCGGGTCGAGTTCAGCATTGCCGAGGGCAAGCGGGGGACGCAGGCGCTATCGGTTCGCGTGATTGAGGCGCCTGCCGGTGTGCAACGTGCGCAGCGCAAGCCGGCCGACGACATGGCGATCATTGTCGAAGACCTGGTGAAACTGCTTGACGGCATCGGTGGCAAACTGCGTCAGGGTCGCTACCCAGAGGCGTCTCACGGACGCAAGGTTGCCGCGGTCTTGCGCCGCGTTGCCGACGAACTCGACGCCTAACGATGGCCACGTCGCTCGAGCTGGCCCGCGCAGCCCTCGCCGAGATCACCCCCGATGCAACGGTAGGTGAGTTCATTGGCGTGCGGGTCGAAGAGGAGTTCATCGAGTCCTACCTCTGGAAGAGCGCGCAATCGGCGTACCCGGATTGGCAGTGGACCGTGACCGTCGTCTCGCTTCCCGACGCGTCGCCGTCGGTGATGGAGTTGGCTCTCCTTCCAACCGAGGACTCGGTCGTGGCGCCCGATTGGGTGCCGTGGGCGGTGCGGCTTGCAGAGTATCGCGAGGCGCAGAAGCAGGCCGCGGCTGAGCGTGCTGCCGCCGGCGAGACGGAAGGCGTCGAACTCGAGTCCGATCCGTTCGTGCCGGACGGGTTCGACGGCGAGGAGGAGAGCGATGACGCCGACCTCGACATCGTCACTGCCGGAAATGAGCGCGGCTCCTCGGGAGAAGACGACGACGAAGACGACGACGACGAAGACGACGACGACGACGACGAAGACGACGACGACGTGGACGACCTCGACGAGGAAGACCTCGACGAGTTTGGTGCAGCAGACGACGACGACCTCAACGGCGTGACGTTGCCCGGCGAAGAGGACTCGGTCGACGACGATTCAGCAGACGCATACGCAGACGCAGACGCAGACGCAGACGCCGGCGTCTAGTCGCGTTTGGCCCCCGGCCAATCCCGTCCCGGCGCTAGCCGCGGTGGTCCAGGACGTACTCAATCGACGCAATGAGGCGCGAAACATCCTCGGGGTCGACCGCGACAAACGTGGCGACGCGAAGCTGGTTGCGGCCGAGTTTTCGATACGGCTCGGTGTCGACGATGCCGTTTGCACGCAGCGCACTCGCCAGCCAAGCCGCGTCCACGCTGTCATCGAAATCGATGGTGACGACGACGTTCGAGCGGTGCGCCGGGTCGGCCACGAACGGGGTCGCCGCGTGGTGGGATTCCGCCCAGGCGTAGAGCAGACCGGAACTCGTTGCGGTGCGATCGGCCGCCCAGCGTAAGCCGCCTGAGCGGTTCATCCAGTCGAGTTGATTCTCGAGGAGCAGCAGGGTGGAAAGCGCCGGTGTGTTGAGCGTCTGGTTGAGTCGCGAATTGTCGAGGGCGTGTTTCAGACTGAGGAATTCGGGGATGTAGCGGTCGCTTGCGGCGATGCGCTCGATCCGTTCGATTGCGGCAGGGGAGACGAGAGCGAACCAGATGCCACCGTCGGAGGCGAAGTTCTTTTGCGGTGCGAAATAGTAGACGTCGGTCTCGCGGGCGTCGAACCACAAACCTCCGGCAGCGCTCGTTGCATCAACAACGGTCAGCGCTCCGTCGTCGCCGCGCACCCGGCGAACCTCGGCCGACACTCCGGTCGACGTTTCGTTGTGCGGGTAGGCGTACACGTCTACGCCCGCCACCGCCTCGGATTCCGCGCGCGAGCCGGCCGTCGCGTGCCGCACGTCGGGCGCTTCAAGCCAGGGGGCGGTCGCGGCAGAAGCGAACTTGGCACCGAATTCGCCGAACACGGCATTCTGGCTGCGCTGTTCGATGAGTCCGAACGCCGCCGCATCCCAAAACGCCGTCGAGCCGCCGTTGCCGAGAATGATTTCGTAGCCGTCAGGTGCGTTGAACAGCTCGGCGAATCCTGCTCGAACGCGCCCCACAAGGTCTTTGACCGGCGCCTGGCGGTGAGATGTTCCGAGGAGCGCAGCGCCGGGACCGGCAAGTGCGGAAACTTGTTCGGCACGCACCTTGGATGGCCCGCAGCCAAATCGACCGTCGAGAGGCAACAGGTCGCGAGGAATGATGGGCATCTCGTGCGCGCTCATGGATTCGAGTCTATCGGCGTGCTCGATAGACTCGAGGCGAGCTGCTTCACGCTGGAGGACACTGTTGACCGATCTCATCGATACAACCGAGATGTACCTTCGGACCATCCTGGATCTCGAAGAAGAGAACATCACCCCCCTTCGGGCGCGCATCTCTGAGCGCCTTGGCCACTCCGGCCCGACCGTGTCGCAGACAGTTGCACGCATGGAACGCGATGGGCTGGTCGTGGTTTCGGGAGACCGGCACCTCGAGCTGACCAATGAAGGTCGCGCGAAGGCGATGCATGTCATGCGCAAACACCGCTTGGCAGAGCGTTTGCTCGCAGACGTGATCGGCTTGGATTGGGCTCTCGTGCACGACGAGGCGTGCCGCTGGGAGCACGTCATGAGCGAGCAGGTGGAACGCCGCCTGGTCGAGATTCTCGATCACCCGACCGAATCCCCCTACGGCAATCCGATTCCCGGTCTCGATGAGCTCGGGGTGGCTCCGGCGCCGCGATTCATGGACGGCGTGGCCCAGGTGCTCTCCGTGCTCGGCAGCGAGTCGGTCATCGCAACGGTTCGGCGGATGGGTGAGCCCATGCAGTTCGATGCGGAGTTGCTCGCTGATCTGCACCAGGCTGGGCTCGTTCCCGGCGCGGTTGCCGAGTTCACACTTCAGGGCGACTATGTCGCGGTGCGTGTGCTCGAAACGGACGCCACAATCGACCTGCCCGTTGAGGTTGCAGCCCACTTGTTTGTCGCCGAACCGAGTTCCTGAGCAAACGGTGGGAATTCTCGCCACGCGGCGGGGCAATATGACTTCCCGGTAACGAGCAGGTAACGTAACGGCGTTCTCTGGTACCAACCGGGGAGCTGGAGCCGAGACGCCCCCATACCGTCTCTCGGCTCGAGGAAACCGACGCGCGCAGGCGCCCGGGACGGCCAGCTCGAGTGCTGCGGGGGCGCGGAGAAACCAGCAATGGCACTCTTTACTCGGAACAGCACCACCCCGCTCCAGTTGCGCATTCGACGCGCGAGCGTGATTTCAATCGCGTTCGGCCTCTTTGTCACCTTGGCACTCCCCGCCTATGCGGTCGATGAGTCGCGTTTCTCGAGCCGTGATCTCGCCGGCTCCCAGGCCGTTTCGGTCGAGGCGAAAGCCACGGTTATCGGCGTTTCCGCCGAAAGCTACGCCTCGGCAACCGCAGGGCAAGCGCGACGCGAGGCCGCCGCGGCGATGGCTGCATACACGTCCGCGTGGACCGGCCCGACGGTCGAGGATCTGCTGGCGAACCCGCCGGCGTCCAGCTTCGACGGCGCCTCGATCTATCAGACCGCACTCTCCTTCGAGGGTGTCCCCTATGTCTATGGCGGCGACACTCCGGCAGGCTTCGACTGCTCGGGCTATGTCATGTACGTCTTCGCGATGCACGGAATTGCTCTGCCGCACTCTTCTGCGGGCCAGGGTGCAATGGGCACGCCCATCAGCGAAGCTGACGCGCGTCCCGGTGATCTCGTCATCATGAATGGTCACGACGGCTTCTGGGCCGGCCCGGGGCTCATCCTGCACTCGCCGTATCCCGGTTCGACCGTCCGGGTGCAGTCGATTTGGACCGACTACACGATTGTTCGGCTGGGCATTTAGTTTCTCACCGCGGGTGTTTGGCCCTCGGGACACGAACGGCAATCCACGGGAAATCGGTGCTGGAGGCGTACGCTGGCCTCACGATTCCGGTTCGCCTGGCATCCAGTCAGGTGCTCTCGCCCTGGGGGCTGCATGAATTCGACAACCGCACACCATAATCGCACCCTCGTGCTCAACGCCGGGTACGAGCCGCTTGCGGTGATTTCCTTCCGACGGGCGCTCAGCCTCGTCATGATGGGCAAGGCGGCCACCATTCGGGCTCACGAGGATCTCGTGACGTCGAGCCGAGGCGCGTGGGAGCGGCCCGCGGTCATCGTCTTGTCGCGGTATGTTCGAGCGCCGTACTCGCGCTCCATTCCCGTGACGCGACGAGGCGTGCTTCGTCGCGACGAGCACCGATGCGCCTATTGCGGCGCTCATGCCAGCACGATCGATCACGTGATGCCGCGAAGTCGAGGCGGCAAAGACACGTGGGAGAATCTCGTCGCCTGCTGCCAGCGATGCAACAACACCAAGAGCGACCGAACGCCAGCCGAAATGGGCTGGCGTTTGCTGTTTGCGCCGCGAATGCCACAGGGGCGGCAATGGTTCGTTCGAGGCGTTGAGCGCCCGCAACCGGAGTGGAGCGAGTACCTCGTCGCATAGTTTCTCACGCTGCGCGGCCACGCGGACTGGGGATTCCTGGAGGACGAAGTAGACACGTCCGACCGAATCTTTCTAGACTCAGCGACGATGTCAATTGAGTGGGAGCATTCCTCTCGCGACGCTCGAGAGCACGCCATGCCGGTGCTCACGCGTCGCGAGGCGCTCGCGCGTGAGCGCTCCCGGGCCGGGGCGGCTCGTCCCGCCCGCGCCGCAGCGGTGCCGCATCGAGGCATGCTCAGGTTCGCGCGTCGCGTGCGGGGGTTTGCCGGCCTCGCGATCGTTGCCGGAGTTTTCGCTACGACCGTTTTGCCTGCCTATGCCGGTTCAAGCGACGCGCTCGCCGGCGGCAAGTCAGATTCGTTCCTGTCGTTGCGAACCGGAGCCCAGAACCTCGAAGTCTCTTCGGGAGCCGCCGGTCAGTCGGCTTCGACCGAGTTGTACACCTCCCAATCAGCAGCCCAGTTTGCGGCCTCACGGATTCAGTCCATTCGCCTTGCAGGCACCTGGGTGCCGATGTATCAGAGCGCCGGCGACGATTACCCGTGGTGGAACAAGCGCACTGAGCACTCGGGCGGCGGGCTATCGCCGCTCGGGTACTACTACCGCGAGTGCGTCGACTTCGTCGCGTGGCGCCTCAATCGTGATGCGGGCGTGACCGGTGGACCGTGGCGCTGGGTGTGGGACAACCTCGCCTCGGGAAGTGCGTACGTCTGGCTTTCGGAGTGGCGGTCGCACGGTTGGCCCACGTCTGACGTTGCCGTTCCGGGCTCGGTCGCCTGGTTCCCCTACAACCATGTTGCGTACGTGAAATCGGTGAACGCTGACGGAACAGTGACCGTCGAGGAGTACAACTGGGCGAGCGACCATTTGTACCACCAGCGCACCATCAGTCAGTCGGAAGCCATTTATCTGTATCCGCCGAGCTAGGCTCGAGTTGCGCCCATGTGGTAGCGCCTCTGTAGCTCAATGGAAGAGCGACTCCGTCCTAAGGAGCAGGTTGGGGGTTCGAGTCCCTCCAGGGGCACTGGTTGTTGCAACACGAGGGGCCCGGAGCTGGCGTCCCCCGAATGGGGGCAATAGACTGATGCTCGATGCGGCGTAGAGGGGGCCTCTCATGGACATCTCGCAAAAACATCAGAGTGGCACCGACGCTGCCGTCCTGCCATTCAACAACGCCATTGTGCGCCCCATCTGGCAGGGACAATCTCTCGTCGACCTGGTCATCGAACAGGTTGCGCTGGTGACCACCGACATCGACACCTCCGGATTCATCGGCCAGTCGTTGTTCGAAATCACGCCGGAGCTGACGAGTGGCTCTTTCATCGACGAGGTGGCCGAGGTTCGAAACGTCCCGGGTGGTTTCGTCTCGCGCGTGCGCATCGCAGCGGATGGGCTCACCTATCAACTCGTCGCGTATTGGAGCGGAGACGTCGTCCGCACCATTGGACTTCCCATCAACGTCGACGACTTCGTCGAGCTGGGATTGGGATATGCAACCGAGCGCATCGTCAAGATGATGCCCGAGGCGCCGATTGCCTATTTGTTGGCCACCGATCACCGCAACGTTCGCGTCGCAACAGAATCGTTCCTCCGCGGAATCGGACTCGACGAAGACGACCTCCCCGGCCTCGACCTCGTCGAGCTGGTGCACCCGGAGGATCGTGCCGACGTGCAGGCCGCGCTCGAAGCGACCCAACAGCGACACAATCCCGCCATTCGCGTGCGACTGCGCACATCGGACGGGCGTTACCGCTGGCAGGATGTGTGGTTCTCGGCCGTGGTGAGCGACGGTCAACGTTTGGGTCGATTCACCATCGTGCAAGATATCGACGACATGCAGCGCGCGCTCGAACTCGAGGAACAATATCGCCGGCAGGAGCAGTCGTCCCGAGAGATGCTCAGCAAGGCGCTCAACGCGAGTAGTGATGGCTTCGCCATTTGGTCGGCCGTGCGGGACGCCGACGGCACCACCACCGACTACATCCTGGACTTTATGAACGAGGTCGGCGCGCGACCCTCTGGCCAGACGGTATCGAATCTGCTCGGCAAGCCACTGAGCGTCGTGCTCTCCGGTGAGAGTGACGCGCTCACGGCACTGTTCAACGACGCGATCCGCACGCAATCCATGAAACGTCTCACCATCGACGTCGCCGGTGAGAACGGTTGGGTTGGCGCGTATGAAAATCAGGTGGTGCCGCTCTCGGAGACCCAGGTGGTCACCTCGTTCCGGGACGTGAGTGCCGAACGCCGTGAGCAGCAGCGACTCGACACCCTCATCAAGCGGGACGCCCTGACCGGCCTGCTCTCTCGCACGGGCCTCGAGGCGGCCTGGCAGGACGGCGCAGCTATCCCGCACGAGCTCGCCGTCGCGTTTATCGACCTGGACAATTTCAAGAATTACAACGACACGCGTGGGCACGATTATGGCGACCAAGTGCTGCGCGGATTCGCCGCGAAACTTGCCGAACGCTGCCGGGACACCGACCTGGTCGTGCGCCTCAGCGGTGATGAGTTCGTCTGGGTTACCCGCGTCGACTCGCAAGACTTCGAGACGGTCGCAGCGAGCATGTACGAGCGCATCTCCGCTCCGTTCTTGATTGGCACCGAACCCATTCGGTTGACCGCCTCCGTGGGAGTGGTTCGGGCGCGCAGCACTGATCCGCTCGCCGACGTGCTAAGCAGATCCGACCGCGCCATGTATGACGTGAAGCGCAATGGAAAGAATTCGCTCCTGATAGCGCATTCGAGCGAATTTGAGGCCTGACTGTTAGGCTTCGAGCGGGAGCGTTGAGTCCGTCTGAAATTGGTCGCCTGTCAGCCGGAGGAGCAATGGCGAAACCGGCCCGCACACAACAAAGGAGTTTGTGTCGTGCCTCGACATCACCACATCGTTCGGTCTCTCGACCACCATCGATGTGCGCGCACGAGAGGGCGGTGGTGACATGGCTGAGCCGTTCCTCAACATCACCGAGTTTCATCACGCGGTCGCCGCGAACCTCGCGACGGGTTCATCGCACCTCGCCAAGATTGAGGTCAGCAACCTCTCGTGGATTGGTTCGCAATACGGTGAGACCGCGGTGGCGACCTCGATGCGGGGATTGCACGAGCTCCTCGCCGAACTGTTTGACGGCGTGACTGTCGGTCGCGTGTCGACCTCGCTCCTGGGCATTACCGCGCCAGGATCAGTCGACGGCAAGGATTTTCTTGCCCGCCTGGAACGGCTTCGCACCGACATTAATAGGCGCCACACCATGCCCTACCTCGTTGAAGTGGCGGTGGGCTACGTTTACGCCAACCAGCGCGCCTCCTCCGAGGTGAGCGTCTGGATTGAAGCGGCGAACGTCGCCCTTATCGAGTCGGTTCGCCGCCGCCGCCTGGTTGCCTATTCCGCCCAGCTCGAAGACATGCAGTTTCTGCGCGTACATGTATCGCGGCTCGCGGCAAAAAACGAGGCACCGATGGGAATGTATTGGGTGTTCCAACCCGTCATCGACTTAGCGACCGGCGACGTCGTCTTTTCGGAAGCGTTGATTCGCTGGTATCTCGATGGTTTCGGTGACGTTGCACCCGACCAGTTCATTCCGCTCGCTGAGGATCTTGACGTTGTCGAGACAATCGACCGATGGACCGTCATGAACGCGGTGGCCCTCCTGAGTGGCATTCCGGCAGAGCAACGGATCCCGATTTCGGTCAATGTGAGCGCCCGAACCTTCAGTGAGCAACGCGGCCTGGCGAGTTTTGTCGTTGAAAAACTTCGGCAGTTTGGCGTCGCTGGGGAGTCGCTCATCGTCGAACTCACCGAGTCTGCGGCCATCGATGACATCGGCCACCTGAGCCGCGAACTCAACACCCTCGCGGAGGTCGGGGTGCGGATGGCCATTGACGACTTCGGCAAAGGGCAAACAAACCTGTTCACGCTCGCATCTCTGCCGGTCGCCGTACTCAAACTGGACCGCACGCTGTTCGACCTGCAAGACCCCGAACGGATGGCGCAAATGCTGTCCGTTGGCGTCGGCCTGGGGCACACCATCGGGGCACGGGTCCTCGCTGAGGGCATCGAGACGCCAGCTCAACGGGAGGCCGCCGTGGAGGCCGGGGTGGACTACGCCCAGGGTTGGCTCATCGGCGAAGCGGTGTCCGAGCTTCCCACGCGGGCGCTTCGGGGCGAGCTCCCGACGCCATAAATGCCCCCGCCTGTGCCGCTTAATGGGCAGGTTTGGTGCAGGCTCGACGCGCCGTCGTGCCCTGACCGTACGCTCGCGCAATGCTTGTGCACGGCGCCACCCTCACGCGAGCCACGTACGCCCTCATGGGGTGCCTCTTGGTCGGCGTCGTCGTGGCGATCCTGCTCGCCGGACCGGATCCGTGGTGGCACCGTCAGGTGAGTGCCCTGGCCGCCTCGCCCGGTCTCCATGCCGACGTGTTCAACGTCACACTCATCACGGCAGGAGGAATCTGCCTCGTTAGCGCAGCTCGATTCGGACCGCCGCTACGCGCGCTCGTCCGGTGTGGCGCCCTCCACCCGCGCGGCTTCGCCATCGTGCGCGCCGCGTACCTCATCGAGGCGGTGGCGTTTCTCGGCGCTGGAATCGTCTCGATGCGACTGAGCCTCCCGTGGCACAACGTGTTCGGTGTTGGCCTGCTCGCCGGGCCGCTCCTGCTCATGCTGAGTGCCCCACATATCTTCCCCACGCAGCACCCCGGGGCCCGGATGCGCATGATTGTCGCGACCGTCATCGTCGTGGTCGCCATCGTGTTGTTCGTCCCGCTTCACCTCGTGAATCTCACGGTGATGGAAATCGCGGTGTTTCTGGCCACATTCGGGTGGCTGGGCACGACGATGCGCTGGCTGGCCGACACCCTCGACGCGAGGAAACGCGGCCCGGGCCGGTTGCGCGTTTCGCTCTAGCCGGCCTGGTGGTGCTCGAAGACGAGGTTCGTCTCAGTGAGTGCGACGGCAGGGTTCGCCGACAGGTTCTTCAGCACGAACTGGCGGACATGCTCACTGTCGCGCACGCGGACGTGCACCAGGAAGTCCTCGGCGCCACCCAGGAAGAACAGCTGGTGCACTTCGGGGAGTTCGCGCAGCTCGCTGGAGATCTGTTCCATCAGGTGCCGTGCGCCCGGCCGGATGCGCACGCTGACGAGCGCCTGCAGGGTGTACCCGAGCGCACGTGGATTGAGCTCGGTCGTGAACCGGCGAATCACCCCGCGATCGCGGAGGCTCTTGACCCGTGCCAGCGTCGACGAGGGTGAAAGGTCGACGGCGCGCGCCAGATCGACATTCGACATGCGCGCATCTTCGCGCAGCAGGTCGAGTAGACGCTGGTCGATATCGTCGAGACCGGCTCGGCGTAGTTCGCTGCGCTCCGCTGCCGCCCACTCATTGGCGAGCCGAACATTGTTCGGCGCTGCAGTGGTGGATGGACGTGTTTTGGCACTCATGACCTCGATTCTCGCACACCGGCCGCACAATGTGCGGAGTATATCGCTTTCTGCCTCACAATCAGCGAAACTCATGGGGTCGCATTTCGCGACTGCAAACGCAAGGAGCTCTCATGCACATCGGTGTGCCCGCAGAAGTCAAGAACAACGAATTCCGAGTTGCCATCACCCCCGCCGGCGTTGACGCCTTCATCAAGCGCGGCCACTCGGTGAGCGTGCAGGCCGGCGCTGGCCTCGGTGCCGGATACGCAGACGCCGACTACGCCGCAGCCGGTGCCACCATCGTGGCCGAGGCGCAGACGGCGTGGGCCGCCGAAATGGTGCTCAAGGTCAAGGAGCCCATTGCGAGCGAGTACGGCTACCTCCGCCCTGACCTTCTTCTGTTCACCTACCTCCACCTCGCGGCCGACCGCCCGCTGACCGACGCGCTGCTCGCATCGGGCACCACCGCCATCGCGTACGAGACGGTTCAGCTTGCCGACCGGAGCCTGCCGCTGCTCACCCCGATGAGCGAGGTCGCCGGTCGACTCGCCCCGCTCGTCGGTGCAAACCACATGCTTGCCGCCAACGGCGGCATCGGCGTGCTCATGGCCGGAGTCCCCGGTACGCGTCGCGCCAAGGTCGTCGTCATTGGCGGTGGCGTCGCCGGTGAGCAGGCTGCCGTCGCCGCAGCCGGAATGGGTGCGGACGTCACCGTGTTCGACGTGTCCCTCCCGCGACTTCGTCAGCTCGACGCCCTGTACGGCGGTCGCATCCGCACGCTCGCGTCATCGCCCTACGAGGTGGCCCGTCAGATCGTCGACGCGGACCTCGTTGTCGGTGCGGTGCTGATCCCCGGTGCCGCCGCGCCGAAGGTCGTCACCGACGAGATGGTCAAGTCGATGAAGCCCGGTAGCGTGCTCGTCGACATCGCCATCGACCAGGGTGGATGCTTCGAGGGCTCGCGTGCGACCACGCACGCCGATCCGACCTACAAGGTGCACAACTCGATTTACTACTGCGTCGCCAACATGCCCGGCGCGGTTCCCGGCACCTCCACCCCGGCTCTCACCAACGCCACCCTCCCGTACGCCCTCGCAATCGCAGACAAGGGCTGGGAGAAG
Source organism: Microbacteriaceae bacterium (assembly GCA_035299585.1). Lineage (GTDB taxonomy): Bacteria > Actinomycetota > Actinomycetes > Actinomycetales > Microbacteriaceae > DATGWF01. Next base: position 29,796 of record DATGWF010000055.1, read on the forward strand.
GCCATCGCCGACGACGCCGCACTGGCCCTCGGCCTCAACACGACCGCTGGCGCGCTCAAGAACGCCGGCGTCGCTGCTGCACACGGCCTCACCGTCGCCTAAGCAGCACACCATCGCGAACGGCCAGCCACGAGCTGGCCGTTCGTCGTTTCCGCGGCGCGTGAGGTTTCCGACAGGCGGCCCAATCAGCGCTGGATTCCCGATGAATCCACATAATCTGGCGGTGTGTGGCGGTTGGACAGACGAAACGGCAACGACGTCCCCGAGCCCGGTCCCGAACTCTTCGACCAGGACGCGGTGAGCGCATCGCCGACCCCGGAAACCGCCGAACCGGCCCCCACCGCCGCCGGGCCGAGCTTTGCACACTCCGCGACGAGTGAGGCCACCATCGCCGACTGGCTCGAGGAGCTTGCGCGCATCGGCGGCGAGTCGGCTCTCGTTCATTTCCGACAGGACGCGGCCGCAATCGATCTGTCGAGCACCCATCCGGGCGGTATGCCGCAGTTCATCACCGGTAACTCAACCCTGCTCTCCAACCTCATCCGCGACGAACTCGCCCTTCGGACCGCGAAGCTCGCGGCGGAAGACATTGCCCAAAAGGGGATCGAGCTGCGCAGCGCCCGCGGCATCGAAGCGGTCAACCTCGCCATCGGCATCGCCGAATGGAGCCACGCCGGCGAGGACTATCGCGCGCCCGTTCTGCTGCGACCGCTCGCCATCCGCCGCTATGGTCGCGACTTCGAACTCAAACTCAAGGGCGAACCGGTGCTCAACCCGGCCCTTGCCCGCGCTCTTCGGGAGCAGTTCCAGGTCAATCTGGATGCTCGCGCCTTCGTCGCGCTCGCCATCTCGAACGGCATCTTCAAGCCGCAGCCGGTGATTGACCGACTCCGCGGTCTGACCGGACACGTGGACGGGTTCAACGTCTCGCCGAAGCTACTGGTGTCCACGTTCGCCGAGGTTGGCCCAGAGCTCGCCGAGGACGCCGGCCGTGGAGCTGATTCGGTCACCCGCACATTGCGCCTGCAGCACCCGGTGATCGGCGCCGTTGCCGGGAATCCGAGCGCGAGAGCATCGATCAACCGCGACGCCACCACCGTCGAGCTCGTGAGCTCAGACATTCGCCCACCGGCAACCGATCGGCTTTTGCTCGACGCTGACGCCGAGCAGGAAGAGGTCATTTCGACCATCGCTGCGGGCACCTCACTCGTGGTGCGAACCCTTCCCGGCACGGGTGGCACGCAGACCATCGTCAACGCCATCGGGGCGCTCATCGCTGGGCACAAACGGGTCCTCGTCGTGAGTCCGCGCCGCTCGAGCCTCGACGGTATCGCTCTCCGGCTCGGGCAGGTGGGCCTGCCATCGTGCGCGGTCACGGTCGACGGTTTGCGCCGCGACCTCATCGGCTCGATCGCCCGCAACGAAAAGGCCCAACCTGCCAGGGTTGGCGACGTTGACGACGCGCTCGTGCGGTTGCGCAAAGTCCTCGTCGATTACCGTGCCGCACTGTCGGGCCGTGACCCCCAGCTGGGCATTTCCGTCCTCGACGCGCTGAGCGAGCTGACCCGACTGGCGAAGCTGAGCCCGGCACCTGCCACGACGGCCCGTCTCGAACGCGCATCGCTCGGCGCGCTCGCGCAGTTCCGCGCCGAAGCCACCGCGGACCTCATCCGCGCCGCCCAGCTCGGGCAGTTCCGTTACGGACCGGCGGACTCGCCCTGGTACGGCGCGCATTTCACCACCTCCGATGAGGCCAAGGCCGCCCATGAGCTCGCCAAGAAGCTCAATCACGAGAGCGTGCCGGCCCTGCTCGCGGCCGCAAACACCCTCGTCGAACAGACTCGCCTGCGCGCTTTCGAATCCATCGCCGAACTCGGACTCTTCCTGCGGCTCCTCGCCGACGTGCGGGACACGCTCGACCGATTCCAGCCGGCAGTATTCGACCGGCCCATCGGTGAACTCATCCAAGCCACCTCCTCGCAGCGCGACGATATGCCGGGAGCAACGCGTCGGCGCCTGCGAAAGCTGGCATACGAGTACGTGCGGCCAGGTGTGTCGGTGCCCGACATTCATCAGGCGCTCACGCGGGTGCAACAACAGCGCACCCTGTGGCAACGCTATTCCGAGGCCGGCGCCATCCCGACCGTGCCCACCGGCATCAACGAGGTGGCTGCGCTGTACCAGTCGGTCGACGCCGACCTCGCCTCGCTCGACACGCCACTGCGGCTCGCCGACAGCGATCGGCGCCTCGCCGCCCGACCGATTCGCGACCTCATCTACACCCTCTCCGGCCTCGCCGCCGAGAGCGAGGTCCTCATCAACCTGCACGAGCGCACCTCGGTACTCGCCAAGCTCTACAACCTCGGACTCGACCCGCTCGTTCGCGACCTCGCCAACCGGCACGTCCCCGAGGAGCAGGTCGGCGCCGAACTCGAACTCGCCTGGTGGCAGTCCGCTCTCGAGGTGCTGCTCACGAGCGACAAGGCCCTCCTCGGGGCCAATACGCAGGTGCTTGACCGCCTCGAAGCGGACTTCCGTCTCGTCGATGAAGCACACGCCTCCTCGACCGGACTGCAAATGGCGTGGCAGCTGGCCGAAGCATGGAACATTGGCGTGGTTGACTGGCCCGAGGAAGCTGACGCGCTCAAGCGATTGCTCAAGACGGAGCAGCCGACCTCGCGCGAGCTCAACCAGTCGGCGCCGCACCTGCTGAAGGCGCTCGCACCCGTGTGGCTGGCCTCGCCGTACGCGGTTCACCGCATCGACGACAGCATCACCTTTGACGCGGTACTCCTCATTGATGCGGGTGCCACCAGCTTCGTCGAGAACCTGAGTGCGATTCGTCGCGCCAAACAGGTCGTCGCATTCGGAGACTCCGTCACCCAGATGCCCTCACCGTTCGGCATCCATTCCGGACACGCGGTCGCCACGCCGGAGGACGTCGAAGCACTTCAAGAATCATCGGTGCTCGCCCAACTGGCCCCATTCGTGCCCAATATGGCATTGACCCGGAGCTATCGAGCCGGCGGCGAAGACCTCGCGCAACTCGTGAACTCGCGCTACTACGACGGCCGCATCGAGGCCTTGCCATGGGCCGGTTCCTTCCTCGGGCATGGCAGTCTCTCGCTGCACTCGCTCAACGCGAAGGGCACGCCCGACCCGCTCACCGGCACCGTCGAATCCATCGATGTCGAGGTCGCCAAGGTTGTCGAGCTCGTCATGGAGCACGCGGTCAAGCGTCCCAAGGAATCCCTGATGGTCGTGACCGCGAGCGCGAAGCACGCCGCCCGGGTGTACTCCACGGTGCTCGCCGCGCTCGCCAAGCGAGGCGATCTGAGCGACTTCTTCCTCAAAGATCGTGCCGAACCGTTTACCGTCCTCACCCTCGACCAGGCGGTCGCCCAAAGCCGCGACCGAGTCATCTTCTCGGTCGGATATGGACGCACGCCGCACGGGCGCTTGCTCAGCGATTTTGGCCCGCTGAGTCTGCCCGGCGGTGACCGGCTCCTCGCGGTCGCCATGACCGGAGCGCGTCGCTCACTCGACATCGTCACGAGCTTCGGCGCCGAAGACATCGACGATCGCCAATCCGCAGGCGTGCTCGCGCTCGCTCACATGATTGCCGCGACGGCAGAGCGGGCGACCGCCCCCCGCGCAACGGGCACGGACGACGCGATGTTGGCTGACCTCGCGGCTCGACTCGAGGCCCGCGGATTGCGCGTTGCCCTCGGCTACGACGGGAAGCTCGCGCTCGCCGTCGCCGGCGGTGGGAAAGCTGCCGTCGTGGAGACCGATCCGCAACTCGTCGATTCCAGCCTGCGTGAGGCGCTTCGCTTGCGGCCGCACGTGCTCCGACGCCTGGGTTGGCACTACATTCGGGTGCATTCATTCGACCTGTTCGCGAATCCGACCGCGGTGGTCGAGCGCATCGCGAAGGTCCTGGGTGTCGCCGCCTCGAACGACGCCGATGCCTCAATCACCTGACGAACCGCGCCAGCGGGTCGAAAAAACCGGTCGGCGCCGCGCCCGGCTCACGCCCGTTCCGGAAAGCGATGACGGCCGCGGTGACACCGCGCGAGTCGAGCGGCCGCGGCCTGCCGTCACCCCGGATGCGGCTCGGGCGAAACGACTCAGCCCACGCGATGAGGAAATTCTGCGCGACAAGCCACCGCACTGGGCGGACTGAGCGCGAGCGTCACTCCGATTTCGCGCGCGAGTCCGT
>DATGWF010000056.1:0-3597 GCA_035299585.1 Microbacteriaceae bacterium
GTCGCCTCATCGCGCTGCTCCGAGAGGCTGGATACCCGGCCGTTGTTTCCGGTGCCGGGCCCTCGATTCTCGTGCTTGCAACCGATCCGAGCGACCGGGCGGCAGCGACGACCGTTGTCGAGCGCGCAACTCTCGACGACCCGTGGCAAGCGTTCCCACTCGCGGTTGACTTCATGGGGTGTTCCTGGAGCCCGCTCGACTGAGAGTCTGCTAGCCTGACGATGCACCGTATGGGAGCGATTCCCGTGTGCAGTTCCGGATTGCATCGTTCAGCTTCTCGAAGCGTGTTGCGATGCACTCGCCAATTCCTGCGAATCACCGTGTTCGCGGTTGAACCCTGAAAAAGGACAGTAATGACTGAAACTCCTGCGCAGCTCGCCACCTTGAAGGTCGCTCAGTTGCAAGAAATCGCCGCCTCGCTCGGCATCGAAAGCGGCAAGCTCCGCAAAGGCGAGCTCGTCGACGCCATCATCACCGCACGCGGAGGCGAATCTGCGCTTGCTGCGGCTCCGGCAGAAACCGTCGAGCAGAGCGCTCCGACCGAGCCCGAGGCGGAGACCGCTCCCGCCGGTAACAGCCGCTCGCGTCGTTCGCGTCGCGCGAGCAGCACGAGCGCCTCAGCACACGTGAACGCCGAAGTTGGCGCCGGAGTTGAGCTCGTCCCCTCAGATGTTGAGACCGAGGCGGCCGAGGTTTCCGCAGCGGCGGATGGCGACGAGACCGAGCCGCAGCGCGAGGGTCGGAGCCGGAATCGCCGCAACCGAAACCGCAATCGTGACCGCGAACGCGGTGAGTCGAACGGACAGGGCGAGGACAAGGCCGAATCCACCGAGAACCAACCCGAGGGTGAGGAGCCGGCCGAGCGTGCTGAGGGCGAGGGTTCTAGCCGGAACCGCAACCGTCGCGAACGGAACCGCAACCGCCGCACGGAAGATGGTGAGCCCGAACTCCTCGAAGACGACGTCCTCATTCCGATTGCCGGCATCCTGGACGTCCTCGACAATTACGCCTTTGTGCGCACCTCCGGGTACCTGCCCGGACCGAGCGATGTGTACGTGTCGCTTGGCCAGGTGAAGAAGTACAACCTGCGCAAGGGTGACGCCGTCGCGGGCTCGGTGAAACAGCCGCGCGAGGGCGAGTCGAACGGCCGCCAGAAGTACAACGCGCTCGTCACGGTCGATACCGTCAACGGCCAGAGCGTTGACGAAGCCGGTGCTCGCGCTGAGTTCGCGGACTTCGTTCCGCTGTACCCGAGCGATGCCCTCCGACTTGAGACCGAGCGTTCGGTGCTGGCCACGCGCTTCATCGACGTGGTTGCCCCGCTTGGCAAGGGTCAGCGTGGCGTCATCGTCGGTGCTGCCCGAACCGGCAAGAGCACGCTTATCCGCGAGGTGGCTCACGCCGTCGCGCAGAACTCGCCCGACACCCATTTGATGGTCGTTCTGGTCGACGAGCGTCCCGAAGATGCCACGATCGCGGCACGGACGGTGCGTGGCGAGGTCATCGCTTCGACCTTCGACCGCACCGCTGAAGACCACGTCACCATCGCGGAACTCGCCGTCGAGCGCGCCAAGCGTCTGGTTGAGCTTGGTCACGATGTTGTCGTCCTGATTGATTCTGTGTCGTCGCTCGCTCGTGCATACCGTGCGCACGCTAGTGGTGGGCGGAGCTTCGGCGGCGACCCCAGCTCGGTGTTCGCCATCAAGAAGCTCTTCGGTGCGGCGCGCAAGGTCGAAAACGGTGGTTCGTTGACCATCGTTGGAACGGTCGCAGAGGCCGACCGCGCTGGCGACAACGTGCTCGTTGACGAACTGCGGAACGCCGCCACGAGCGTGGTTCGACTGTCCAGCGAGCTCGCGACGGCCCGCGTGTTCCCGGCCATCGATGTGAACGACTCGGCCACGGTTCGAGCGAAGTCGTTCCTTTCCGAGGGAGAAGTCGCCGTGCTCGAACGTCAGCGTCAGCGTGCCGGCGTGCTCGACGTCGCTTCGGCTCACGCGAGCATCGCCGTTGGTCTCCGTGAGACCGCGAGCAACGTCGAATACCTCGCGCACGTTCAGCGCAACGGCTAAGCGACGGGTGCATCGTGTTTGAAACCGTTCACGGTCTGCTTGCTGAGCACGCCGACCTGCAAGCGCAACTTGCTGACCCCGCGGTCCACGCCGACGCTGGAGCGATGAAGCGCATCAATCGCCGGTACGCCGAGCTGTCCAAGATTGTGGCGGCGAACGAGGCCTGGCTCGGTGCTCAAGACGATCTCGCCGCGGCCAAGGAGCTGGCCAAGGAAGACGACGCATTCGCCGACGAGGTTCCCATTCTGGAAGAGGCACTCGCCACCGCTCAAGAAAAGCTCCGTCGACTCCTCATTCCGCGTGACCCCGACGACGGTCGTGACGTCATCATGGAAATCAAGGGTGGTGAAGGCGGCGCCGAAAGTGCGCTGTTCGCGGCCGACCTGTTGCGCATGTACATCCAGTACGCACAATCGAAGGGTTGGAAGACCGAACTCCTCGAGAAGGACGAGTCCGATCTCGGCGGTTACAAGAACGTGCAGGTTGCGATTAAGTCGAACGCGACCGACCCTTCGCAAGGTGTGTGGGCTCACTTGAAGTACGAGGGTGGTGTACACCGGGTGCAACGTGTCCCCGTCACCGAAACCCAGGGCCGCATCCACACCTCGACCACCGGTGTGCTCGTCTTTCCGGAGGTCGACGAGCCCGAAGAGGTCGAGATCAACCAGAACGACCTCAAAATCGACGTGTACCGCTCGAGTGGTCCCGGTGGACAGTCGGTGAACACGACCGACTCGGCGGTGCGCATCACCCACTTGCCGACCGGCATCGTGGTCTCGATGCAGAACGAGAAGAGCCAGCTGCAGAACCGTGAGGCTGCGATGCGTGTGCTGCGCGCTCGCATTCTTGCTCGACAGCAGGAGGAGATTGCGGCTGCCGCGTCGGACGCGCGCAAGTCGCAGATTCGCTCGATGGACCGTTCGGAACGCATCCGGACCTACAACTTTCCGGAAAACCGCATCGCGGACCACCGCACCGGGTACAAGGCCTACAACCTCGACGCTGTCATGAACGGGGCTCTTGAGCCCGTGATTGAGTCCTGCATCAAGGCCGACGAGGAAGCGCAGCTCTCCGGCGAAGACTAGGGCCTAGTGCACTGAAAAGCCACCGTCGACGGCGATGGCTTGGCCGGTGATGTAGCCGGATGCCGAGCTCGCGAGGAAGATTGCCGCTCCGACGAAGTCTTCCGGCGTGCCATTTCGACCGACGTGGGTTCGAGCCGCGAGAGCCGCAACAGCATCCGGGTCTGAACTGAGTCGAGCGTTCAAAGCGGTCGGGACAAAGCCGGGAATGAGAACGTTGGCGGTCACGCCACTCGAGGACCAAGCCTCGGACTGTGAACGCGCGAGCGCCTCCAGGCCGGCTTTCGAGACGCCGTACGCTCCAGAATGCGCGAAGGCGCGTTGCGCTTGTTGCGAGCTCACGTGAATGAGTCGACCGAAACCGCGCTCGCGCATGCCGCGGGCGACTTCGGTGCTCAGGTGGTGTGGCGCGTCAAGATTGACTGCCATCGTCTCTCGCCATT
>DATGWF010000057.1:0-1724 GCA_035299585.1 Microbacteriaceae bacterium
GTCAGCTTCGGCTGGCCCGCCACGATCACGTTAACCGCGCAACGGAATGTCGGCGAGTCGCCGACAGCCGTCCGGACTCAACAACTCCAGCCGAACCGCCCGCGGGAAACGGGTCTTCTCTTCGAGCGTGGAGAACGGGAACAGGCTGCGGCTGTTGTGCCACGACAGCACCATCGAGTCGAACGTGCGAATGGCCCACTCGTCCGTGGTGGCCGGCACCGGGATGCTCGTCATCACGCCGTCGCTGCACATCACGACGCAGTGATACTCGAGCTGTCGACCCAACTGCTCGTCGAGCTTCTGCTTGAGTGCGAGCCAGTCGGGGTCGTGCTCCATCACGGCCAAGAGCGCCTGAGTTTCCGGGTCATCGACCGGGATTCCTAGCTCGGGCGGGGGAACGAAATCGTAAATCGGTTCAGTCATGGTTGCGCACCATACCCCGACCCACCGACATCGCCCTCGCCCCGGTCGCTCGGCGCATCGTCGAGTCGGCTCATCTCGTTGCGCTCCAGCAGCGAACCCGTTCCGGGCAGCCCCGGACGTGGCGCGGTGACCTTCACCTCATGGCCGGCCCAGAACAGACGGGTGTCGAGGGGCAGGTTGCGATCGTCAAGAAGCGCCCTGGTGGCGCGTATCGGACCGACCTCGGCGGCAAGTTCGCGCCACTGGGTCCACTCGGCGGGGCGAAGCGTGCGACCACATTCGCGCCACGCCACCGAGTCGCTCTGGGAGGCGCCCGTGCGATCGCTTGACACGTCGCGATGCTCCTTGACGCTGGCTCGCAGATCCTCGAGGGTGCATGCCGACGCGAGACGCCACCAGTCTTCGGGCGACCAGCCTGCCGCATGCCAGCGCTCCGCATAGGCACGCGCGGCTTCCTCGTCGACTGCTCGAGCGAGCCAGTGCGCCGGCAGCGCCGGCTTGACTCGCTCGACGGTGCGCATCACCTCAGTCGGGGCGATGTCGCGGAGGACTCGCAACCATTCGGCCGCGAGCTCGGTGGATAGATGGGGTGCCATAGGGGCCTCCAGGGTTCCAAGACTTGCCCCGCCGGATGCGACGGGACCCGTTCTTCTCCGAGGGCACCCGGATCCTTGGCGGACGGGTTGCCGTGCAGCCAGCTCGGTACTTGGCGCTGCAACTCTTGAACGTGAGTTGAGCATCGCACGACCCACCGACACTGGGTGACCCGGGTCGCTCGCCGCCTGGACGAACATGCACCCCCAGACGAGGACGGTTGAGCGTTCGAGCGACAGCTTGCCGTGCGGAGTGAGGTTCACCGCGAGTGGATACGATCGAAAGCAGTTCACATGACAGGGACACACATGCGCGATCTCCAACCGGACTGGGCCACCGATGTGGCCATCCTGGAATTGACCGGTTCGACTGTCACCGACCATGGCGACCACCTCGTGGTGCGCACTCCAGACAACCCTGACTACCACTGGGGCAATTGCCTCCTCGTCACCGATGCTTCCGCCGTGGATGACGGCGCCCGCTGGGAGGCGCGCTTCACCGAGGAGTTTCCATCGTCGCACTGGCTGGCAGTCGGGCTTCCCGCACTTCCCACCGACACCGACTCCTGGACGGTTCGCGCCATCGAGCTCGAGCCGCTCGAGGTGTTGACCACCCGATCGCAACCGCGCAGCGCGCCACTCGCCGACGGCTATACGGTGCGCGAGCTCACCCCGGACGATTTTGAGACCATGGTGCAGCGCGAGCTC
>DATGWF010000058.1:0-17079 GCA_035299585.1 Microbacteriaceae bacterium
GCCCGCGGGAGACGGCTTAGGAGTCGCGAAGCAACGCTGCCGCGGCGCGTGCGCGATAGGCGGCATCGTCCAGATCGTCACCAACCGCGTTTACATGGCCCACCTTGCGCCCCGGGCGCGAGGCTTTGTCGTAGCCGTGAATCTTGACGTCGGGGAACGCACGCATCGTCCGGTCGTACCGGTCGGTGAGCAACTCCCCCTCGGGTCCGCCCAGAATGTTCACCATAACGGTCGCCGAAGCCACCGGGTCGGGGGCGCCGAGCGGGAGGTCGAGGACCGCACGGATGTGCTGCTCGAATTGGCTCGTGACGGCCCCGTCCTGGGTCCAATGACCCGAATTGTGGGGGCGCATCGCGAGTTCGTTGATGAGCACACGGTCATCGACGGTTTCGAACAGCTCGACGGCGAGCACACCGGTGACGCCGAGTTCGGCGGCCACTCGTTCCGCAATATCGGCGCAGACCTCGCTCAGGCGACCGCGCGCATGCGGGGCCGGCGCGAGGACCTCGCTACAGATGCCGTCACTCTGCACGGTTTCCACGACCGGCCAGGCGGCAAGCTCACCGCTCGGCCGACGCGCCACGAGCTGGGCGAGCTCGCGCCGAAACGGCACACGCTCCTCGACGAGCAAGGCCGACACCGGACCGGAGGGGTCGAGGAGGGCGAACCAATCCGCGACCTCCGCCGCTGAACTCACGACACGAACACCCTTGCCGTCATAGCCACCTCGAGGCGTTTTGACGACCGCCTCGCCAGCATGATCGGCGAGGAACGCCTCGAGTTCCGCCGTGTTGTGCACCGCGGCCCATTCGGGAACCGGAAGCCCGGCGGCCGAGAGCCGTTCACGCATGAGCAGTTTGTCCTGGGCGATGGCGAGTGCGTGCGGACCAGGGTGCACCGCATGACCGGCGGCAACGAGTGCCTCGAGCACATCCTGCGGGACGTGTTCGTGATCGAAGCTCACAACATCGACATCGGCTGCGAACGCCAGCACGGTTGCCGCATCACGGTAATCCCCGACCGCTGTCGTGGCGAGCGCGGCCGACATGCCTTCCGCTTCAGCTAGCACTCGGATATCGACACCGAGTTCAACCGCGGGGGCAATCATCATCCGGGCAAGCTGGCCGCCTCCGATGATGCCGAGCCGTGGGGCGCGTGTCGACCTGGTCATGATGCGGTCACACCTGTCGGGTGCGGTCCGAGTCGCCGAGCTCGGCGAGCAGATTGGTATCCATGCGGGTGGTCACATCTCCGGTCACCCCGGCCGCGAGACCGGGTGAGGCCGGTGCGGCAGCGACGAGGTCACCGAGCAACGCCTGGAGGAGTTCCGGCCGAGGAACATCAACCAGACGCAGCGACTCGGCTTCGCCGGGGAGCCGCAGGACAACGTCGCCGGAGTGAAACAGCCGCTGGCCGATGGATTGCTCGACCGAGACCGTGTATCCGCGGGCGTGCAGCACTTCGTCGCGCACACGGGTGATGAGTCCGTGCTGCGTGACGATTGCGCGAGAGCTCACCGTGGTGCGGCGTGCAAGCCAGGCAAGCAGTGGGATCACACATCCGAGGACGAGGGCGGCTGCGGCACACACCACGACAATCCATGCGTGCCACGCCTCGGTCAGCACGCCCGTGAGCCACGGAACCGCTCCGGCGAGCAGGACGAACAGTATGGCCGGGGCGAGCAATCGGCGTGCACTCGGCCGCAACGCCACAATGCGACGCTCGGTCTCGATGGGCTGTGCCGCACTCATGCCTCAAGCCTAAGGTGCGTGACATCTCCAGCGGCGATGAAACGAACCACTCCGGACGAATCGCGAACCGATACCCGTCCCGCCGCGTCGATTCCTTCGGCAGTGCCGTGCAGTTCCTGGCCGCCGGGAAGCTCTACCCGGACCGATTGGCCGATTGTGCCGCACGACGCTTCGACGAGGGCGCGCAATCCACTCGTCTCGGCATTGCCCGCATGTTCGCGAAGCGTGGTGGTGAGGCGACGAAGCTCCTGAAGGTAGGCGGACAGGAGTCGGTCTGCGTCCGGCTGAGCGCCCGAGGCGAGGAGCACCGACGTCGATGTGAGCGTCGGCAGATCATGTTCGTCGAGCGTGAGGTTGATGCCCGAGCCGATCACGACCGCCGACTCATCAGCCACGAGCTCGGTCAGGATGCCCGACACCTTGAACCCGTGAATGAGCACATCGTTCGGCCACTTGAGGCTGACCTCGAGTGGAGCTCGCTCCTCGGGTTCGTGTGTGAGAAGAGCGTCAAGCTCCGCACGCACCGCCCGCGACATTGCCACGCCGGCGAGGAGCGGCAGCCACGCGAGCGAGTCGGGGCGCTCAAACAACTCGGTCGGGCGCAGCAGCACCGAAATGGCGAGGGTTTTTCCGGAGCGCGCGGTCCAGACGCGCCCGAGGCGACCGCGGCCGGCCGTCTGCGTGTCGGTAACCACGACGGTGAAGTCGGGTGCGCCCTGGCGGGCGAGTGCTGATGCGTCGTCGTTGGTCGATCCGGTTTCCGGGAGCCACAGGAATCGTTCGACGAGGGCGGCCGATTTGTGGAAATCGCACGGGGAATCGGCCGAATTTTTCACGGCTTCAGGCTACCCGCTTTCAAGAGGCCGGCCGATAGGCTGAACGGCGTGACTGACGCGACTCCCGATTTGAGCACGACCGCCGGCAAGCTTGCTGACCTCAAGCAGCGCTACCACGAGGCGGTCACCGCAAGCGGCGAGGCCGCCATTGCCAAGCAGCACGCCAAGGGCAAGTTAACGGCCCGCGAGCGCATTGCCGAGCTGCTCGATCCGGGATCGTTCGTTGAGCTCGACGAGTTCGTCCGCCACCGCACGACCGCCTTCGGTATGGACAAGTCCCGGCCCTACGGTGACGCCGTGGTGACCGGCACCGGGACGATTCACGGTCGCCAGGTTGCCGTGTACTCGCAAGACTTCACCATTTTCGGTGGTTCGCTTGGCGAGGTCGCCGGCGACAAAATCATCAAGATTATGGACCTCGCACTCAAGACCGGCGTCCCCATCATTGGCATCCTGGATTCGGGTGGAGCCCGCATCCAGGAGGGTGTCGTCGCGCTCGGCAAGTACGGCGAAATCTTCCGCCGGAATACGGCCGCTTCCGGCGTGATTCCGCAGATTTCAATCATCTGTGGCCCGGCTGCCGGTGGCGCCGTGTACTCCCCCGCGCTGACCGACTTTGTCATCATGGTCGACAAGACCAGCCAGATGTTCGTCACCGGCCCGGACGTCATCAAGACGGTCACCGGCGAAGACGTCGGCATGGAGGAGCTCGGTGGCGCGCTCACCCACAACAAGATCTCCGGCGTGGCCCACTATCTCGCGGCCGACGAACCGGATGCCTTCGATTACGCGCGCACGCTCGTGAGCTACCTGCCGCAGAACAATCTCACCGAGGCGCCGGTCTATGACAGCGAGGTCGAGCTCGAAATCACCGACGCCGATAAGCGCCTGAACACGCTCATTCCAGATTCGCCCAACCAGCCCTATGACGTGCACACCGTTATCGAAGCGGTCGTCGACGGTGGTGAGTTCCTCGAGGTGCAGCCGCTGTTCGCACCGAACATCGTCATCGGGTTTGCTCGGGTTGAGGGCCGCTCGGTCGGCATCATTGCGAACCAGCCGAGCCAGATGGCCGGCACGCTCAACATTGAGGCCGGCGAAAAGGCCAGCCGCTTCGTGCGCTTCTGCGACGCCTTCTCCATCCCGATCCTCACCCTCGTCGACGTTCCCGGATACCTTCCGGGAACCGACCAGGAGTGGACCGGTGTCATTCGTCGTGGCGCGAAGTTGCTCTACGCCTACGCCGAAGCGACCGTCCCGCTCGTCACCGTCATCACGCGCAAGGCCTACGGTGGCGCCTATATCGTGATGGGTTCCAAGCAGCTCGGTGCCGACATCAACCTCGCATGGCCGACCGCAGAGATTGCCGTCATGGGTGGTCAGGGCGCGGTGAACATTCTGTTCCGTGGCGAAATCAAGAAGGCCGAAGAGGCCGGCGAAGATGTTGCGGCGGTGCGCACCAAGCTTGCGAACGAGTACACCTACAACGTCGCTTCGCCGTTCCTCGCTGCCGAGCGCGGTGAACTCGACGGCGTCATCGAACCGGCTGCCACGCGCGTGTCGGTCGTGAAGGCGCTCCGCGCCCTGCGGACCAAGCGTGCGAGTCTCCCCGCCAAGAAGCACGGGAACATCCCGCTCTAATGATTGACGGACTCGAACTCGAGCCGGCGAGCGAACTCGAGGCAGTCTCGAGCCAGCTGCACGTCACCTCGCGCACCCTCGACGCCGACTGCTACCGCGAAGACAACGCGGCCGCTATTGCCGCGCTCGCCGGAATGCTCATTGAAGAGTCCGAGGCGCGGCGCGAGGCCGAACGCGGAACCGACTTCTGGATGCAGTCCGCGCGCGGACTGCGTGCGCCCCTGCACCCCGGTCCGGGAGCGTGGCGCGGCTTCACCGGCTAGCGCGGTTCGAGCCTGGCGACGAGCTCGACGTGGTGGGTGTCGGGAAACAGGTCGAAGGCCTCGAGTGAGACGGCATCCCAACCGCCCTCCCGGAATGTCCCGAGATCGCGGGCGAAGGCGACCGGATCGCACGCCACGTAGACGATTTGCGCCGCGTCACTCCGGGCGAGCCGTTGGCTCACCTCGCGGCCCGCTCCGGCTCGTGGTGGATCGAGGACGACGGTCGCGCCAGCCGACACGCCTTCGCGCTGCAGGAATTGCTCTACTCGGCCGCCGATTGCGCGGGACCCGATCCAGTCCTGGAGGTTTTCTGCGGCGTACTCACTCGCTCCCGGTGCCGATTCGACCGTGCTGAGCTTGGCCTGGGCACCAATCGCTTCGAGCACCGGAACGGCGAGCAATCCGACACCGCCATAGAGGTCGAGGTGATCCGCTTGGGCATCCAACAGCTCAGGGTTGAGCGCTCGCGCAACCGCGGCGCTGAGCGTCGCCGCGGCCGAGCGGTGTACCTGCCAGAAGCCCGCTTCGGCGAGCGCGAATCGACGGCCGGCGACCGTCTCGGTGATGCGGCGATTGGAGACCGGTTCACCCGGAGCGAGCACCCGCACGACGACCTCGCCGGTGCTCGTGGCGACCAGATCGACCCGGTCCGCACCCGGATAGCGTTCGCGCCAGGGTGCGAGCTCGGCGAGTGCGGGCACAGCGAGCGGATAGTCCTCGACGGCGATGACCTCGTGGGAGCGAGCGGCACGCGGACCGGCAGTGCCGTTGGCGGCAACATGCAGGCTCACTCTGGTCCGCCAGGCTCGGTCCGGATCGACGCCCTGGACCCTGATCTCGGCCGGGAAGGCGCCACCGCCGAATCGGGCGATGGCGTCACTCATGACCTCGGCTTTGAGCGCCCGCTGCCGCTCGATGGTGATGTGCCCGAAATCGGCTCCCCCGGCGCGGAGCTCCGGCTGCCGATCGAGGCGGGCTTCGGTCCACGGGTGTTCGACGCGGTCGGGCGAGGGCTCGAGCACCGCCGTCGCGACCGCTCTCGCGAAGCTCTTCTTTTCCTCGATGATTCGCGCCTCGACCGTTTCACCCGGGATCGCGTCGGCAACGAACACGACGCGTCCGTCTTCGCGCGCGACACCGAATCCGCCGTGGGCGATGGAGTCGATGTGCAGGGAGCGAGTGGTCATGCTTCGAGCGTAGCCGCGTTGCCGGGAGAGCCGAGCCGATTGGGCGGCAAGATAGAGGCATGCGATTCGTGCTTGCCTCCACCTCCCCCGCGCGTGCGGCCCTGCTGCGCCAAGCAGGAATTGCGCCCGAGCTGCGTGCTCCGGGCGTCGATGAGGACGCGCTCGTTGCCGAACGGGAGGCCGCGCGGGGTGCCGCCCTCCATCCGGCCGAACTGGTTGAGGTGCTCGCTCACGCGAAGGCCCTCGCCGTGGCGGAACCGCTGGCGTCTGCAGTGACCGAGCCGTGTTTGGTCTTCGGCGGTGATTCGGCATTCGAGTTTGACGGCGTCGTACACGGGAAGCCACATACCCCCGAACGAGCCCGCGAACGGTGGCTCGCGCACAACGGCAAGACGGGCGTGCTGTGGTCGGGTCATGCCCTCGTGCGGCTCTCGCCCGGTGAGCCGCTGCGCGTCGTTCACCGCGTGGCTTCAGCGCGGGTCACCTTTGCCGAACTCAGCGAGGCGGAGATTGACGCCTACATTGACTCGGGCGAACCGCTCGAGGTCGCGGGTGCGTTCACGGTTGATTCGCTCGGAGGCCCGTTCATTCGACACGTCGAGGGCGACCCGTCGACCGTCGTGGGGCTGTCACTCTCGACCCTTCGTGAGCTCGCGCTGGAGCTCGATGTTCCGTGGACCTCGCTGTGGCGGCTTGTGTAAATCCCTCACCCAGGCCGGCATGATTTCGTGCGGAATATCCAACGTCTCGCGCGGCCCGGCCGATAGGCTCGAATTCATGGCCCGAATCTCAAAGGTATTGATTGCCAACCGTGGCGAAATTGCTGTTCGCATCATCCGCGCGGCACGTGACTCGGGCATCCGCTCGGTAGCGGTGTACGCCGATCAGGACCGCGATGCCCGGCACGTTCGGCTCGCCGATGAGGCCTACGCCCTTGTGGGCGAATCGAGTGCCGAGACCTACCTCGTCATCGACAAGATTCTCGCGGTTGCCAAGCGCGCCGGGGCCGACGCCATTCACCCCGGCTATGGCTTCCTCGCAGAGAACCCCGACTTTGCGCGCGCGGTGATTGCCGCGGGCATCACCTGGATCGGCCCGTCCCCAGAGGCCATCGAGCGTCTCGGCGACAAAGTTTCAGCGCGGCACGTGGCCGAGAAGGTGGGCGCTCCGCTGGCCCCGGGCACGCTGAACCCGGTTGAGACCGCCGACGAAGTGGTCGCATTTGCGGACGAGGTCGGCCTGCCGGTCGCGATCAAGGCGGCGTTCGGCGGAGGCGGTCGCGGTCTCAAGGTCGCGCGCACCCGCGAAGAGATTCCCGAACTGTTCGACTCAGCGACTCGCGAAGCGATTGCCGCCTTCGGTCGCGGCGAGTGCTTCGTCGAAAAGTATCTCGACAAGCCGCGCCACGTCGAGACACAGTGCCTCGCCGACGCGGCAGGCAACGTCGTGGTCATTTCGACGCGCGACTGCTCCCTGCAACGTCGCCACCAAAAGCTCGTCGAAGAGGCTCCGGCCCCGTTCCTCACCGCGGAGCAAAACCGCAAGCTCTACGAGTCTTCAAAGGCCATCCTCAAAGAGGTCGGCTACGTCGGCGCCGGCACGTGCGAGTTCCTCATTGGCCTCGACGGCACGGTGTCCTTCCTTGAGGTGAACACGCGCCTGCAGGTGGAGCATCCGGTTTCGGAGGAGGTCACCGGCATCGACCTCGTGCGCGAACAGTTCCGCATCGCCGAGGGTGGGCTCATCGACTACGACGACCCGAGCCCGGACGGCCACTCGTTCGAGTTCCGCATCAACGGCGAAGACCCGGGCCGCAACTTCCTGCCGCAACCAGGACCAGTGCACGTGCTTCGCGTACCGGGTGGCCCCGGCATTCGCGTGGACAGTGGCGTCACGACCGGTGATGTCATTTCCGGCGCCTTCGACTCCTTGCTGGCCAAACTCATCGTGACCGGCGCTACCCGCGAGGAGGCACTCGAGCGGTCTCGCCGTGCCCTCGAGGAATTCGAGGTCGCCGGCCTTCCGACGGTGCTGCCGTTCCACCGCGATATCGTGTCGAATCCGGCATTCGCGCCCACGGACGGAAAGCCATTCTCGGTCTATACCCGCTGGATTGAGACCGAATACGATAACCAGCTCGAGCCGTGGACCGGCGAGGCCGAGGTGCTCCCGGGCCCGGGCGCCCGCCACGCGGTGACCGTCGAGGTTGACGGACGTCGCGTCGAGGTCTCGATGCCCAAGAAGCTCATTCCGGGGGCGAGCGGTCCGCTCACGGTCGGTCCCGCACCGAAGCGTCGCTCGAGCGGTCTGGTGAGCACCGCGACCGGCAACTCCGTTGCCGCACCGATGCAGGCCACAATCGTCAAGCTCGCGGTAGCCGAGGGCGAAAAGGTCGTTGCCGGCGACCTCGTCGTCGTGCTCGAGGCGATGAAGATGGAACAGCCCCTCACCGCGCACCGCGATGGCATCGTTCGCGGCATCAACGGCGAACTCGGCGCGACCGTCTCAAGCGGTCACGTGCTCCTCAGTATCGAAGACGAGTAGCGTTACTGCACGATGTGCAGGGCTCGGGCAGCGTCCGCGACGCTACCCATCAGCGAGGGATACACCGGGAAGGTCTGGGCGAGCTGATCCACCGTGCGGCGGTTGGTCACCGCCTGCGCAATCGCAAAAATGAGTTCGCTCGCCTTCGGCGCGACGATCACGCCACCAATGATGGTGCCCGAGTCGCTCTTCGCGAACAGCTTCACAAAGCCCTCGGTGACGCCCATCATCTTCGCGCGCGGGTTCTCAGCGAGCTGGACCTTGTAAATCGTGCCACTGACCAGGCCGGCTTCAATGTCTCGCTGCGACCAGCCAACGGTCGCAATCTCCGGATTCGTGAAGATGTTCGAGGTGATGTTGCGCTGCTCTGGAGGGTTGACGATGTCACCCATCGCGTGAAACACGGCCGTCCGGCCCTGCATCGACGCGACCGATGCGAGCGGAACATACGTCGTGCAGTCCCCCGCCGCATAAATGTTGGGCACCGAGGTGCGCGCGACGCGGTTCACCTTGATGTGACCCGACTCGCTGAGCTCGACGCCCGCGGTCTCCAAGCCGATGCCCGAAGTGTTGGGGACGGCACCGACGGCCATCAAACAGTGGCTCCCCTCAATGTTTCGTCCGTCGGCTAGCGTCACCACGACTCCGTTCGGCGTCGCTTCGACCGATTGGGCGCGGGCTTTCGACAGCACCTGCATGCCATTGCGCTTGAACACCCCCTCGATGAGGGCGGCCGCATCGGCATCCTCACCGGGAAGGACCTGTTCGCGGCTCGATACGAGGGTGACCTCTGCTCCGAGCGCGCGATACGCGGCGGCGAACTCGGCACCCGTGACACCCGAACCGACCACAATGAGATGCTCGGGAATGGACTGCAGGGCGTACACCTGGGTCCAGTTCAGGATGCGCTCTCCGTCAGGAATGGCCGTCGGTAGGACTCGCGGGCTTGCACCCACCGAAACCACAATGGTGTCTGCTTCGATGCGTTCGAAATCGGTTCCATGATCGGCGACGACGACCGCATTCGGACCGTCGAGTCGCCCCTCGCCAGCGATCAAACGCACACCGGCATCGTGAAGAGTCCGTCGCATGTCCTCGGACTGCTGTGCGGCGAGACCATGGAGGCGACGGTTCACGGCCGCGAGATTGATGGACAGCTCAGGAACCCGTGAGTGTTCGCCGAACTGCACGCCGAGTTCGCCCGCCTGTCGAACGGCACCAACCGCCTCAGCTGTGGCGATGAGCGACTTCGAGGGAACGACGTCGGTGAGCACCGCGGCGCCACCGATTCCCGCACGTTCCACCAGGGTGACCTGGGCTCCGAGCCGAGCACCCGCGAGCGCGGCCTCGTACCCACCGGGTCCGCCGCCCAGGATGACGATGCGCTGGGTGTGATCAAACTCGTACGACACGCTCCCATTCTGGCGCAGGTTCGGCGGAGAGCGCGCCACCCCAGCGTCGAAGCCGGGGCGCGCGGTCTGAGCGGTGCGCCGAACGGCACCGGGCCGATGCGCATTTGAGCGCTCTCCTGCGCGGCTGAGCGGTGCTCAGTAGGCTGGAACCATGGCCACTTCGAACCCACTCGACGACCTCACCGCAGACCCCTTCGCCGTTGCCCGCGATGCCGCCCAGGCAATCGCCGAGCTCAGTGGCGTGCCGCGTCACGACATCGCACTCACGCTCGGGAGCGGTTGGGGCGGCGCGGCCGACCTGCTCGGTGAGACCGTGGCGACCATTCCGGCTGAACAGGTTCCCGGTTTCTCGAAGCCGGCTCTCGAGGGCCACGGCGGCACCCTTCGCTCGATCGCACTTGGCGATGGACGTCACGCTCTCGTCATCGGCGCCCGCACGCACTTCTATGAGGGTCACGGCGTTCGCCGCGTCGTGCACTCGGTTCGCACCGCCGCTGCAACCGGCGCGGGCACCATGATCCTGACGAACGGCGCCGGTGGCATCAAGGACACCTGGAGCCCCGGCACCCCGGTGCTCATCAGCGACCACATCAACCTCACCGCGGCAAGTCCGCTCGAGGGCGCAACCTTCATCGACCTCACCGACCTCTACTCGCGCCGCTTGCGAGAGGTGGCTCGCAGCATCGACCCGAGCCTCGACGAGGGCGTCTACGTCCAATTCCGTGGGCCGCACTACGAGACCCCCGCCGAAGTGCAAATGGCGAAGGCAATCGGCGGTCACATCGTCGGCATGTCCACCGCACTTGAGGCCATCGCGGCTCGCCAGTCGGGCATGGAAGTGTTCGGCATGTCGCTCATCACCAACCTCGCTGCCGGCATTCAGACCACTCCGCTCTCACACGAGGAGGTCCTCGAGGCCGGCCGTGAGGCCGAGGCTCGAATCAGCGCTCTGCTCGCGAACATTGTGGCGGCCCTGTGAGCCTGGATCGCGCGGCACTCGTTGCCGCGGCCGAAGCCTGGCTCGCCCAAGACCCCGACGCAGACACCCGCGCCGAAACGAGCGCCTTGCTCGAACGTATTGAGGCGGGCGACACCGCAGCCGAACTCGAGCTCGCCGGACGTTTCGGTACTCGATTGAGCTTTGGTACCGCGGGCCTCCGCGGCGCGCTCGGTGCCGGCCCGAACCGCATGAATCGGGTTCTTGTCGGTCAGGCGGCCGCCGGTTTCGGCCGGTTCCTGCTCGAGCGGGCGTCGAACCCGACCGTGGTCGTCGGATACGACGGTCGAGTCAACTCCGACGTGTTCGCGCGCGACTCCGCCGAGATCTTTGCCGGCATGGGGCTTCGCGCCATCCTGCTTCCCCGATTGCTGCCAACCCCGGTGCTCGCCTTTGCGGTTCGTCATCTGGGCGCGGACGCGGGTGTGATGGTCACGGCCTCGCACAATCCGCCCGAGGACAATGGCTACAAGGTGTACCTCGGCGGTGCGGACCAGGGATCACAGATTGTCGCCCCCGATGACGCCACCATCGCGGCTCACATTGCCGCGGTTGCCGAGTCTGTCCGGTTCGACGACCATCCCCGTGGATCGTTCGAGATTGCCGAGGAGTCCGTCGTTGAGGCGTACGTCACGGCAACCGCCCGGCTCATCCGTTCCGGAGCGACGGCCGTGCCGTTCGTCTACACCGCGATGCACGGCGTCGGCGCCGAAACCTTCCTGCGGGTGCTCGATGCGGCCGGCCTCCCGCATCCCGAGCTCGTTGCCGAGCAGGCCACGCCGGATGGCCGATTCCCGACCGTCGCGTTCCCGAACCCCGAAGAGCCCGGCGCGCTCGACCTCGCCTTCGCCACCGCCGAGCGAAGCGGGGCACCCCTCATCGTGGCGCACGACCCAGACGCCGACCGCTTGGCAATTGCCATTCCCGACGGCGCCGGGAGCTACCGCCGACTGAGCGGAAACGAGCTCGGATTGCTCCTCGGTTGGAAGGTCGCTCGCGAACAGTCGCGGGCCGCCGGCGACGGTGCACCGTCGGGCACCCTGGCGTGCTCGATGGTTTCCTCACCGGGACTACGCGAGGTCGCTCGCGCGTACCAGTTGGACTTCCAGGAGACCCCGACGGGCTTCAAATGGATCTCCCGAGCCGACCACCTCGTGTTCGGTTTTGAAGAGGCGCTCGGCTACCTGGTGAACCCAGCCGATGTGCGTGACAAGGACGGCATCTCGGCCGCCGCCGCATTCCTCGACCTCGCAAGCGAACTCGCTGCCGCCGGCTCGACGGTCGCTGAGCATCTGGACGCCTTCGTCGAACAGTTCGGCTGTTTCGCGTCGGCCCAAGTGTCCGTTCGGGTGACCGACCTCAGCCGGATTGCCGACACCATGGCGCGGCTTCGCGCAGAGCCACCGACCGCGCTCGGCACACACCGCGTGGATCGGGTCGAGGACCTCGCCGAGGGCCTCGGTGAGCTCCCGCCAGCCGATGTGTTGCGCATCTGGCTGCAGGACGGCTCGCGCGTTATGGTTCGACCGAGTGGCACGGAACCGAAACTCAAGGTGTACATCGACGCCGCGGCCACGCATGGCTCGGTCGCCGAGCGCCGCCGTGCCGCAGAAGCGACCGTCGCGGAACTCGAAGCGGCGATGCGCGCGCTCGTTGCCTAGCGCACCCGAACCGACAGGCAGGTCACGCAGCCCTCGAGCTTCTCGAACTCCGAGATGTCGACAGCAATGACTCGGTAGCCGAGGTCCGCGAGGAGCTGTGCGGATTGTGGCGCCGCGGCCGAGATGAGCAGAGTGTTGCGTCCGAGGTCGACGACGGCGACACCCTCGACCTCGGGCATCGCAAGGAACCGGTCGAACATGCGAGCGTCGATGAGGTCGGGGTGACCGATGATGGTGCCGTCTGGAAGTGCCGTTACGGCACTCTTGAGGTGCAGCACTCGGGAAACCGGTACGGCGATGACACGGTACCCCTCGGGTTCAAGAATGGCGCGCAGTTGGCGGATTCCCTCGCCATTCGTCCGGCTCGACGAGCCGACGTACACGTCGGAACCGACCTTGAGCACGTCTCCACCGTCGAGCGTTCCCGGCGCGCTGATAGACCGGACGCGAATGCCGGGAAGTGAGCGCACGGCACGTTCCACGCCCTCGCGTTCGGCAACACGGCTCGGTGCTCCCGGGCTGGCAAGCACGGCAAGCGAACCGAACATGACGACCATGTCCTCGACGAATACCGAATCAGCCAGATCCGGCGCCGCATCGACCTCGAGCACCGCCCAGCCTTCCGCTCGGAGCGCGGCACAGTAGTTGTCCCACTGGGCGTCTGCGAGCTCGAGCGAGACGGGCACGCGGTCGACGTGGCTGACCAGGCCGTCGCTCAGGTTCGACGCCGGGAGTCGCACCAGGGCGATGCCCCGGTTCCGCCGCGGGCCACGCCACGCGAGCACACGGGTTGTAATTGCGGGCGCGAATGCGAACTGCGCGATACCGAGGGCCACAATGAATACGAGGTTCACGGAGAACACCGAGGCAAACACGAAGACCGCGGCGTCGGGCCCTACATTGTCGGGAGCGATGTGCGCGGCCGTGTTGGTGAGGCTCGCAACCGTTCCGACCGCGACACCGACGACGAACGCCACGATGGGGCGACGCACGAGCTCCGAGCGGTTCACAAACAGCAGAATGAGCGCCGATAGCGTTGCGGCACCGCCGAAGTAGGTGAGCGCTTGACCGAGCATGTCGGCCTCTTGCTGACTCGCGACGAAGAACGGGATTGCGGCGGTGACCCATGCGAGGACGCTCACCCCGAGCGCGGAACAGAGGGCAGCAATCCAGCGGGTGCGGGATCGGGTGCCGGCGGGTATGCGTGTGTTCATCAGTGGAAGAAGTGCCGTTCGTTGGTGAAATACATGCTGACTCCGGCCGATTCGGCTGCGGCGATCACTTCTTCGTCGCGAATCGAGCCGCCCGGTTGGACGATTGCGCGGACACCCGCGTCGATGAGGATGTGCACGCCGTCGGCGAAGGGGAAGAATGCGTCGGAGGCGGCAACCGAACCGCTCGCGCGTCCACCGGCCCGCTCGACCGCGAGCCGACAGGAGTCGACGCGGTTGACTTGGCCCATACCGATTCCGACCGAGGCGGAGTGGTCGGCGAGCAAAATGGCATTCGACTTCACCGCGCGAACCGCACGCCAAGCAAAGGAGAGGTCGGCGATGGTGGCGCTGTCGGCCGCGGGGCCCGCGACGAGCGTCCAATCGGTGGGGTCGGCGAAGTTCCGGTCGGCATCCTGCAGGAGCACACCGCCAGAAATCTGCTTGACCTCGCTTCGAATCGGTTCGAAATCGGCGGGCAGCTGCAGGAGCCGAATGTTCTTTTTCGCCGAAAGGATGGCGAAGGCCTCCGGGTGGAAGGCAGGCGCCACGACGACCTCGGTGAAGATGTCGGCGACCGTCGCGGCCATCTCGGGCGAGACCTCGACGTTCGTCGCGATGACACCCCCAAACGCCGAGAGCGGATCGCACGCGTGGGCACGCTCGTGCGCGAGCGCGACCGTGTCGGCCACAGCTATCCCGCACGGGTTGGCATGCTTGATGATGGCGACAGCAGCGGGGGCTTGCCCGTCGAAGTCGTAGGCTGCGCGGATAGCGGCGTCGGCGTCGACGTAGTTGTTGAACGACATCTCCTTGCCGTGAAGCTGCGTCGCCTGGGCAATGCCGCGCCCGTTCGGGGAGCCGTACAGCGCCGCCGACTGGTGTGCATTTTCACCGTAGCGAAGCACCGCCTCACGCTGCCAGGCCGCGCCCATCCAGCGTGGGGCCGGCGTTCCATCCGAGTCCGTGGCGACCACGCTGTTCATCCACGAAGCGACCGCGATGTCGTAGCTCGCGGTGTGCGCGAACGCGAGTGCGGCAAGACGCTGACGTTGGGCGAGAGTGGTGCCGCCGGCGCGGACCGCGGCCATGAGCTCCGGGTATGAATCAGGCGACACCGCGATAGCGACGTTTGCATGATTCTTTGCCGAGGCGCGGACCATCGCCGGGCCACCAATATCGATCTGCTCGACAATGTTCGCCGCGGGCGCACCCGACGCAACCGTCTCAACGAAGGGGTACAGATTGACGACCACGAGTTCGAAGGCGGCAATCCCGAGGCGTTCGAGTTCTGCCTCGTGGTGCGCAAGTCGAAGGTCGGCCAGCAGCCCCGCGTGAATGCCCGGGTGCAGGGTTTTCACTCGACCGTCGAGCGCCTCGGCGAAGCCCGTGACATCGGCGACCTCGGTCACGGGAAAGCCAGCATCACGGATGGTGTTCGCGGTCGAACCGGTTGAGACCATCTCGACACCCGCGTCTGCGAGGGCCGCCGCCATTTCGAGCAGACCGGTTTTGTCGCTCACCGACAGCAAGGCGCGACGCACCGGAACGAGATCGCGCGAACGGTAGAGGCTCGGGTCGTGGGTGGGGCCACTCATGGGTTCGTCATCTCCTGAAGGGTGAGTCGTCCGTTCGCGATGTCGCGAATCGTGTCTATCAGCAGTCGCCGTTCGACCGGCTTGATGCGCTCGTGCAGGGTTTCTTCGGTGTCGCCCGGAAGCACGGGAATGCGTTCCTGGCAGACGATCGGCCCGCCGTCGACCGACGTATCGACCACGATGAGCGAGGCGCCTGTCTGGCGAGCACCGGCCGCGAGCGCATCCCGGACGGCGTGCGCCCCGGGGAACTCGGGCAGAAAGGCAGGGTGTGTGTTCAGCAAGTGGGGAGCGAATCGCTCAACCACATTCGCTGGGACAATCCGCATGAAACCGGAAAGCACGACGAGGTCGGGTTGCCAGGGTTCGATCGCCGCGATGAGCTCGGCTCCCCAATCGCCGCGGTCGACGCCCGGTCGGAGAGGCACGATGAACGTCGGGATACCAAACTCCTCGCCCAGAGCGAGTCCGGGTGCATCGACATCCGATCCGATAGCGACGACGCGGGCGGGAAGTTCTCCCGAGCGGATTGCCTCGAGGAGAGCGCGCAGGTTCGACCCCGTCCCGGAAATCATGACGACGAGGGTGAGCACGCTGTCAGCCTACTTGGTCGCGGTTGCCCGGCCGGCGAAGCCACCGACGAGGGCGCCGATGCCAACGAGTCCCGCCGTCCATGCCAGCACGAGGAGCGGATTCGGTCCGAGCTCGGCCATTCGACCCGGACCGATGGCGCCGCCGGCCCACCATGACAGAAGTGCGAGGATGGTCCCGCTGACGGCGGCAAGCCCGGCCGCAACCGTCAGCAACACGCTCGGTCGAGCGGGTGAGCTGTATCGGTCGTGTCGCTGTCGGATGAACATGCCGGTGAGGAACGCGACGAGCACCGGAACGAGCAGAATGGCGAGCATCCAGGGGCCGTTCGGTTGCGGTACCGCGGCGAACGCGGGCAGTCCGGGAATCGGACCGAGGACGACGCCGGCCGGCGCGACCGCCGTTCCAGCACCGATGGCGAATCCGGCACCGACGATCCAGGCGGCGGCCCACACGACGAGGTTGGGCAGGGCGATGAGTTGGACAACGGTCACGATGCTGCCACCGAGCACTCCCCCCTGCAGGGACTGGTACATGCCCACGACCGATGCGTAGTTGAGGGCGATGGCGACTGCCAATCCGACCGCGGCGGCGCTGAGGAGGGCGGCAGCAATCGCGATGCCGCCGCCGATCGAGGCGAGGAGGTCGCGGCGCAGAATCGGATCGAGCCGATGCCAACGCAACCGTTGTGCCATCGAGTCCAGCCAGCGGGTATCGCCGGCTCGCCACATCTGGAACATGCACGAGGCCGTCATCGACACCGCAACGATTGCCGTCGGCAGGAGAACTCCCTGGAACCGCCCGGGGAAGGTCCACGGTGAGCCGGCGAGCCAGACCAGTAACGCCGACAGCAGTGCCGTCACTCCGGTTGCGGCGACCAGGCTGATGAGCGGATCGTCGGCGAGCGCGGCGCGACGACCGGCCCGGATACTGAGCTGGACCGTGAGGAGTCCGATACCGAGGAGCGCGATGGAGATTCGCACCGGGGCGCTTGCTCCGTCGAGGCCGAGACGCGCACTCAGGACCGGATCGACCAAGACGGTCACATCGACCCCGTGCCCCAGCAACCACAGGTTGGCGCTCATGCGGATGAATCCGACGACATCGACGGCGAATCCGAACTGGACCGCCCAGACCATGAGGGTCGGGATGAGGACGACGCCGAATCCCAGCGCGACGAGCGCGAGTGCATCGATTGCGGCAAGGGAGCCTGAGAGAAGTCGACGCACCCGTCCAGGCTACTTGGCCGATCGCCCGAGTCCACGGCGACGTGCGGGGGGAACGCACAGACCCCGTCCGACCTGAATCGAACGGGCTCTCGCGTGGTGCGTGAACTACAGGGCGGCGTAGACCTCGCGAAGGAGCTTGGCGGTCTCGCTCGGCGTCTTGC
>DATGWF010000059.1:0-2659 GCA_035299585.1 Microbacteriaceae bacterium
GGTGTCCACCCGGAGCGCCTAAGCCCAGCTCGCGAGCGCACCGGCGGCCTAGGCGAGCGACTGTGCCACGCGGCGCACAAAAGACTTCCGACCGGCGCGCAACGCAGCGATGGGTGTGTCTCCAATGCTCGGCTCCGGCTCGAGGAGCCAGTTCACGATTTCATCGGCGCTGAACCCGGCGTCGGCGAGCAGGATTGCCGTGCCCTGAATCTCGGGGATGACCGCACCATCGCGCAAGAACTCCGCCGGTACGACCAGCACACCGTCACGACGCGTCCCCGGCAAGTGCCGGTCCTCGATGAGCCGGCGAATCCGGCTCGGGGTGCTCCCCAACAGGTCTACGAGATCGGGAACGGTCAGCCACTCGGTCATGGTCATAGTTTGCCGCACCCGCGGGCGAGTCGCATCCGCGGCGGGGCTGCGTGACACCTCAAATCACATATGTCACTTAAGTCACAGGTGTAACTTTCGACACTCCGAACACGGCAATTGACTTTCGTCCCAAAACTCGCAATTCTGCGCCTATTGGCGTAAGGAGGGACGATGGCCAAGCACGGGTTGCGCGGTCGCCACTCCGGCGCCCCCATCCGCCGAATCGTCCCCGCGGCACCGGAGCCTGAAACTCCCGAGTTCATCGAGCACACCGTCGTCGACGGCGAGACGTTCAGCTCGATTGCCCGAAACTACGGTGTCCCGACGGCGAAACTGCTCGCCATGAACGGCCTGAGCTGGTCGAGTGGCCTCGCGAGTGGCCAGCGTCTGCTGGTTCCGAATCGCCTCGGGATTGCACCCTCGATGAGCGATACCGACGTCATCCGCTATCGGATCGAGGCCGGCGAGACCATTTCAGCGATCGCTGCCCGTCATGGCGTAACCCGTCAGGCGATCCTCAGTGCCAACGGACTGCACCCGACGAGCCTCATCTTCATCGGCCAAGTCATTCGGATTCCGGAAGTGAGCGTTGACACGCGCGCGACCCCCGCCGTGGTCACAACCGAGCGACACTTCGGATAGCTTTCAGCATGCCCATCGATGCGAAACATAGGCTAGAACGGTGAGCGAGCGCACCCAACCACCGGCAGACGGCACCGCCGATGCCATGATTGGTCGCCTAATCGACGGTCGCTATCAGGTTCGCTCTCGAATCGCCCGCGGCGGTATGGCCACGGTCTACCTCGCCACCGATCTGCGGCTCGAACGTCGCGTGGCGATCAAGACCATGCACGCGCACCTCGCCGACGACTCGGCCTTCGCGCAACGCTTCATTCAAGAGGCTCGCTCAGCGGCACGTCTCGCACACCCGAACGTCGTGAATGTGTTTGACCAGGGCGAAGACGGCGAGACCGCCTACATCGTCATGGAGTACCTCCCCGGCATCACGTTGCGGGAGCTCCTCAAGGACTACCGTCGTCTCACCCCGGAACAGGCGCTCGACATCATGGAGTCGGTGCTCTCCGGCCTCGCTGCGGCGCACCGCGCCGGCATCGTGCACCGCGATCTCAAGCCCGAGAACGTGATGCTCGCCGATGACGGTCGCATCAAGCTCGCCGACTTTGGCCTGGCCCGCGCCGCGTCTGCTGCGACCGCCACCGGGCAGGCGCTGCTCGGCACCATCGCCTACCTCTCCCCCGAGCTCATCAGCCGTGGTGTTGCCGATGCCCGAAGCGACATTTACGCCCTGGGCATCATGCTCTACGAGATGCTCACCGGCGAGCAGCCCTACGTCGGCGATGCACCCATGCAAATCGCGTACCAGCACGCAAACAGCAGCGTGCCGTTGCCGAGCGAGAAGATTCCCGGATTGCCGAGTGGGTTCGACGAGCTCGTTCGCTGGGCGACCGAGCGTGACCCTGAGCTTCGTCCCCGCGACGCGGGCGCCATGCTTGAACGGATGCGCACCTTCGAAGCCGACATTCGGAGCGGCGCGAACGCCACGGTCGTCATGCCGCGGACGAGCGCTCCCCTTGCGCCGACCCAAGTCGTTTCGGACGCCGATGCCACGGTCGCATTCGCTGCCGGTTCGCTTCCCGCACGGCCGAGCTCGAGCGCGAGCGTGGCCGAGCAAGCCATCGTCGAACATGCGCATCGTCGCACGCGCCGCTCGCGCATCCTGCTGAGCCTGTTCATTGCGATTGCCGTGCTCGCTGGTGGAACCGGCTGGTATCAAGGGCACGGACCCGGTTCGTACCTCGCCATTCCCGATGTCGCGGGGCAGAGCCCTGATGCCGCAAAAGCAGCGCTCGAAGCCGCTGGCTTTGCGGTGGCGAGCGAGTCAGACTACAACCCGGATGTAGCCGCCGGCACGGTATTCGAAACGCGGCCGCGGTCCACCGATCGAGCTCCTCGCGGAGGCCTGGTCACGATTCGCGTGTCGCTCGGCGCTCGCACCATTGATTTCCCGAATGTCGTCGGCGCCACCGAGGACGTGGCGCGCCAAAGCCTCAGTGCGTTCACGGTGGCCGATGCAGGTCGCACCGAGTTCTCGACCTCAATTCCCTCCGGTCACGTCATCCGTGCAATCACACCGGACGGCGCTTCGATTTCCGGGACGTACGGCGAAAAGGGCAACGTCATCCTCGTCGTTTCGCTCGGCCCGCTCCCCGACGTCGTCGGCAAGACCCTGGACGAAGCGAACACCGCCCTGAAAGCCGCTGGCCTC
>DATGWF010000060.1:0-8637 GCA_035299585.1 Microbacteriaceae bacterium
CCGTGCGCGACAAGGAGCTGCGTCGCGGCTCCGTCCTCGAGGTTCGTGTGAACCCCGAGGACCTCGGCCGCGTCATCGGGCGTTCCGGCCGCACCGCTACGGCGCTGCGCACCGTTGTGAACGCCCTCGCAGGGGATCGCCGGGTGCGTGTCGACGTCGTCGACACCGACGCCTAATGCCCGAAAAGACCGCGAACGGCAGCGTTCGCGTCGGTCGACTCACCAAAGCGCACGGACTCAAGGGCGCGCTCAAGGTGGAGCTCTACACCGATATTCCTGAGCAACGTTTCCAACCCGGTGCGACCTTCTCGTTGCAGGTTCCCGACGATTCGCCGTGGAACGGGAAATCCCTCGAGCTCATCGAGCTGCGTTGGTACAACGAGCAGCCCGTTGCATTCTTCGTTGGCGTCACCGATCGCACGGCCGCCGAAACCCTCGCTCGCGCCATTCTCTGGATCGATGAGGACGCCGCATCGGCGATCGTGGAGGAGAATGCGTGGTTCGACCACCAACTGGTCGGCCTCTCGGTCGTCCACGAGGGTCGCACCATCGGTACGGTCAAGGTCGTTGATCACCTGCCCGCACAGGATTTGTTGATCGTTTCAGTCGATGGCCGTGACGTCATGATCCCATTTGTCTCCGCAATCGTCCCCGAAGTCGACGTTGCGGCCGGGACCATCACCATCACTCCGCCGCCGGGTCTCCTCGAGGAGTTGCCGAGCGAGGATGACGCCGCGGAGTAACGCTATGCGCATCGACATCGTCAGCATTTTCCCGCAGTTCTTCGACACACTCGAGGTGTCCCTGATCGGCAAGGCCAAATCGGCAGGGGTGCTCGAGTTTGGCGTGCATGATCTCCGCGACGACGCCCATGATGTGCACCGCACCGTCGATGACACCCCGTACGGCGGAGGTGCCGGCATGGTGATGAAGCCGGAGCCGTGGGGTGAAGCGCTCGACCGAATCGTGACGCCCGAGACGGTCCTCATTGTTCCAACACCGGCCGGGACGCTCTTCACTCAGTCCACCGCTCGGGAGCTCGCGCTCAAGCCGCACCTCGTCTTCGCCTGTGGGCGGTACGAGGGCATCGACCAGCGTGTGACCGACCACTTCGCATCGCGCATCGAAGTGCGCTCGCTCAGCATCGGTGACTACGTGCTGAACGGCGGCGAGACGGCCACCCTCGCCATGGTCGAGGCTATCGGTCGCCTCGTGCCGGGTGTGATCGGTAACCCTGCGTCGCTCGACGAAGAGTCCCACGAGGACGGGCTACTCGAATACCCCAGCTACACCAAGCCGGCATCGTGGCGCGGTCTCGACGTTCCCGAGGTTCTGCTGAGTGGCAATCACGGAGCGATTGCGCGCTGGCGACACGAACAGCGGGTCGCCCGCACGCGCGCGAATCGTCCCGAGCTGCTGGGCGACCAGGCATAACCCCTAATCGCGAGCGGTCAGGACGATCGGTCCGGACTCCGTAATGGCGACCGTGTGTTCAACGTGTGCGCCGCGAGAGCCGTCCGCGCTGCGCAGGGTCCAACCGTCGGAATCGGTGAAGATTTCGTCGGTGGTCTCGAGGAACCACGGTTCAATCGCCACAACCAATCCGGGCTTGAGTGGCAGACCGCGTCCCGGGCGACCGTTGTTGGCGATGTGGGGCTCGCCGTGCATGGTCCGACCCACGCCGTGGCCACCAAAGTCGGTGTTGACCGACAATCCGTGCTGCTGAGCGTATCGGCCAATTGCGGCGGAAATATCGCCGATGCGATTGCCGACGGTTGCGGCGGCAATACCTCGCCGCAGCGCCTCCTCCGTGATCTCGATGAGACGTTCGTCTTGCGGCCGCGGCGTGCCGACGGTCACGGAGATGGCCGAATCGCATACCCATCCGCCCAGCGAGCAGGCGAAGTCGAGGCTCAGCAGATCGCCGTCCTGCAGTGCATAGTCGTGGGGGAGTCCGTGCAGAACAGCGTCGTTCACGGAGGTGCAGATCACCTTGCCGAACGGGCTGCCGCCGAAGCTCGGGTGATAGTCGATGTAGCACGACTCTGCGCCGGCGTCGCGAATCATTTTGTGCGCAATCGCGTCCAGCTCGAGCAGGTTGACTCCCACCTTGGCCGCGGCGGAGGTTGCCTTCAGAACGTCGGCGACCAAGCGTCCCACCGGACGCATTTCATCGATTTCGGCGGGGGTGCGAAGTTCAATCACGGAATATCCAATCTGCTGTGGGTCCATTCTGTCAGTCCTCGGTGGGCCGCCGGTTTGCCGCGGTGCCCGTGTCATGACAGAATGGGACTTCGTGCCGTCGCACATCTCTGCCTCCGGGGAGAGTGCGCGATGAGAATCGCCGGCACGCTTCACATCAAACTTCTATTTTGTGTGTGACCGGAGCGCAGACACAGAGAGTGAATCATCATGCAGCTTCTCGACGCAGTCGACGCCGCCAGCCTCCGCTCTGACATCCCGGACTTCCGTCCCGGTGACACCGTCAAGGTGCACGTCAACATCATCGAAGGTAACCGCTCGCGCATCCAGGTGTTCCAGGGTGTCGTGATTGCCCGCGCCGGTGAGGGCGTCCGTGAGACCTTCACCGTCCGCAAGGTCAGCTTCCAGGTCGGCGTTGAGCGTATCTTCCCCGTTCACTCGCCGGTCATCGACCACATTGAGCTCGTGACCCGCGGTGACGTCCGTCGCGCCAAGCTCTACTACCTCCGCGAACTCCGTGGCAAGAAGGCCAAGATCAAGGAAAAGCGCGAGAACTAAATCCGTTCTTCTCGATGGGCTGTCAGCAACGCTGGCGGCCCATCGTGTTTTTTCTGAGAGTATCGGCCCGCACAACCCAGTTGCCGCGCGGCCAGGATAGCCTGGTGAAGCGGCGGGCACCCGTCGGCAAAGTAGAGGAACGCATGAGCAACGAATCTGTGGGCGACACCGCGCCAGACCTAGCGGCCCAGGGGGACGACGGCGCGCACACCGTCGAGGAGTCCACTCCGGCACCGCCTGCGCGGCCCTCGAAACGCTCCGGCGCGATGAACTTTGCCCGCGATGTGCTCGTCATTGTGTTGAGCGCCATCGTCATCTCTTTTCTGATCAAGACGTTCCTGGTTCGCTCGTTCTACATTCCGTCGGCATCGATGGAAAACACGCTCATGATCAACGACCGCATCATGGTCAATCAACTCGTTCCCAAGGTGTGGGGGCTCGAACGAGGCGATGTCGTCGTCTTTAGTGATCCGGGTGGCTGGCTCGCCGGACAGGCTCAGGCCCAAAAGACCCCGACCCCATTGCAGGCCTTTGTCGAGGGCGCCCTTTCGATTGTGGGCCTGACCGCGCCCGATTCGAACGATCACCTCGTCAAGCGCGTCATCGGGCTCCCCGGCGACCACGTCACGTGCTGTACGACGGAAGGGCTTGTCGAGATCAACGGCGTCCCCATCGAAGAGCCCTACGTGCGCAAGCCAGAGGGCCAGCTCAACAATGCGAGCACCTTCGACGAGACCGTGCCGGCGAACTCCCTCTTTGTCATGGGCGACAACCGCAACCAGTCGAAGGATTCTCGATATCAGAAGAACACCCCGCTGGGCGGATTTGTGCCGGTCAGTAACGTTGTCGGCGTCGCCTTCGTGATTACCTGGCCGGTCGACCGCTGGTCATGGGTGAGCAATTATTCGCCGAACTTCTCCGAAGTGCCGGCTGCGACCACCTCGGGACCGTAGTGGTAGTCGAAGCTCGCGAAGACGTCGAGCTCGAGCTGCATCGCGAGGGCTTTGGGTTCGTCATCGGCATGGACGAAGTCGGTCGCGGTGCCATCGCAGGCCCGGTCGTCGTCGTGGCCGTCGCCAGACGCATCGACAGTGCCGCCGCTCCAGCCGGATTGCGCGATTCCAAACTGCTCAGCATCAATCAGCGCGAACGACTCGCGCCCGTGGCCGCTTCGTGGGCACACGCCTGGGCTCTCGGATCGGCGAGCGCGATGGAAGTCGACGCGCACGGAATTGTCCCGGCCCTCCGCCTTGCTGGAACGCGAGCCCTCGAACAGTTGTGGGACCAGGGTCTTCCGCCGCGGCACAGCGTGGTGCTCCTCGACGGCACACACAACTGGCTCGGCGGCATCAACCCGGCCCCGGCGGCCATTCGCGTTCGCGCGAAAGCCGATCGCGATTGCGCTGTGGTCGCAGCGGCCTCCGTCATCGCGAAGGTCGAGCGTGATCGCGAAATGACCCTCGCCGCAGCCCAGGCACCTGCCTACGGATGGGAACGCAACAAGGGGTACGGAAGCGCCGAACATCTTGAGGCGGTTGCCCGGCACGGAGTGCACCCGATGCATCGGGCCAGCTGGATTCGCTCCACCGAGCCAACGCCATAGGATATGAACGATGGACGAGGACGAATTCGACGATTACGACCGCGAAGCGGAACTCGCGCTGTACCGTGAGTACCGCGATGTCGTGAGCCAGTTCTCCTACGTCATCGAGACCGAGCGTCGGTTCTATCTTGCGAACGATGTGCAGGTCGAACGTCGGGACACCGCGACAGACTTTTACTTCGAGATCACGATGAAGGATGTCTGGGTGTGGGACGTGTATCGAGCCGACCGTTTCGTGAAATCGGTCCGCGTGCTCACCTTCAAGGACGTCAATGTCGAAGAGCTCGCGTCGCGCGACTTCGAGCTCCCGAAGGAACTCGCACTCGACGAGTAGTTCGGGTTCTGCACGGCTCGTTCCGGAGCACAGTGCGCCGTCCGCAGTGCACTCCCCGGAAGTAGGCGAACCGCCTCAACCAGGCTGTGCGTGTGAACACTCGAATCGCCCTTGGAGCCGCGGGCGAGTCCCTCGCTGCGGCCTATCTCGAATCCCACGAATTGCGCATCTTGGAGCGCAATTGGCGCTGCCATGCTGGCGAGATTGACATCGTCGCTACGCAGCATTCCGAACTCGTCATCGTCGAGGTCAAGACCCGCACCGGCGTGCAATTCGGACACCCGTTCGAGGCCGTTACGCCGACGAAGCTTGCCCGTCTCTATCGCCTCGGTGTGCTGTGGGCGGCTCAGCACCGGTGGCGCGGTCCCATGCGCATCGACGCAATCTCGGTCACGTTCGACCAAGCGGGCGTCCCACACATCGAGCATCTTCGCGGAGTGAGCTCGTGAGCGTCCCACACACGCTCGGCATCGCGCTCGCCGGGGTGCAGGGGGCCCTCATTCGAGTGGAGGCGAACGTACTGAACGCGACGCCGAAGTTTGTCCTCATCGGCTTGCCGGACGCCGCACTCAACGAAGCGCGCGACCGCGTGCGATCGGCGCTCGATGCCGCGGGGGCTCCACTCCTCGGCCGCCATGTCGTCATCAATCTCTCGCCGGCGGCCCTTCCCAAGCAAGGACCGGGATTCGACGTCGCAATCGCACTGGTTGCCGCGGCAGTCGCTGGCGTCGTTCCGGCCGAGTCCCTCACGCAAACCGTGCACATCGGCGAGCTCGCTCTCGACGGAAGGTTGCGACCGGTTCACGGCGTATTGCCGGCAGTGCATGCCGCCGCAGCGCTCGGGGTGCGCCGCGTTGTCGTTCCGGCTGGCAATCGTGAAGAGGCCGAACTGGTCTCGGGGATTGAGGTCGTCGGGGCCACCTCGCTCCGGCAACTCCTCATCGCCTACGGCGCCGAACTCGAGCCGCTCGACGAGGAACTCCCCATTGAGCCCCTCGCGAGTGTGGCGCCCACCGTAGACGAGGACATACCCGACCTGGCAGAGGTGCGTGGCCATGCAGAAGCGCGGGATGCGCTCGTCATCGCCGCCGCCGGAGGCCATCATTCGTTCCTGCTCGGGCCCCCAGGCTCGGGGAAGACACTTCTCGCCCGATGCATTCCCGGGATTTTGCCCCAACTCACCCACGCCGAGGCACTCGAAGTCGCCGCGGTCATGTCACTGTGTGCTCCCGGTGCGGGTGCTCGACTCACGACGGTCCCGCCCTGGCAAGCCCCGCATCACAGTGCCACTTCGGCCGCACTCGCGGGTGGTGGGGGAGCCATCATTCGCCCGGGCGCGCTTGCCCGAGCTCATCGAGGAGTGCTGTTTCTCGACGAAGCGCCGGAGTTCCCTCGCCGGGTGCTTGATGTGCTCCGGCAACCGCTCGAGTCCGGGACGATCACCATTCATCGCGCGCGCGGCGAGGCGCGGTTCCCGGCTGCATTTCAGCTCATTCTCGCTGCGAACCCTTGCCCGTGCGGCATGTGGGGACTGCCGTCGAGCCCGTGCACGTGCGGGCCGCACGCCCGACGAAGCTACCTCGGGCGACTCTCAGGACCACTGTTGGATCGCGTCGATATTCAGCTCTGGATACCCCGCCTCACCTCGCTCGCAGGCCACCCTGCCGGGGAGCATTCGGCGAGCGCACGGGAACGTGTGACCGAGGCCCGAGCGCGAGCGCAACGCCGATTACGAGAATCGCCGTGGACCCGAAACGCCGATGTTCCGACCTCCTGGTTGCGAAGTCATGCCGCCGAACCGAGCGCCGACGCAGTCGAACTGCTGGAAGCCGCTGTCGCGCGGGGGCAACTGAGTCTCCGCGGCGCCGATCGCGCCATCCGGGTCGCATGGACCGTCGCCGACCTCGGCGGAGCCGATCGGCCGCAACGCGGCCACCTCGCGCGCGCACTCGCGCTTCGCCCGGGAGGCGCGGCATGACCGAAGATACCTGGCTCGGTCTGTCCCGAACCGAGTGCGAGCGGCTCTCGGGAGCACTCCGTGCGAGTGCTCGCGACCCAATCGATGTCATCGCGGCTGTCGCAAGCTCGGTCGTGGCCGAGCCGGGAGACTCGGTGTGGGGAGAATGTGTCGCCCAGGAAGACGCCGCAACCGCCCTCGAAGCGCTCGTTTCACACGCGAATGTCGCCGAGTTCGCTGCGGCACTCGGCATCGTCGTTGACAGCGCCCTCGACGCCGGCTGGCACCGTTGGCGAGCCAGGCTTAGTCAGCATCGCGTCCTCGAGGCGTGTGAGCGTGCGTCCCGTGTGAGCGCTCGAGCGGTCCTCCCGGGTGACCCCGCATGGCCGCCGGGGCTATTCGCTCTCGGGCCCTATATGCCGCACATTCTGTACGTGCGCGGCCGGAAGGGTTTCGCGTGGAAGCACTCGGTGGCCATGGTGGGCGCCCGTGCTGCCACCGGCTACGGCGAGTTTGTCACCGGGGAGCTCGTTGCGGGGATCGCCCGAACGAAAGCACTCATCGTCTCCGGAGCCGCCTACGGCATCGATGGTGCAGCCCATCGAGCCGCACTGGCCAGTAGCGCGGAAACGGTCGCCTTCCTGGCGGGCGGCATCGACCGACTGTATCCCAGCGGTCACGCCGAACTCATCTCAGAAATCATGGAGAACGGGGCAGTATTCGCCGAGCACCCCTGTGGAGCGGCGCCCACGAAATTTCGTTTCCTCCAACGCAATCGACTCATCGCGGCCGCGAGCGATGCCACCGTCGTCATAGAGGCCGGCCGACGCTCAGGCTCCCTCAACACGGCACACCATGCCGCTAGCCTTGGCCGGCCCCTCGGTGCCGTCCCGGGACCGGTCACATCGCCGAGCTCAGCCGGGTGCCACGCGCTCCTGCGAGACGGCATCGCCACCTGCGTCACCGACGCAGATGACGTCGCACAACTGGCTTGGGAGGTTGACCTTGCGCCGCCCACCGAACACGCTCTGCTCGCCGACCCCCTCGCAGACGCCAGCTTGGGTCCGCTCGCACTCCTCGAGCGGGGACGATGGCTCACGATGGACGACCTTCTCGCCAAGACATCGTCAACCGTCGACGAAGTGAGTTGCGCGCTCGCTGAAGCGGAAATCGCGGGTGCGGCGGAACGCCGGGGTGCCCTCTGGCGTATCCGATGAGTTCCATGTCAAGGTGGCGATGTGAACCTTCTCGATGCAATCGCGCAGTTTCGGGCGCATCTCGAGAAGGAGCGCGCCGTTTCGCCGCACACGGTTCGCGGCTACCTCCTCGACCTCGACCAGTTCGCAACCTTCGCAGCGGCACACCGCGTCACTGCGACGGAGGACGTGTCTGCCGAACTCTGCCGCGAATGGCTGTGGTCGCTCAGCGAATCCGGTGGGGCGCGAAGCTCCGCGGCACGGCGGCTCGCGACGCTCAAGTCGTTCGGACGATGGGGTGAGCGAATTGGGCTGTGGGAGCGCACTCCAGCCGCCCGACTCGCTCGACCACGCCCCGAGCGCACCCTGCCAAGAGTGCTCACTCGCGAGCAAATGCGAGACATCCTTGACCAGGCCTCGCGGCTGGCCGACTCAGGAGACCCGGTGGCAATTCGCAATGCCGCCATCCTTGAGCTCCTGTATGCCAGCGCCATTCGCGTTTCGGAGCTGGTCGGCGCCAACCTCGACGCCATTGACCGAGAACGCAACACCATTCGCGTCTGGGGCAAAGGTTCGAAGGAGCGAATCGTGCCGTTCGGCGTATTCGCCCGCCGCGCCCTCGACCGCTACCTCGACGACGCCCGGCCGCTCCTCGCCCGTGGCGCGCACCTCGACGCGCTCTGGCTGGGTGCTCGCGGGGGACGCCTCAGTGAACGCGCGGCATATGCCGTGGTGTCGAACGCGCTCGAAGCCTTCCCGGGAAGTGGCCCGCACGGCCCGCACGTGTT
>DATGWF010000061.1:0-3266 GCA_035299585.1 Microbacteriaceae bacterium
AACGCCGTCTTCGATTCCCGCCGGCGACGACGCCCCCGAACCCGACGTCGAGATCATCGAGGTCGTCGAAAACCTATTCACGAGCGAACCAGCACGCGCAGAGCTCGACCCGACACATGTTCCGACCGAGCCGGGGCTCGAAAACGGCCCGCTGCACTGGACCGAAGCGCTCGCTCTTCCGGCAAACCTCGACCCGACCGACCCGGCGAGCATGCCGCATCTCCCGGCCCTCGTAAGCGACACAAACACCATTGTGCTCGATGACATCCCCGGAGCCGGCGCACTCACGCAGGTCACCGGTGAGATTGATCTGGTGGTGACGGGATCGATCCTGCTACCAACATCACTGACCGAAACCGGGGCACTCGACCACCTCATCGACAGCGACGAGTCCAGCGACCGCGACGACGATATCGCCGACGAGATGCCGCTCTCGCACCTCGCGCCGAAATCGGCGAGTGCCGCTGTCAACGCGAACTCGAGCGCACCAGCAATGGTGAGCGAGCCTGTCCGGCAACGCATGGGTGTCCCCATGATTGTCGCCCTCGCGGCCGGCGGTGCCACCGGTATTGTCCTGATTGCGCTCGGTTTGGGTGCCCTCTTGCACCTCTTCTAGAAAGCCCACATGACTGCTTCTCCTCATTCCATTCAGCTCACCCAGCGTGCGGCCGTGGCCGCGTCGGACATCGCCGGATTCGACTTCGTCGCGCT
Organism: Microbacteriaceae bacterium; assembly: GCA_035299585.1. Taxonomy (GTDB): domain Bacteria; phylum Actinomycetota; class Actinomycetes; order Actinomycetales; family Microbacteriaceae; genus DATGWF01. The sequence continues at coordinate 712 of DATGWF010000061.1, forward strand.
CGATGTGTCCGAGCCGCTTCCGCTCGTCGACGTGTTTCTCATCGTGAGCGGACGAAGCGAACGGAACGTTCAGGCCATCGCGGACTCGATTGAGCGGGCGCTGAACGAGTCGGGAACGAAGACCCTGCGTCGCGAAGGACGCACCGAGGGACGCTGGATTCTTCTCGACTTCGGCGATCTCATTTGTCACGTGTTCGTTGAGGAAGAGCGCATGTATTACTCCCTCGAACGACTCTGGAAGGACTGCCCGGTAGTGCCCCTCGAGCTCCCGAGCGCCGATTTTTCTCCGAGCGCTCCACTGGTGTAGTCTCGAGGAGTTGCTTCGGCAGCACTGGGTCTGTGGCGCAGCTGGTAGCGCACCTGCATGGCATGCAGGGGGTCAGGGGTTCGAGTCCCCTCAGATCCACAACTGGCCCCCGCTTCGGCGGGGGTTTCGCAATCTCGCGCACACCATGGGTGGGAGCGGCGTGTTGCCCGCCTGACCGCTCGACCAGGCTTGGTGAATCGTCACCTTCGGGAATAGTCGGACGATGCATGCAGTTGCATAGAACGTCGCGACGTCGACGCCATACGAACAAAGGACAAAACACATGACTGACACGCTCACCATTCCCGGATACCGCACCGGCACCTGGAGCATCGACCCCAGCCACAGTGAGGTGAGCTTCAGCATTCGCCACCTCATGATCAGCAAGGTTCGCGGCGTCTTCGAGAAGTTCGAAGCGACCTTCGTGACGGCGGAGAACCCGCTGGATTCGACGGTCCGGGCGAGCGTCGAGGTCGCATCGGTCAACACCAAGGATGAGAATCGCGACGCCCACTTGCGCACGGGTGACTTCTTCGAGGCAGAGACCTACCCGAACCTCACCTTCGAATCGACCGGTGTTCGTCCGAACGGCGATACCTTCCTCGTCGACGGAAACCTCAGCATGCGCGGGGTCACCAAGCCGGTCACCTTCGACTTCGAGTTCGGTGGTTTTGGTCAGGACATGTACGGCAACGTCAAGGCCGGCGCATCTGCAAAGACCGAGATTCGCCGAGAAGACTTCGGTCTGTCGTTCAACGCGCCCCTTGAAACCGGTGGCGTACTGCTCGGTGAGACGGTCACGATCACTCTCGAACTCCAGGCCGTTCTGCAGCAAGACTAGGCCGATGCCGTGCGGCGGGACCGAGCCGGATGGTCAGGCCCTGCCGCACACTCGCCTAAGCTAAGTGGGTGCTTTCAGTTACCGACCTCGAAATTCGCGTCGGTGCTCGCACCCTCATGAGCGAGGTTGCCTTCCAGGTCGCTCCGGGCGATAAAGTCGGGCTCGTCGGTCGCAATGGCGCCGGCAAGACCACGCTCACCAAAGTGCTCGCGGGGGAGTTGCTCCCCGCCGCCGGCGCGGTGAATCGCACCGGAGAGCTCGGTTATTTGCCACAAGATCCGCGCTCGGGTGACCCTGAGGAGCTCGCGCGGACGCGTATCTTGAACGCGCGAGGCCTCGGTTCAATCGCTCACGAACTCGCGCACGCATCGGTCGCCATGGCCGATCCAGACCCGGACGTTTCGCAACGGGCGATGAACCGCTTTGGCACCCTGACCGACCGCTTCGCCGCGCTCGGCGGGTACGCCGCAGAGGCGGAAGCGGCCGCGATTGCGCATCATTTGAATCTGCCCGACCGGGTGTTGGATCAGCCGCTCAAGACGCTTTCCGGTGGCCAGCGCCGACGCATCGAGCTCGCTCGAATCCTGTTTTCGAACGCACAAACCATGATTCTCGACGAGCCGACGAACCACCTCGATGCCGACTCGATTGTCTGGCTGCGCAGCTTTCTCAAGAACTACGCCGGCGGCGTCATCGTCATCAGTCACGATGTCGAGCTCGTGGGCGAGACGGTCAACCGAGTCTTCTACCTCGACGCCAACCGTGCTGTCATCGACGTGTACAACATGAACTGGAAGAACTACCTCAGCCAGCGCGAAGCCGACGAGGTTCGTCGGAAGAAGGAACGCGCGAACGCCGAGAAGAAAGCGACGGCGCTGCAACTCCAGGCAGCCAAATTCGGAGCCAAGGCCTCGAAGGCAGCGGCCGCCCATCAAATGGTTGCACGGGCTGAGAAACTCCTCGCGGGTGTCGAAGACGTGCGTCAGCTCGACCGTGTCGCCAAGCTCCGTTTCCCGACACCAGCTCCGTGTGGCAAGACACCGCTCTTCGGACACGATCTTTCGAAGAGCTACGGTTCGCTCGAAATCTTCACAGCGGTCGACCTCGCCATTGACCGTGGATCTCGAGTGGTCATCATTGGTTTGAACGGCGCCGGAAAGACGACACTGCTTCGCATTCTTGCGGGCGTGGACGCTCCAGACACCGGTCGCATCGAGCCTGGTCACGGCCTGCGTATCGGCTACTACGCTCAGGAACACGAGACCCTCGACATGGGCCAAACGGTGTTGGCGAACATGCTCTCCGCTTCCGAGCACATCACCGAGAGTGAAGCACGGCGTGTCTTGGGCTCGTTCCTCTTCACGGGCGACGACGTATTGAAGCTGGCGGGTGTCCTTTCCGGCGGAG
>DATGWF010000062.1:0-5180 GCA_035299585.1 Microbacteriaceae bacterium
TCCGGACAACGCTTGCACCCTACGTATTACCGCGGCTGCTGGCACGTAGTTAGCCGGTGCTTTTTCTGTAGGTACCGTCACTTTCGCTTCTTCCCTACTAAAAGAGGTTTACAACCCGAAGGCCTTCGTCCCTCACGCGGCGTTGCTGCATCAGGCTTTCGCCCATTGTGCAATATTCCCCACTGCTGCCTCCCGTAGGAGTCTGGGCCGTGTCTCAGTCCCAGTGTGGCCGGTCACCCTCTCAGGCCGGCTACCCGTCGTTGCCTTGGTGAGCCGTTACCTCACCAACTAGCTGATAGGCCGCGAGTCCATCCTTGACCGAAAAACTTTCCACCCCAGAAGATGCCTTCCAGGGTCATATCCGGTATTAGCACCGATTTCTCGGAGTTATCCCAGAGTCAAGGGCAGGTTACTCACGTGTTACTCACCCGTTCGCCACTAATCCACCGGAGCAAGCTCCAGCTTCATCGTTCGACTTGCATGTGTTAAGCACGCCGCCAGCGTTCGTCCTGAGCCAGGATCAAACTCTCCATAAAAAATTGTTTGATCTGACTAGAACTGTCATTGCTGACAATTCATCAATATCTCAAAAGAATCTCAAACCTGTTCGTGAAAACAGGCCGAGGATAATTTGGCATTGAACATAGTGCACGCTGTTGAGTTCTCAAGGAACGGACACTCACGATTCGCTCTCTTTCGAGAACTCATTCGAGGTGATTCGTTCTTCGCGATGCAACCCGATCCGAAAACCGTTTTGCGTTTCGCTCATCAAGTCTGACGACTTGGCTAGTCCCACTTGAGGCCGGGAAGCTCTTGAGCTTTTCCCGCGCCTTTGGGGCGACAAGGGTTTACATTACGTGGTTTCGGAGGGCACCGCAAATCCCTGTTGCAGTTCGGGCGTGTCGCGCTTATTTTCGCGCTTCTTGGCCGAGGAATAGACCCGCCAGCGTGCGCTTCCCGCGGCGCAAGACCATGAGTCCGCCGGCGAGAGATTCCGAACCGATCGCGGCGGATTCCTCGTCGATCTTTCGACCGTTGACGGAGACACCCCCCTGCGAGATTGCACGACGGGCTTCCGACAGACTCGAGCACAGCTCGGTATCAACGAGCGCCTGCGCGACCGGAGTCTCGGGCGTGACCCACGCGTTCGGCAGCTCCTCCAGCGCGGAGCGAAGAACGTCGGCGTCAAGGTCGGTCAGATCACCAGCGCCGAAGAGCGCCTCGGATGCGGCCACCACGGCATCCGCCGTTGCAGCTCCATGCACGAGTGCGGTCACTTCCCGTGCGAGCCGCTTCTGCGCAGCCCGGCGGAACGGCTCCGTCTCAACGAGCGCGGCGAGCTCCTCGATTTCCACCCGACTGAGGAAGGTGAACACCTTGAGTCGGTCGATGACATCGGCATCAGCGGTGTTGAGCCAGAACTGGTAGAAGCGGTACGGACTGCACATTTCGGCGTCAAGCCAAATGGCGTTTCCCTCGCTCTTGCCGAACTTGGTTCCATCGGAGTTGGTGATGAGCGGCGTGCCAATCGCATGGACGCTCGCACCCTCGGTCCTGTGAATGAGGTCGGTTCCGCTCGTGAGGTTGCCCCACTGGTCGCTCCCACCGGTTTGCAGCACGCATCCGTAGGAACGGTAGAGCTCGAGAAAGTCGAAGCCCTGCAGGATTTGGTAGCTGAACTCGGTGTAGCTGATTCCCGCGTCGGAATTCAAGCGCGCCGCGACGGCGTCCTTCTTCAGCATCGTGCCGACCCGGAAATGTTTGCCAATCTCCCTGAGGAAGTCGATGGCGCTGAGCCCCGCAGTCCAGTCAAGGTTGTTGACGACGCGGGCCGCATTCGCGCCTTCGAACCCAAGGAATCGAGATCCCTGCGACTGCAGCTTCTCAACCCACTCCGCAACGGTCTCTCGCGTATTGAGCGTGCGCTCCGCGGTGGGACGCGGGTCGCCGATGAGACCCGTCGATCCTCCTACCAAGAGCAGCGGCTTGTGGCCGGCGAGCTGCAGCCGACGCAGCACGAGCAACTGGACCAGATTACCGAGGTGCAGACTCGGTGCGGTCGGGTCGAATCCGCAGTAGTAGGTGATGGATTCGCCACCGAGGAGTTCGCGTAAGTCGTGCTCGTTGGTCGAGACGTGCACGAGTCCGCGCCAGACGAGCTCGTCCCAGACATTCGGGAACGACGAATCGTTGCGTTGGATGGCGAGCTCGGCTGAATCTGACACGGGATTCAGGCTAGCAGGGCAGTCTCGGGCTACCGGTTGTCGAAGCCGGGCTCGTCGTCGACGATGAACTCCTGTTCGAAGCGCGAGATGAGGCTATCGACCGCTCGAGTATCGGCGATGTCGGCGATGAACGCCTCGATAGCGGCTCGTTCTTCGCGTGCCAAATCGGAGCGAGCCTGCGAACGATCCCGCAGTCCCTCGACGTGGTGCTGAGTGCGCTCGGAAATCTCGGCGGTCTTGGCCTGCGCCATATCGAGAATGTTTGACGCAACGCGGCGGGCCTCCGAGAGGATTTCGTCGGCGCGGAACTGCGACGAAACTGAGAGCGCCTCCGACTCCTCCGTGACCATGCGAGCACTTTCCAAAATGTCGTTCGCCTGGCGCTCCGCATCTTCGAGCAGCTTGGCGACGAGGTCTTCCGCATCCCGCTGACGACGCTGCGCGCTCGCCTCGAAGCGTTCGCGACGCTCGGTGAGCGCTTGTTCGAACGCGAGCTGTTCGCGCGCGGCTCCGGCCCGTAGCTCCGAAAGCACCAGGTCTTCGTTTTCGATGTCGCGCTGCAACGCAACACGCGACGCTTCGATTTCGCGCTCGGCGTTCGCCGAAATCTCACTGGCCTCTCGGCGCGCTTGAGCGAGCTTCTCGGTGGCTTGCGCGAGTCGAATGTTGGCTTGAGTCACGAGACCGGCCGCGGCCGTCTCGGCGTTCAGACGCAGCTCTGCCGAACGCGTCTCGGCCTGGCTTAGCAGGTTGCTGGCACGCTCCTCAGCGTCACGCAACACCTCGGCCGACTTCGCTTGCGCGGAAGATCGGATTTTTGAAGCCTCGGAACGAGCATCCTCGACGAGTCGCGTCGACTTGTCTTCCGCAAGGCGGAGCACTTCTTCAAATTGCGGACCGAGTGCAGAGAAACTCACGCGTTCCGGAAGACGCTCAACCATGGCCTCGAGCTCGGCGTTCTTGGCTTTCTCGGCGTGCAGTGCGTTCTCGACCGATTCGACCTCGTCGTGCAGCGATCGGTTCCAGGCCTCGATGGCTGATATCTGCGAACGCAAATCCTTCAGACGGTTATCGACCGCACCACGGTCGTAGCCGTTGAAAATCACACCGAATGCGTCGCTCATTCGCCCTGCTCCTCAGAACGCTCGACCGGAGCGATGGAGTGTGCCCGCTCTTCGAAGCCGGAGACAATCATCTCGGAGCTGCGCGGATCGGCGGCGGCCCCCAGGAACTCGTCGAGGAGTTCGCGCTCTTCGCGAAGACGGTCGGCCCGAGCAACGGTGCGCTCAAGCAACACATCGATGTGCAAGCGGGTCTTTGCCGACAGCTCGGTGACTCGGATACGTGCTTGGTCGAGCATGCCGGAGGCCAGTGCTCGAGCATCGGCCAGAATGCTCTCCGCCTTCAAATTTGCCTGGGTCAGGCTCGCCTCCGCCTGGGCGGCAATTTCGCTCGCCCGAAGCGCGACCTGTGTGGCGAAGTCGTTTGCCTCGCCAATCATGCGATTGGCGGACTCAACAGCGTTCTGGTGAGCCCGCATATTGTCGCGCTCAAGCTGGTCTTCGCGCAGGCGGATGTCTTCCTCGGCTTCGGCGAGCGCGCGCGCGTTCTGGTCGGCAATCTCTTGGAGCTCGGCCCGCTCGAGTTCGATTCGGCGCTTGAGAGCTGACCGCGCTTCCGCGATTTCGCGCTCGACTTCGGCGATGCGCGAAGCGGCCTCGCGACGGGCCGTGGAAACAATCTCAGAGGCCTCGGCAAGCTTGGTGTTGGCGACAGCGGTGGTCTCGGCCGCACTCGACTCACTCTTGAGTCGCATCTCGTCGATTCGAGAGTGAGTGTCTGAGAGCAAGCGCTGCGCGAACTCCTCGGCCTCGCGAACCGTCCGGCTGGCTTTGGCCTGGGTGGTCTGTCGCAGGAGCTCCGCCTCGGCGCGGGCCTCGGAAACGAGACGCTCCGATCGCTCTTCACCGACGCGCAGGTACTCTTCGAACTGGGAGCCAAGGTTGGCGTAGCTGGCCTTGTCGCGACCCGACTTGAGCCGTACGTTGAGCTCACGGTTTCGGGACTGCCGAACGATGAGCTCAGACCGCGTCTCTTCGGCCCGCTCACTCAACACCGAGTTCGTTTGGCGGAGTGTTGCGAGCTCGTTTTCGAGCCGTTCAAGGGCGCGCTCAACATCGCTACGTTCGTAGCCGCGGAAGCTTGTTGGAAACAGCTCGTCCACGCGCACCCCTTCCTCTGTGGACAACTATAGCCATACGACCCCCTCGAGACGACATGGGTTCCCAAGGCTCAGCTGGGAGGAGCCCCCGAGCGGCGATGCGTGGGGTGGATTCGATAGGGCGAAACGGTGGGATGGGCGAGGCCGTCCGAATCGACTTCAGCGAAGCGCCAGTGGAACGGGGCGAGTCCACCCGGACCCGAAACACCGGCACGGAGGGTCGTCATGTGCGTCACCGGAATCGACGGAAGCCGGAGCGAATACCGGTCAGCAGCGAAGAAGTCGATTGCATTCTCATCAAGTTCGACTCCCAGCGCCGCCGCCAGGCGGGCGGGCCCGCGAGCCAGATCGCGATCGCGGACACGGGGTCGGCGAGCGCGAGCGAGCTCGAGACCGCGGATGACTTCTCCAGCACGGATCAATACGCCGGCGGCCTCGCCGACCGGGTTCGTCACGACGTTGATCATGCGATGCATTCCGTACGTGAGGTAGACAAACGTATGGGCGGCTTCACCAAACATGACCCGCGTGCGGGGTGTTTCACCACGGAAGGCGTGCGAGCCCGGATCGTCACTCCCCCGGTACGCTTCGACCTCGGTGATGCGCACGGTCACGTCGCCGAGGTCGTCGTGTCGGGTCAGTTCCGCCCCGAGCAGCGCGGGCGCGACGACGAGACTGTCGCGGGCAAACCAGGCACGGCCGGCAGGGTTGTCGGCTCCGACGACGGTCATATG
>DATGWF010000063.1:0-16344 GCA_035299585.1 Microbacteriaceae bacterium
AGATGCCCACGGCATGACCCTCCTTGAGCTCGCCACCGCGCTCGACAAGCTCACTGCGACCGCCCGCGAAGGGCGGACACAGCCGTCCGAAATGCAGGGCGGCACCATCACCATCACGAACATTGGTGTGTTCGGCATGGACACGGGTACCCCAATCTTGAACCCGGGCGAAGTGGGTATCGTCGCGCTTGGCACGATTAAGCCCAAGCCGTGGGTGGTCGATGGTGAAGTCCGTCCGCGAATGGTGACAACGGTCGGGGCATCGTTCGACCACCGGGTCGTCGACGGTGATGTTGCGAGCCGTTTCGTTGCCGACGTCGCGTCAGTGCTCGAGGAACCCGCGCTATTGCTGGACTAGCACTCGTTGGACAACCATCCGATAGTGACAATCATTCTCAATAAGGCATAGGATGGTGGGGTGCGTCGCCCCACTCGCTTCCTCGCCGCGGTCATCCCTGCGGTGATGGCCATGCTGCTCTCGGCGTGCTCCGGATCACCGTCCGCTCCGACGAGCCAGCTCAGCATCGTCGCATCGACTCCGGTCTGGGCTTCGGTTGCGCAGGCGATTGCTGGAACGGACGCTCGAGTGACGAGCCTGATTCAGTCCGGCGCGGGTAACCCTCACGACTATGCCGCGGGCGCTGCTGACCTTCTCGCGGTCGAACGCGCCGATATTGTGCTCGCCAACGGAAACGGATACGACGACTTTGTGGAGCAACTCATCGACGCGAGTTCGACGAGCGCCTCGGTCGTTCGCGCATCGGATCTGACCGCACGTACAGACGACAATGAGCACTATTGGTTCGATATCGAGACCGTCCGGGCCGTGGCGCTCGCCATTCGAGACGCCATGAGCGCCGCACGGCCAGAGGTCGCCGCCGAGGTGAACGAGCGATTCACGGCATTCGCCGGCGGCCTTGACGAGATTCAGTCCCGCGTGCTCGCGTTGGCGGCGCATGGCCCGCACTCAGTTCTCATGACCGAACCGCTTCCGGAGTACCTCTTCGCAGACGCCGGGTTTGAGAACGTCACACCAGAGACGCTGAGCCGCGCCGTCGAAGACGGCAACGAGATTCCGGCCCTTGCCCTGCAGTCGGCACAGGCCGTCCTGGCCGAGGGTGGCGTCAGCATCCTCGCTATCAATGCGTCTGAGCTGAGCGCTCAGACGGAAGCCCTGCGAGACGTGGCCAAGACCTCCGGGGTGCCGGTGATAGAAGCGACAGAGTCGCTTCCGGATGGGACGAGCTATCTCGCCTGGCTCGCCGGGATTGTGACCCAGATTGAACGTTCCCATGACTGAACCCCTATTGCGTGTCCGCAATGCCCGTGTTGACGTGGGTGGAACGACGCTGTGGAGCGACCTCAATCTCGACGTTGCGCCGGGTGAATTCATCGCGATTCTCGGCGCGAACGGCGCTGGCAAGACAACGCTGCTGCGCACAATCCTGGGCGAGCGCGCCCTCACGAGCGGAAGCATCACCTTCGCCGAGGGGAAGCACCGTGTGGGTTACGTGCCGCAGCACTATGCCGCGGGCGACGGGGCGCCCATTCGCGCTCGAGATCTCGTGAGCCTCGCCGTCGATGGCAATCGCTTTGGAGTCCCGTGGCCGTCCCGAGAGCGCAACCGAGCCGTCGCCGACATCCTGGAACAGGTCGGAGCCACCGAACTTGAACGGGTTCCCATCAGCGAACTTTCGGGAGGCCAGCAACAGCGCATCCGGATCGGTCAAGCGCTTGCGGCCGACCCCTGCGTGCTGCTCTGCGACGAGCCGTTCGGGTCACTCGACCTCACCCAGCAACGTATCGCCGCGGACCTCATCAATCGCCGCCGCGCGGATCACGACAGCGCCGTGCTCCTCGTCACCCACGACATCACGCCGATTCTCTCGATGGTCGACCGCGTGTTGTATTTTGCGGGTGGCGGCTACCGAATCGGCTCGGTCGCCGAGGTGATGACCTCGGCGACGCTGACCGAACTGTACGGAACCCCGATCGAAGTCCTACAGGTCGGAGATCGCCTCGTCGTCGTTGGCGCACCGGAGGACCCGCACGAGCACGGTCGGGAGCACCACCATGGCTGAATACCTTGAGCTTCTTTCCCTCGTGCACAATTCGCTCATTGCCGCCGCTGTGCTGGGGCTCATGGGCGGACTCATCGGTGTGTTCGTCATGACCCGCGATATGGCCTTCGCGGTTCATGGCATCGCGGAGCTCACGTTTGCCGGAGCTGCCGCCGCGCTCATGTTGGGAACTAGTGTCTCCGGGGGCGCACTCGTCGGTGCACTCATCGCCGCGGTCATCATCGGCGCTTTTGGCGAGAAGGCGCGAGCTCGAAACTCCATCGTGGCCGTCCTCATGCCCTTCGGCCTGGGTCTGGGCATCCTGTTCTTGTCGCTCGCTCCCGGCCGTTCGGCGAACAAATTCGGCCTGCTCACTGGCCAGATTGTCGCGATTGCTGACCAACAGGTCGGCCTCACCGTTGTGCTCGCCGGAACCGTCATCGTGGCACTCCTGGTCATGTGGCGACCACTCCTGTTTGCGAGTGTGGACGCCCACGTGGCCGCTTCCCGTGGGGTGAAACTCCGCACGATGTCCATCAGCTTCGTCATGCTGCTCGCGCTCGCGGTTGCAGTCTCGGTGCAACTCATTGGAGCGCTCCTGGTCCTCGCCCTGCTCGTGACGCCCGCTGCCGCCGCGCTCAAGCTGTCAAGTTCGCCCGTGCTCGTTCCGGTGCTCGCTGCCGGGTTCGCCATGCTGAGCATGGTTGGCGGCATTCTGCTTGCCCTGCCCTGGCCGGTTCCGGTCAGCCCGTTCATCACGAGTCTCGCCTTTCTGACGTACCTTGCCGCCTGGGCCATTGGAGCCCGTTCGAAGGGGCGGCGACGCGCATGACGAAGCGCAGCACGTGGCAGCGCGAGGCGGTCCGTTCAGCTCTGGCGGCCCGAGCCGGATTCGTGAGCGCACAGGATTTGCACGCCATTTTGGCGACGAGCGAACAGCGCATCGGTCTTGCGACCGTCTATCGAGCGCTCGCCGACCTTGCCGAAAATGGACTCGCTGACGCCCTCACCTCCGCAGCCGGCGAGGTTCGATATCGGGCGTGCACCTCGGAACATCATCACCACCTCATGTGTCGGACCTGCGGCGCCACCGTCGAAATTGGAGCCGATGCGGTCGAGGTGTGGGCGCGCACGATTGCCGAGGCGCACGGCTTTGACGAGCCCAGTCACACGGTCGACATCTACGGCCGCTGCCCTAGTTGCCGCGAGTTGGCTTAACGCCGCGGTTCCACGTAGACTGTCCCTTTGTCTGTGTGCTTCCACCACACAGTTCGCCGGATTCGCACCCGCGGGTTCGACAGACAAGAGATCTTGGGATGAGCACCCGCTCATCGGTATCGGAGGAAAACCATGGCCGCAGTGTGCCAGGTGACTGGAGCCGTTCCCGGCTTCGGACACAACATTTCGCACTCGCACCGCCGGACGAAGCGCCGCTTCGACCCGAACGTGCAGAAGAAGACCTATTACGTGCCGTCGCTTCGTCGCAACATTACGTTGAACGTTTCGGCAAAGGGCATCAAGGTGATCGACGCTCGCGGTATTGAGCGCGTCGTTGCCGACATGATCGCTCGAGGAGTGAAGTTCTAATGGCAAAGCAACAGGACATTCGCCCCATCATCAAGCTTCGTTCGACCGCGGGAACCGGGTACACCTACGTGACCCGCAAGAACCGTCGCAACGACCCCGACCGACTCGTGCTCAAGAAGTACGACCCTGTGGTGCGCAAGCACGTCGAATTCCGTGAGGAGCGCTAAGCATGGCGAAGAAGAGCAAGATTGCCCGTAACGAGCAGCGCAAGGTTGTCGTGGAACGCTACGCAGCCAAGCGTCTTGAGCTGAAGAAGGCTCTCATCGACCCGAAGTCGACCCCGGAGCAGCGTGAGGCAGCACGCCTCGGTCTGCAGAAGCTGCCCCGCAACGCTTCGCCGATTCGCGTTCGCTCGCGTGACGCCATCGATGGTCGTCCGCGTGGCGTGCTCACCAAGTTCGGTGTTTCCCGTGTTCGCTTCCGCGATATGGCACACCGCGGTGAGCTTCCTGGCATCACCAAGTCCAGCTGGTAACAGCGAAACTTTCAGCGAATGGACGGTCCGATTGGGCCGTCCATTCGTCGTTTTGCGTCAAAAATCGTCTTTTTCGGTCCGACACGCCAGAAATTCGGCACGAAATCCCCCGAAATCCCCGGAAATCCGGGCCAGTCTTGGTACATTCGACTCGGTCAAACGACCACGGGGGAGACCCTCAGATTCAATCCAACTGCTGCCTCGGCAGCGCGTCCGAGGAGGACACACATGTCGCTGAACAAGACTGACCTGGTCACCAAGATCGCTGCTTCGACCGGTGAGAGCCAGGCTGCTGTGAGCCGCGTTCTCGACGGTTTCTTCGCTGCCCTCGAGGGCGCAGTGAAGGCTGGCGAGAAGGTCACCATCCCCGGCTGGCTCGCAGTCGAGAAGACCCACCGCGCCGCTCGTACCGGCCGCAACCCGCAGACCGGTGCTGAGATCAAGATCCCCGCTGGCTACGGCGTCAAGGTTTCGGCTGGTTCGAAGCTCAAGGCTGCTGCCAAGTAAGGCACGCTTTCCTCGAAGGGCGTCGGCACTGCCGGCGCCCTTCGCCGTTCCCGGGCGCCGCTCCCCCAACGCGTAGGCTGAGAGCGTGCGTCCGCTTCGCGTCTTCGGTCTGGTGACCCTCCTTGGATTCGCCACCATAGGCGTTTTCATTGGCCTGGCCATCGGGGGCGGCGCGGCTCCGCTTCGGCTCGAAGATCCCGGACCGTTCGTTCGGTATGCGATGCCGATTGTCTCGGTGCTCACCAATCTCGGATTCGCGGGCTTCTTCGGAGCACTCATCCTTGCGCTCTGGGCAATCGCGCCCGCGCGGGCGGGGTACGGGCGCACCGTGGACGTCGCGGCTGCGGGCGCAGCGCTCGTCACCCTCGGTGCTGGGGGCACCGCCATCCTCACCTTCGTCTCCGTCAGCGGCAAGGCCTTCTCGCCCGACGCGACGTTCGGCGCGCAGCTCTGGCAGTTTTTGACCGACATTGAACTTGGCCGAGCCTGGCTCATAGTCACGCTCGTGTTTTCGGCGGTGACCGCGCTCACGCTCGCCCTCCGCAAGCAGCTTGCTCTGCTCGGTGTGGGGTTGCTCGCCCTTGTGGCTGTCTACCAGATTGCTCAGCAGGGACATGCTGCCGGCTCCGCGGGCCACTTCGACGCGGTGAGCGCGTACGGGTTCCACCTGGTTTTCGCTGCGGTGTGGCTCGGCGGATTGGTCACGCTCGTCATCGTGCGACCGTCGCTCGATGCGTCGGAACGCGTCCGTGTCCTGACGCGCTACTCCACCGTGGCACTCGTGTGCTTCATCGTTGTCGCCGTCTCGGGCTACGTGAGCGCGGCGCTCCGCCTCGGCAACTGGGGCGCACTCGACACCCCTTATGGCGTGCTTGTACTCGGCAAGGTGAGCGCTCTCGTGCTGCTCGGACTTCTCGGCTTCGTGCAGCGCACGCGCCTCATCTCACGGATGTCGAGCGGGCGGACTGGCCGAACCTTTGCCCTGATTGTCGTCCTCGAACTCGCCTTTATGGGGCTCGCCTCGGGGCTCGCCGCAGCACTTGCACGAACCCAGACGCCGGTTTCGCAAAGCCGAGACCTGAGCCAGCTCACTCCCGCCGAGCGACTCACGGGCTCACCGCTTCCACCCCCGCCGGACGTGAGCCGGTATCTCTCGCAGTGGCACCTCGACATCATTTGGGTGCTTGTCGTCGGGTTCGGCACCTTCTTCTACCTCGCCGCCGTGTGGAGGCTCAATCGTCGAGGCGATCGCTGGCCGATTTACCGGACCGTGCTGTGGGTGCTCGGCATGGCGGTGCTGTTCTTCTTCACGAACGGCGGCATCGCGGTGTACGAGCAGTACCTGTTCTCGGCGCACATGCTCGGCCACATGGGACTCACGATGGCGGTTCCGATCTTGCTGGTTCCGGGTGCACCGGTGACCCTCGCTCTTCGTGCGATTGCGGCTCGGACGGATGGCTCTCGCGGCACCCGCGAGTGGATTCTGATTGCCGTGCACTCCTGGTACGGCCGACTCATCAGCAATCCCGTGGTCGCTGCCCTCCTGTTCGCAGGGTCACTCTGGCTGTTTTACTACACCCCAATGTTGCGCTGGGCGATGGTGGATCATCTCGGTCATGAGTTCATGACGGTGCACTTCCTCATCACGGGATACCTGTTCGTTCAGTCACTGATCGGCAGTGACCCGGTCCCGTTCCGCTTCCCGTACCCGGTCCGGATTGTGGTGCTCCTCGCCACAATGACCGTGCACGCGTTCTTCGGTGTGTCTCTCATGAGTGGCACAGGCCTGCTCGCGGCCGATTGGTTCGGTGCGATGGGGTGGGGGACTGACGCACTCCTTGACCAACAAACCGGCGGGGGTATCGCGTGGTCGATTGGCGAGTTGCCCATTCTCGCTCTCGCGCTCACGATTGTCATCCAATGGTCGCGGTCCGAAGAGCGCGAAACCAAGCGACTCGATCGCAATGCCGATCGAACCGGCGACGCAGACCTCAAGGCATACAACAGTCGCCTTGCCGACCTCGCGGCACGCGACACGGCTGGACGTTAGCGCAACTGGATTGCAATTGAACCGTCGTCAAGCACGCTCACGACGAGGGAAACGGTGTACTCGATGTCCTGCTCGATGGTCGTCTGGGTGCCGTCATAGAGACGCTCGACGGGGACGCTCAGGTGGGCCAACCCGGGAGAGCGTGGCATCGAAAATGCCCCGCTCTCTGGCGTGAGTGAGACCGCCGGGGTCGAGACAAGAGACCAGCTCGGGTCACCGACGACACGGTCGTCGACAGCCGAACCGAAGGGGCAACCGGTGGGTTGTAGCACCGTCTGCCTGGCGCAGTCTGCGAGGAACCCATCGAGCTTGCTCTGCACGCGTTCGAGCAGGGTCGGTGTCGGCAGTACGAGCAGGTTCGTCGAAACCACAGCGGACGAGGCCGCGACGACAGGCGTCTCGGTCGCCACAACCATCTCGGTCGAATAGCTCAGCTGCAGAACGGCGGGCGCAAGCGTGAGATAGCGGCCGACTCTCGGGCCGCCGTCGCTGGGTGCCACCGAGGCGTTGCGGATGTCGAAAATCTCGCCACCAACGCTGAACGAGGTCCCGCTCGTCACACTGACGTTGAGCTCGGCGAGCGGACTCGATCGGAATGCCCAGTTGGGAACCAGGCCGAATGCGGCGGGCGCCGGATTAACCACGTACACCGCGAGTTGGACGGACCCTGCAAGCTCGTACTCGGCGGTCACCGTATGGCTACCGTCGTCGTTGCGCCGGTCCTCAACGATACGAATGTGGCTCGGACCGGAGGAGATCACTCCGGGGCGCAACAGCGTCGCCGAGGGCTCATCCTCGCTCGGGGATGTCGGGTCGTCGGATGCGGCGGGTAGGACCCCCGGCATGCGAAGTGCCTCCGTGACGGAATCGCTCGAAACCAACTCGAGGTAGCGGGCGACGAAGGCTGGTGCGCTGTAGATGGTTCCGGCGAGTGCCCACAGTGTTCCCGCAGTCGCCGAAAGAGTGAACAGTGCGCCCAGGGCCCAAACGGCGGCCCGTCTCCCCGCCGTTGACCGCCCACGTTCCCGCACGCGCCTAGTCTAGAGCCGTGCCCATCACCCTGACCGAGGAACAAGCGAGCGTCTTCGAACTCATCGAACGAACGCGTGAACATGTGTTCGTTACCGGAAAGGCTGGAACGGGCAAGTCCACGCTTCTCGACCATCTGAACTGGAACACCGACAAATCGATCGTCATATGTGCTCCCACCGGAGTGGCAGCGCTCAATGTCGGAGGCCAGACGATCCACTCGCTGTTCCGCTTGCCCGTCGGTGTCATTGCGGACGCGGACATCGACCTGAATGACGCAACCGTCAAGCTGTTGAACGCGCTCGACGCGGTCGTGATTGACGAGATTTCCATGGTCAACGCTGACCTCATGGACGCGATTGACCGCGTGCTTCGAATGGCTCGCCAGCGTGAAGAGCCGTTCGGTGGGGCACAAATGGTGATGTTTGGTGACCCGTACCAGCTGCCGCCAATCGAGCCGCGCGATCCGGGAGAAATCGCCTACTTTGCCGAGCACTACCCCTCGATGTGGTTCTTTGATGCGAAGGTGTGGCGGGATGTGCCGATGCGTGTCGTCGAACTGTCGCAAATCCACCGGCAATCGGACCCGCGGTTCACCTCGCTCTTGAACGCTGTCCGGCAAGGAATGGTGACCGCTGAGATGGCCGCCCACCTCAATGAGATCGGTGCTCGACGACCCGTACCGTCCAGCGACATCATTACGCTCGCGACGAGAAACGACATGGTGCGTCGGACCAACGAGCGGCAACTCGCGACTCTTCGCGGCGCGAGCACGACGTTCGAAGCGGAACAGATGGGCGAGTGGGGCCGGACCACTCCGGCTGATGAGTCGCTCGAACTCAAGGTGGGTGCGCAAGTGATGTTCTTGCGAAACGACACCTTTTCGGGCAGTTCGGGCCCGCGTTGGGTGAACGGGAGCATTGGCGAAGTCACGGCCGTGAAGCCGACGGTACAGGTACGCATCGCCGGCGAGGAGGTGGAGGTCGAGCCGGCCGAATGGGATCGGTACCGATATCACTTCGATGCCGCGTCGAAGACGCTCGCACGCGAGCTTGTGGCGTCGTTTCGGCAATTGCCGTTGCGTCTCGCTTGGGCCGTCACCATCCACAAATCACAGGGAGCGTCATTTGACCGCGCCATTGTCGATCTCGGCGCGGGTGCGTTCGCGAATGGCCAAACCTATGTTGCACTGAGTCGACTCACTCGGATTGAGGGCCTGTACCTGACTCGACCACTCCGCCCCGCAGACGTGCGTGTCGATGAAACGGTCCGGGAATTCATGCGCGTCGTGCTTCCTGACGCTACGACTTAACGCCCCCCGAGGTCAGCCCGGCGACAATTCGCCGTTGCAAGAGCAAAACGAGGGCCACCATGGGCACCGTCACAATCGTGCCGGCCGCCATGATCGCCGTGTAGGGCTCCTGATGCGGAAGCGATCCGGTGAACGAGGCGATGGCAACGGTCACCGTTTGGGTGCGGTCGTCGCTGAGGTAGCTCGCAATCAGGTACTCGTTCCAACTTGCGATGAAGGCGAGGATGGCGGTGGTGAACACCGCCGGAGCGGCGAGCGGAATGATCACGCGAATGAAGGCCGTTCGCCTGGTGCACCCGTCGACACGGGCTGCCTCTTCGAGCTCCCAGGGCATTTCGCGCAGGAACGATGCCAACGTGTAGACGGTGAGTGGAAGCACAAAGGAGATGTTCGGAATCACGAGCGCTTGGTAGCTTCCGATCCAGCCGATTGAGCTGAACAACCCGAACAACGGGGTCAGCAGTGCGACGCCGGGGAACATTGACGCGGCAAGAATGGCCCCGGCCCACAGCGACTTCCCTCGGAACTCAAGTCGGGCGATGGCATACGCGGCGCTGATTCCGAGCACAAGAGCCACAAGAGTGGTGATGGCGCCGACGCATGCGCTGTTGAGGATAGCTCGACCGAGATGGTTCCCGAGCGACGTCGAGAGTGCCGTGGCGAAGTTGTCGAGGGTGGGTTCGGCGGGAAACAGGCTCGTATCGTAGGTCTGGGAGACGGGGCGGAACGCTGTGGCCACCATCCAGAAGAACGGCGCGAGACACCACACCAGCAGCAAAGCGGCCTGGACCGTTGTGGAAAGCGACCGGACCCGTGCGCGATACGACGGGCGGGCACGTCGAGCGACCGTCATGATGTGGACTCCGTTCGAGTGCCCCGCTCAGTTGTGGCCCCTCGCGTGGTGATGTTGGCTCCGAGGAACCGCACGAAGAGATAGGCGACACCGAACACGACGAGGAATGTAATGGTCGAAAGCGCGGCTGCAGAGTTCGGTCCGACCCGTATCTGGCCGACAACAAGCATGGACAAGGTGGTCGTCGCCGTGCCCGGCCCGCCACCCGTCATGATCGCGGGGAGGTCGTACATTCTGAGCGCATCGAGCGTCCGGAACAGAATCGCCACCATGAGGGCGGGCCGAATGAGCGGCAGGGTAATTCGAACGAACTGCTGAACGGTTCGAGCACCGTCCACGCGGGCCGCCTCGTAGATTTCTGTCGGAATGACCTGTAGGCCGGCGAGTATGAGCAGCGCAAGAAACGGTGTGGTCTTCCAGACGTCGGCGACAATGATTGCCACTCGCGACCAGAACGGGTCCGCCGTCCAGAGGATGCTCGAGTTGAGCATCGAGTTTGCCACGCCCCCGAACGCGAAGATGAACATCCAGAGTTTGGCTGTGATGGCGGTGGGAATTGCCCATGGGACAAGTACGGCGGCTCGCACGATGGAACGGCCTCGAAAGGTGCGGTTCATGATGAGCGCCATCCAGAATCCGAGCACGGTTTCGAGCGCGACTGTCACGATGGTGAAGCCAAACGTGTTGACGACCGACACCCAGAATGCTGATCCGAGGCTGCCGGTCGGACAGCTGACCGAACCGCACCGTTGCGTGAGCCAGTCGATGTAGTGGTTGAGGCCGACAAACCCTCCGTCGGTGAATCGCCCGGTGGTCGGGTCGAGGCCGGAGTCGCCACTGAGTGATTGGACGACCGCTGCGACGATCGGATAGCCAATCACGATGATGAGAACGGCGAAGGTTGGCCCGAGAAGCAGAACCGTGGACCGCCGTCGAGGGCCCATGCGGGGAATCATTGGCTCAGTGCTGTTGCGTAGCGGCAGCGATAGCCGCTTGCATGTTCGCGAGCGCCGTGTCAATCGGGGTCTCTCCGCTGAGTGCCGCGAAGGCGTTCGCTTGAATCGCCGCGGTCACGGCCGGGTAGAACGGTGTCACCGGCCGTGGCACGGCGCGAGTGATTGACGCCAATAGTGCGGGCATGTAGGGCGCGGCCGCGATGACCTCGGGGTCGGAGTACACGACCGTTCGGACCGGAGCGTTCGACGCTTTTAAGACAAAGAAGTTCTTTTGAATCTCTTCGCTTTGCAGAAACTCAAGGAAGTCTCGGGCGGTCGCTTTGTGTTGGGAATAGACCGAGATAGCGGCATTATGCCCGCCCAGAGTGGAGGAGGTGACGAGGGGCGCCACGCTGAACTTACCTGCGACCGCCGAACCCGGGCCGCTCGAGAGGGAGTACTGGTATGGCCAGTTGCGATAGAACAACAGCGAGCCGGACTCGAAAGCCTGCCGCCCGTCTTCTTCTGTGAATGTGAGCGCAGCCTTCGGGATATCGCCGTTCGCAAACGCGCTCACGAGTTGCTCGAGTCCAGTTCGCGCCTCGGTGCTCTGCAGCGTCGGGGTGATGCCGTCGCTGCCGACGACGGTGCCTCCGGCGCCGTTGATCTGCTCAGAAAGATTGACGGTGAGTCCCTCATATTGGGCGAACTGTCCGGCATAACAATCAATGTGGTGTTCCCGTGCTACCGCGCAATCGGCAATCAGCTGCGCCCAGTTGTTGGGTGGAGTGGGGAGGAGGTCACTGCGGTAATAGAGCAGGCCTCCGTCGGAGGTGATGGGCGCCGCAACCTGGGTGTTTTGGTAGGTGGCTGTCGCCAGCGTGGCCGGCAGGAGGGCGTCTTGATCGGGGAGTGCGAGTGCGCCGGTGAGCGGTTGGAGCCACCCTCTGGCGGCGAACTCGGGGGTCCAGATGACGTCGACTGAAACGACGTCGTAGTTGGCGTTTCGAGCCTGGAAGTTTTGGACGAGGTCGTCGTGCTGCTGATTGGCGTTGTCTGATTGTTCTTTGAGGGTGACCTGCTCGTCGGGATGTGCCGCGTTCCATTGGTCGATGATGAGACGCACGACACCGTTGTTGTCCTTGCCTTGGACATACGTGATGGGCCCACGGCCGTCAGTGGCTTTCAACTCAGGCGGGGCTGTGGGGCTACATCCCGCAAGCCCGGCAAGCAGTCCGGGCACGAGAAGAACGGCAAGTCGCGAGGCAAACGTGGCAGACACGGGAACTCCTTTGTCGGTCAGCCCGGGGTGGGGCGCCACGACAGTAGACCAGGAGCGGGCTCGCCGGTCTGGCCTCACCACACATTTCCCGAGTGGGGGGCGGGGAGCCCTCGCGGCCGCCGGCCCGACTGGGGCGGCTGGGAGTGGAGGGGATGACGGGAATCGAACCCGCGCTATCAGCTTGGGAAGCTGAAGTTCTGCCATTGAACTACATCCCCATCGCCATGCGGCGAGCTCATTGTATCGGGGGATGACCGTTCAGCGCTGCGGTAGGGCGGTATGCTGACCGCGTGCTACTGAGTGATCGCGATATCCGGGCGGAGCTCGACCGCGGGCGTGTGCGACTTGATCCGCTCGATGTGTCGATGGTGCAGCCGTCAAGCATCGATGTCCGTATCGACCGCTACTTCCGATTGTTCGATAACCACAAGTATCCGTTCATCGATCCCGCCGAGGATCAGTCTGATTTGACGCGACTCATTGAGGTCGCGCCGGATGAACCGTTCGTGCTCCATCCGGGGGAGTTTGTTCTCGGGTCGACGTTTGAGCAGGTCACGCTGCCAGACGACATTGCCGCGCGTCTCGAAGGCAAGAGTTCGCTTGGACGTCTCGGCCTGCTGACCCACTCAACCGCAGGGTTCATTGACCCCGGCTTCAGTGGGCATGTCACCCTCGAGCTCTCGAATATGGCGACGCTTCCCATCAAGTTGTGGCCAGGCATGAAGATCGGTCAATTGTGTTTCTTCCGTTTGAGCTCGCCGGCTGAAACTCCCTACGGTTCGGCCGAGGTCAAGTCTCGGTACCACGGGCAACGGGGGCCGACGGCGTCTCGAAGCCACTTGAACTTCCATCGCGCCGATGTATCCGCGACGGAGGCGGGCTCGGTCGGCGGATAGCCACACCCATCTGTTGCTGTGGATTCCCCCAGCGACATGAAAGACTCGAAGGTGCTGTGTTGAGTGCAGCGCTCATCGATGGAGGAAATCGTGGCTTTGCTTGCCCGTTCGCACGCGCCCCGCGGCGAATATGACGCCGCCTTTTGGATTGCACGCGGTTTCGGCCCGGAGCCGACGAACCGGGAGAAATTTCTCGCGCTGACTATTGACGAGCTCTCAGAGACCGGACCACATAGCTTCAACGCGACTCTCATATGTGATCTGCTCGGTACGACGTACCCGATGGTGAACCACTATTTCGGGAGCCGCAACGGTTTGATCGCCGAGGCGGTCGCGCGAGCCTACGGTGACTATGTTGCGAGCCTTCGGCAGGCTGCTGAGCGGGGGGAAACTCCGGGCGCGCGACTCGAGTCGTGGGTTCGCCGCCAAATCAGTTGGACGTCAGAGCACGCCGGCATCTCGGTCATCATCGATTTCCCGGAGTCGTCCCTCGAGGTGACGACCGAGCTTCGGGCGCGCTTCCAAGACGAGATGGCCTCCCGGTTCAGCTTCAACATGGGGGTCCTGGTCCACTTGGTGGGGGACGTTCAACGGGGAGCCATAACGCCAATCACCTTCGATGAGCACACGGTGCCGTTCGGCTTGGTGAGCGGCAACTTGTCTCTCGTCAAGCGAGCGTCGTCAATCGGTTTGGCGACGATGGGTGCCGCAATTTGGATGTCTGGGAGCCATGCAGCCGGCGGCCACATCGCTGATTCGATCATCGATCGCGAAGCAATTGTCGAGGCGCACGTCGGGATGCTGTTGCGTGCCGCCGCGGCCTCACTCGACCTCTGAACCGACCCGTTCGGGCGCGGGAATGCGCACCACGAGGATGAGTCCGGCGAGCAAGACGGCGACGATGGCGAAGATTCCCCACGCGGTATCGCCGGTAGCGCCGACGACAATCGCGAAGATGAGTCCCGTCATCCACGACAAGCCTCGACCGGTGGTCGCGTAGAGCCCGTAGAGCTCGCCTTCCTTGCCTGGAGTGGTGAGGCGACCGAGGAAAGTGCGGCTTGCCGATTGGGTGGGGCCGACGAACAGGCTGAGCAGTAGGCCGCCAATCCAGAAGGTGATGTCGCCGGCTTCGCGGAATACGAAGACGTAGAGGCCAGCGACGACGAGCCCGATGAGGGACGCGACGATGAGCTTCTTCGGGCCAATGCGGTCCTCAATCACACCGCCCGCGAAGACACCGATGCCGGCAACGAGGTTCGCAGCAATGCCGAACATCATGATGCCCTTGGTGTCGAAGCCGAACACGGCCGCGGCGATGATTGCCCCGAGGGTGAACACGGCGGCGAGGCCGTCGCGGAAGATTGCGCTGGCGATGAGGAAGTTGAAGGTCGACCGCTCGGAGCGCCACAGTCGCGCGATGTCACTGAGCACTTTGCGGTAGGAGGCGACGAGGGTGAGCTTCGGGCCGGGCTCGGCGCTTCGCATGGAGGGTGTCCCAATCAGGACGGGAATGGTGAAGAGCGCGACCCAGACTCCGGTGAACAGGAAGGCCATGCGAATGTTGAGTTGGCCGTCCTCGCTGATGCCGAAGACGCCTCCGCCGGAGCCCAACCCGACGAAACCGACGAGCACAACCAACAGCGCGACAATCCCGCCAACGTACCCGAGCCCCCAGCCGAAGCCGGAGATGCGGCCCATATTGCCGGGATTTGAGATACGAACAAGCACGGTGTTGTAGTTGACGAAAGCGAACTCGTAGAAAACATTTGCAACGAGGTAGAGCGCGAGTCCGACGAAGAACCAGTTCGGTTCGGGCACGAGGAAAACCATGCCGATGGTCGCGAGGCCTACGACGAATGTGTTCACCCCGAGCCAGAGTTTGGTGCTCTGGGAGCGATCGGCTCGCTGACCGGTTACGGGTGCGAATATCGCGACGATGACCCCGGAGATGGTGAACGCCCAGGCGAACGCAGATTCAAGCCCCGCGGTGTCACCGGATCCATTCGCGAAGAGTTGCTGCACGATGAAGATCGGGAAAACGAAGGTCGTGATGACCACGCTGAACGCTGACGTTCCCCAGTCCCACAGCGCCCAGGACCAAACGTGTCGCAGATTTGCCTTCGGTGCCGCCATGGGAATTCCGGTCATGGTGCAACGCTAGCGAGCTTTCGACCCAATTCCTATGAATATGGAAAAGCTCTCAACTCGAGCCGAACCCCCATCCTGAAAGTTGAGTGACAGTGGCTCAAGTTTGGCTTCGCCGGCTTGACCAATTGACGCCACCGCGTCATACTTGAGTCAACCTCGCTCAAGTTTGAGCAACCCTGTCACCTCAAGGAGACCCTTCATGTCACGTGCCGTCGGAATCGACCTCGGAACCACGAACTCCGTCGTATCTGTCCTCGAGGGAGGCGAGCCCACCGTCATCGCGAACGCCGAGGGCTTCCGCACCACTCCTTCGGTTGTCGCCTTCACCAAGGACGGCGAGGTGCTCGTCGGCGAGACCGCCAAGCGGCAGGCCGTCACCAATGTCGACCGCACAATCGCATCGGTCAAGCGTCACATGGGCACCAAATGGACGACTGACATCGACGACAAGAAGTACACCCCGCAGGAAATCTCCGCTCGCATTCTGCAGAAGCTCAAGCGCGACGCCGAGCAATACCTGGGCGACACTGTGACCGACGCGGTCATCACCGTTCCGGCGTATTTCAACGACGCCGAGCGCCAGGCCACGAAGGAAGCCGGTGAGATCGCGGGCCTCAACGTTCTGCGCATCATTAACGAACCCACCGCTGCGGCGCTCGCATACGGTCTTGACAAGGGCAAGGAAGACGAGCTCATTCTCGTTTTCGACCTTGGTGGCGGCACCTTCGATGTGTCCCTGCTCGAGGTCGGCAAGGACGACGACTTCTCCACCATTCAGGTGCGCTCGACCGCCGGTGACAACCGCCTCGGTGGTGACGACTGGGACCAGCGCATTGTGGACTGGCTCATCAAGCAGTTCAAGGAGACCACTGGCGTCGACGTCTCCGGCGACAAAATTGCATTGCAGCGACTCAAGGAAGCTGCTGAGCAGGCCAAGAAGGAGCTTTCGAGCGGCATGTCGGCGAGCATTCAGCTCCCGTATTTGTCACTGACGGAGAATGGCCCCGCCAACCTCGACGAGACGCTCACCCGCGCACAGTTCGAGAACATGACGAGCGACTTGCTCGAGCGAACCAAGAAGCCGTTCGAGGACGTCATCCGCGAGGCAGGCATCAAGGTGAGCGACATCGACCACGTGGTCCTCGTCGGCGGATCGACTCGTATGCCCGCGGTGTCCGAGCTCGTGAAGAAGGAGACCGGCAAGGAACCC
>DATGWF010000064.1:0-19667 GCA_035299585.1 Microbacteriaceae bacterium
GTTCTCGATGGCCTCTTGCGCCGGGGCAGCTACCGTGAAGATGAGCTGGAAGAAGCCGAACATCACCGCGAAGAAGGTGAGCACGCCGAATACCGGATGCAACAGCACGCGGTCGATGCGGCGCGTACGCTCGTCGATGCCAGCGGCACGATAGCCCGCCAACGACAGCACGCCGGCCGACCAGGAGGCGACCGCCTCCGGCTCGGTGGGGGGAAGGAGCGCAGGTCGCTCCCAGGTGTCGAAGGTGTCGAGCGAGGCGCGCAGCTCGTCACTCCCGAGCCCGCGGTGGGCGACGACGGCGTGAACCGGAATGCCGAGCGCACGCGACAGCCCGGCCGTGTCGACCGCTCCCCCGCGAGCGGCAAGCTCATCGGTCATGGTGAGCACGAGCGCGGTCGGCAGCCCGAGCCGCAGGGTATCCGCGACGAGCGAGAGCGATCGGCGCAGGGTGGTCGCGTCGACCACGAGCAGGAGGGCATCGGGCGCCTCCCCGAATTCGCCCGCGAGCGCATCCACCACGACTTGCTCGTCGGGGCTCAACGGCTGGAGGCTGTAGCTTCCAGGGAGGTCTTCGATGAGGGACTTCGAGCCGCGCAGCTGGCCAAAGCTTCGAGCGACGGTGACGCCGGGATAGTTGCCGGTCTTGGCGCGCAGGCCGGTGAGCAGATTGAAGACGCTCGACTTGCCGGCATTGGGCGCTCCCACGAGCGCAATCGTGCGGGAGCCAGGGAGCGCGATGGCGCTTCCGCCGCCACCCCCGTGGTGCTCGTGCCCGCTCATGACAGCGCGGTGACTTCGATGCGGCGCGCTTCGGAGGCTCGCAAGCAGATTTCGGCGTCGCAGACGCGATAGACCACGGGATCACCGAGCGGAGCACGACGAACCGTGGTGACCTCTGCGCCGGGAGCGAAGCCGAGGCAACGCATGCGCTGAGCGAGCTCTGCGGGGAGCTGGTCGAGTGAGGCGACACACGCCGAGGTGCCCGAGGCGAGCTCTGAGAGCATCGTCATGGTCACACCTCCGCGAATTGGGGTTAGGTTTGCCTAACCTTGGCTAGCCTAAACCCGAATTGCGCGACGCGCCAACTCGCCGTCCACACGCCGCTCGCTCGCGGCCCCGAGAGGGGTCACATCAGCGCGATGCCCCTTCGGCGACGAGCAATGCAGCGTGCGCCTTAGAGCCCCCAGGACTGCAGAATTCGCGGAATTGCGTCGAGCTGCAACTGAGCGAGCAAGACAATCACGAGGTAGCAGGCGAAACTGAGCGTGGGCACCCAGCCGAACAGCTTTGCGGCCACGCTCGAGCGACTCGGGCCGACCAGGATGCCTTCCTTCAACGTGAACAACGTGACGCCCCAGAACGTGGGAATGACCACCGACCAGGTGAGCATGCACCACGGGCACAGCACGTGCAGGATGTAGATGCTGATGCTCACAAATCCGCTCACCAGCAAGAGCGCGAGGATGGTGCCAAATGCGAGACCGCGCCAGTACCACTTCGGCAACGTGACGCCGGCAAGCATCAACACGCCGGTGGTGATGACGACCGGCCAAGCCATCATGCCGATGAGTGGGTTCGGGAAACCGAATAGTGACCCGTAGGCCGAACTGAGGTTCTGGGAGCAGTTGACGAGCGGCGAAAGGTCGCATGCCGCGCCCTGCGACGGATCCTTCCAGTACAGAATGGACTCCCAGGTCAGCATGAACGCGGCGAGAAGCCCGATAGCGCCACCGACAACGAGCCACACAGCGAGCGCTCGCGAGCGCGGGGCTACGTCATCAACATTGTCTGTGCGGTCTACGTCGACGTCGGTCATACCCTCATTGTGCCAGTCACCGCTCCGCTGTGCGTCACTCGCACACGGGTCGGGGCCTTATGCCGCCACGAGGCTCGAGCGATACAGCGAACCCAGCGCGGGCACGCCTTGCGCGAGCGAGGCCCGCTGCCGCACAGCTCCCGTCACGCCGAGCTCAATCTCGCGCAAAAATGGGCGCACGTAGTCGAACGAACCATCTCGTTCGAGCGCGGGCTTGATCACTCGGACGAGTGTGGCGAGGACGTATTCGGCCGCAGCGTGGGTTCCGGAAAGGGGCTCGTAGAGCCCGTCGGTCAAGCCCCAGCGTGCCGCATGCCACAGCTCGGCGTCGAGCACTGCCGTGCGGGCGGGAGCGTTCTGGAGTCTCCCATCGGCGGCCGCATTCGCGAGCGCACGCAGGATGGCCGCAATGGATACGGCCTCGCGGGCCGTGAGCTGCATGTCGAACACGCGCACCTCGACGGTGGGATACGGTTCGGACAGCCGGATGGCCCAGTTCGTCTTGCTGTAGTGCTGGGTGGCGCCGACACCGATCATGCGATCGTGCACGCGCTGATAGTCGTCGGCATCGGTGAAATGCGGGGGAATGCCGCTCGTGGTCCACCGCCGCGTCTGGATCGTGCGCCAACTGTAGTGACCGGAGTCGAGACCGGCCCAGAACGGAGAGTTGGTGCTCAATGCGAGGAGCGCTGGCAGCCAGGGGCGGAGGCCGTTCAGGACTCGCACCCCCTCCTCCGCAGACGAAATGCCGATGTGCACGTGCATTCCGTTCATGAACTGTTCGTTAGCGATGAGCCCAACGTCGCTTGCAATCTGCTCGTACCGGGCGAGCGGGAGTGCGAGTGGCTCGTAACTCACCTGGAACGGCGTCCCACTCGGCACCGCAATCACGTCGTGCTGATCGGCCCATTCGGCAATGGCGTTGCGAAACGAGAGCACGCAGCGTTCGGCTTCGAAGACATCGCGGCACACTCGAGTGGAGTGCTCGAGCTGCGATGGCAGAAACTCGCACGAAACGTTGCCGCTCTGCGTTTGTGCGCCCAGACGTCGAATTGCTCCAGCCGCAATCTGAGCGGGCGCGAGAGTGCGCCGGTCCACGAGTATGAATTCTTCCTCAATGCCAAAGGTCTCGAGCATGTTGCAACTCCTTCGTCGATTTGCCTCGCGAATGTCGTGGGCGAATCGCTCTGAGACGACCCCGATGCCTCGAGTGTGAGCCGCGCAGACTCGAACGCGCTACCGGTTGACAATCGGGCCGTAATGCGCTCTAGCTCTCCTGACGTTCAATCGCGTCGACCTCGTGCGGCGACTCCCCCGCCGCGTAGTCTGGCCGTCTGGGCTGCGCGGGCTGCACCTCGAGCTCGCCCCCCTCGCGGCCACCGTGGGGTCGGCCATGGTCGGCGCGCTCGTCTCGTTGAAAGACGAACTCGTGGGCACCGATGCGCAATTGCGATCCCGTTCGCAGGATGACATCGCGCGGGTGGCCATTGGCGTCGGGGTCGGCGTATGTGGACGTCTCGCCGCGACCGTACAACGTCAGGATGTATTCGTCATTTTCGGCGTGGCGGATGATGGCGTGGGTCTCTTCGAGACCGGGAACCCACACTTCGCTGTCGGGTGCAGACCCAATGCGAGTGACGATGTCACCGAGCGCAACCTCTTTGCGCGCCATTCCCGCGTGCCACAGCAGCCGAGGTCGGCCGGCGCCCCATTCGGCATGGGTGGTCTGGGAAACGTGCTCAGGTGAGTTCATGACGGCGACGATACTCAGGGCCTGCGCGGCGTCAATCCCCTTGACTACGCCGGGGCATCCAGAATTTCTTTCCCAAAAACGGGAGTAAACCCCTGATTGCAGGTGTACTTAATCGAATTCAATGCGACAATGACCGCATGGACAGCCCGACCATTGCCGCGCCCGCGCGCCCGGCAGCACCGCGCGCAAGCGCCGGTGGCACGGTGCGACTCACGCGGACGCAAGCGGAACTGTTGCGAATGATCGCTCAGGGATATAGCAATAACGAAATTGCCCGCCGCCGCGGTGTCACGGTGTCGGCCATCGAACAACTCGCCACCTCGGTGTACAAGGCCTTCGACCTCAACGGCAATGACGGCATTTCCGCCCGAGTCGAGGCAACTCGAATCTTCATCATGGAGTACGGGATTCCCCCGCGGGACGCCTAACCGCGATCGGCAACGAGCCTGAGTTCGACTTTTCTTTCTTCCGGCACCATTTCGCAACGGCCCCGACTCAGACGCCGGGAAAGCATTCAGGGCCCCGGTTACCCGGAGCCCTGAACGACACTCTGCGGCGGTGACGCCGCGAAGTGCACTACGCCGTGCGGCGGCGAACCAGCCAGAGCGCGGCACCCGCGGCGAGCAGCAATGCGCCCGCAATCGCCGGGACCATGCTTGCACCCGTGGTTGCGAGCGATGCCGATGGCGAGGCGCTCGGCGCTGCAGCGGCTTCCTCCACGACAATGTCCACCGAGAAGAGCAACGGCGTTTCGCCGTCGAGTCCGTCCGCGTTCGGGTAGCTGTCGTCGGTGTGATACGTGAACCCCGTCAGCGTGAAGGTGCCCGACTCGGTCGGCGTACCGGTGAGGTGCAACGCAGCGCGCTGGCTGTCATCGTCATACACCCACTCGTAGTCGACGCCATCCGGCAGACCATTGACAACGCCGAGCGTCCAGTCCGCGTAGTTGTCGGAAGCCCAGTTGTCTCCACCGTTGTAGTCGTCGAGACCTTCGCCCGATTCGAACGTGAGTGACAGGTCCGCCTCAGTTCCCACCGTGAGCGAATCGCTCGGCTGTGCCGGTCCGTAGCAGTTGGTGTTGTAGAACGGCTCGAGGTCGGTGCCGAAGATGTCAGCGAACGTCGGAACCAATTCCGCCATGTGGTCGAGAGCGCCGTCTGCCGAGCACGGGTTGTAGTCCAGAGTTGCGATAGTGAAGGTAAGCGTGCTCGAGCCGTTTACGACATAGAAGATGTCATCGCCGTCGGTTGCGTTCACAAAGCCGTTCGTCGCGAGGCCGACGATCATGTCTCCGGTGAGCCCGTCGTTGATGGTTATGCCGCCGTCAACATCCGTGTAGTCGGCGTCGGAGTCCGCGCCCGTGTTGCCGGTAACGCTGATGCCGGGAGCCGGCCACGCGTCGTCCGAAATCGCCTGGAAAGTCCACTTCGCAAAGCTGCCCTGAACGACCAGCTCGGCCGTAACCGTGCCGCTGGTGATGAAGTCACCCTCGTAGGCGTAGGTGCCGGTGTATGAACCGGTGATCACCGGGCCGCCGGTCACAAGATTGCCGGAGATCCACGTGACGTCCGCGATTTCGCCGACCTCAGCATCCCAAAAGACCTCGGTCGTCGAGTATGCGAGGCCGTCGAGGGCGTCGCCAGTCCAACCACCGAGCGTGAGGCCCGAGCCCTGGAAATCGGCAGCGCGGCTGTAGATGTCGTCGATGTTGGGCTCGTCGTCATAAATCGCGTACCAGGTGGCGTTGTTCGTGTAGATATCGACCGGCGCGGCAAGCGCGGGGCTTGCGGCCAAAAGCACCGATCCGGCAACGACTGCCGATACCGATGCGATACTCAGTGCACGACGGATGCGTGACATGAAATTCCTCCCTTTGTCCCCCAACCGGGGCATTGTTTCTTACCTTACAGGGAGGGTTGAGGGCCGCACGCGGCAATGCGTTCCGTGGATTCGCGCCGCGGGTTGCTGAACGTTCGCGATGAGTATCACCGCCGGACACCTCGCTCCAAACGCTGAAGGGCCAGCTTTCGCTGACCCTCAGAAATTGGTCGGGCTGACAGGATTTGAACCTGCGACCCCTTGACCCCCAGTCAATGGCACAACGTCCCGGAACGCCAGTAATGGCGCGGAACTCACTGCGTGGCCATGCGGCCGTGTCCTAGTTTTGGCCTATATAGGTTGTGATCGAGTGTCATACCCAGGGGGACCCCCTCTCCCCCAGTCCGGTTTAGCCCGGCCCGGCTAGCACGCACACACACCCGCGAAATACCCAGGGGGGCTACCCTGCACCCTCTGGCCATGCGAACGGGACGGACTGCACACCGCCCCTTTGCCGGGTTCAAGACTTTGGCGGCCGATCGCAACACTTTGAACCTGCCAAAAACCGCAGGGACCTCTCCGGCGGTTCGTAGCTCGCCCGCTACCGGGGGTGTCCCCCCAGGGCTAACACCCGTTTTTTGGTGGACCACAAGGGACCCCACCCAGCCATGCCCCGATTTTTTCGCTGTGTTTTTCAAACGTTTCAAGCATGGCCCGCCATTCCGTTCGTTTAGGTCACCTTGGATGATGACCGGAACGAACTGAATGAGGCAACACCTATAACTTTGAGTCCCGGATCTCGTACCATCGCTTTGCAATTACCCGGAAAGCCTCGATCTCGTCTTTCGGCCGCCCCACCTGCTTTGCCGTTCGATATAAAGTCCACCACCGATCGCCGTATTCGTCTGCCTTCTCTGCGTCAGCGCGACCTTTCAAAGGGGGAACGGATGGAAAGCCTTTTGGCGTCTGAGCGTTGGAGCTGTCCCCGACGCCTGCCTTCCCAGCCGCAACTGCAAGCCAAGACAGAACCATTGCCTCGTACTGTGCAGCAGGGATATGACCATGGACGGGCTTCAATTCATAACCCGCCGCTTCAGGCCCCGCGCCTAGCTCATGGATGTAGGCATACTTCGTCCCATATTGGTTGCGAACGATAACCCAGTCGCCCACTTCCGGCCGTGTCGAAAGATTCCATTTGTAGGAATACAGTTGCGGCCTTGAACTTGTCTCAGAAGGCGTCCCCCACTCGAGCTCCCGGAAACCAACCTGAACAGCATTCACCCGATTTCGAGAATTTGACGCAACGATACGAGGTCCGGCCGTTCGAACCTTGCGAGGCTCTCGCGGTTTGTCCGGCTTGGGATTCACTACGCGATTCTTCCGCACGGCCTTTACGGAAACGATTGGCGCAATGACCAACGCCGAAAGACAAGCCAGTTGCCCGACTACCGGAATTCCAATCACTAGGCACAGCATCACAAACCCAGTGCCATGAATTAGCCACATCCAAGCAATAGGGCGGGCCTCGAATAGGTTGGCAAGTCTCTTACGCATTTTTCCCCCTATGAAGCATTGCGATTAAGTCAAACGTAACCTGAACGGGCGACACCCAGTGAATGCCGCCCGCTCTGTTGTCGCCGTTTAGGTCGCTAGCTGCCAGTGACTGCCGCCGCCGAAACCGCTGCGATCCTTGATTACCCCGACGTGTTCGGCTGCCCGTTTCACGGCTGATTCGCTCAGCCCTTCGACGCGAGCTGCCGCCACGATGTCCCGATATGCCACGGGGCTGCCGGGTTCGAGCATGGTCCGCAACATTGTTTCCGCTGCGCTTTGGTTCGTGCTGCGATCGCCGGGGTCCGCCATGAGATCGGCAACGCTCACCATGCTTTCGCCGTGGTGCTGAACCCGGATTGTCTCTAGCGTTTCGTTGTCGCCTTCGACGGTCGCCGATTCGAGACTGAACGCCCAGGATTTTCCGCTGTTGCCTGAGTAGTTCGTTTTCTCGAGTGTGGCGATATGGCGGCCGGTTTCGTGGTCCGTAGCGAATTGGACCGATGACCGGACTACGTCCCGGAATGCGTGGGATCCGCTCGCGCGGTCCGCCAGGTCGCCGCCCTTGCCTTTGCGAACGTGCAAAATGCTCAGCACGGCTATGTCGAGTCGCTTTGCTAATGCGTCGAGCCTCGCTAGTTCGCGGCGAACGTCCTGCGATTTGTTCGGGTCCCCTGTCATTGTGGCCGTGACCGGGTCCACCATGAGCAACGTTGCACCCCACTCTGTGAGCGCGTCCGCTATCTGTGGCAGGTCCACCCCGAGAGTCGGGCTATCGGAGAAGGTGAACCCGTCAGACTCTGTCACGCTGCCTTCGATGAATGCGACCCGGTTGAGATCGGCCCCGGCCGCTTTGAGTCGCGGGACTAGCTGGGTTGCTTTGTCGTCCTCTGGCGCGATTATCAGAACGTTTCCTGCGCGGCCGAATAGCTCGCCTTCGAGTGTGCCTGTGGTGATTCTGGCAACGATGTCGAGTGCGAATGCTGTTTTGCCTTCACCCCCACGCCCCACAAACGATGTGATTACCCCACGGGGCAGGATTCGTTCAGCGTCGAGAAAACGCTGCCGTTTCATTTGAACCGTTGCTGCGGGGGTGACAAGGATCTGCCGGCCGCTCATGCCGTTACCGCCTTCGAGTGGGCTGCGGCGAGCGCATCGAGTAGTTCGCGCCAGTGTGCCCTAGCTGCGGCATTTCCCGATGTGATTTGCCAATGCAATTCGGGGCGATACCACGGGAACATTCCGGCCCACTCTGCGCCCTGCAAGGCCAGCCGGTAGTCAATTGGCTCGATGCTGCGCACACATAGTTCAACGATGTCGCCCGCGTTTGCCAGCTCTGTCGCCCCCCAGATTGCTTTGCTCTGGTCGCGGTCCGATACGAACACTTTGATTCGTGACTGATTCATGCCCACACCTGCCAGTCAATTGGCGAGTATGGTTCGCGCATTGCGTCGAGATCGGCCGGGTTGATTCGCACTAGCCGGTCGCCGTAACGGTACGCCCTGAGTTTGCCTGTGGCGATCCACCCGCGGATTGTGTTCGGGTGCGTGTTGAGAAGTTCGGCCGTTTGCCGAACGCTCAGATAGTTATGCTGCGCGGCAAGTTTTTTGTTTGCCGCCGATACTGCGTCAGATAGCATTACTCTGACCTTTCGTTTAGCGCGGATTGTCTATCCCCCGGCCGGTTGCACCCGGTTCGGGGGTTTCTCATATCTAAGTGACACAAGGCGACAAGGTGACGCACTTTGCGTCCCAAAAACCACGCTAGCCCCCGACATTTCGGGCCTGTGGATAAGCGTGTGGACGAATTACACGCTTGTAGTTCAAAACCTTCGAGAGCCTGTGGGCAAGTTGGTGGGTTGCTGTGAACGCGTATTCGATTCGCAAAGAAAAGCCCAGTTCAGGGCCGAAAAACTATCTTCCTTGCTTGGCGGCTCAAAAGTGTCTCAACCAATACTTGAAGGTTTGATTTTTCCCCACTAGGGCAGGGTTCACGCACCGCCTTTAGCGCGGTTTGAGCAACTTTTTCTGAGATTCGAGCGTGGCGGGTTGCTGATATCTCAGTGCCGCTTGCACCGTCGAGTGTCCACCCCGTGCCTGTATCTGCCTAAAGTCTGCCCCGCGCTCGCGGAATGCCGTGAGTACGGTCGCCCGGGACGAATGCATACGCCAGTGTCCCCCGGCGAGCGCACAGGCGCTCTCCCACGCCCTGCGCAACGTATTGCGCCCCAGCGGTTTGCCGTTGCTTCGAGTGAACACAAACGATTCAGGACCGATCTGCGGCTGTTGTGCAAACCATTCGAGAAACACTGCGGCAAACTCTGGTTCGGCGTATTGCTCGCGCTCGCTGCCCTCTGTCTTTGGCGTGCCGATATCCCAAGCCCCCGCCTTGCCCCAGTGGATTGCCCGCTCGATCCGAACGCGCAGCCATGCGGTCCCGTCCGGGTCATGCTCGATTGTGAGATCCCTGCGCTGCAAACCGGCTAGCTCGCCCTTGCGAATGGCTATAGCCGCCTGTAGTGCGAATGCGGCCCGGTGCATAGGGTCCGGGGTTGCTTCGATGATTCGCCAAAACTCTGCGACCGTGGGGGCTGGCGGTTGCTTCGCCCGATACGTTTGTGCCCCTTCGATTTGACAGGGGTTCGTGTCCGGCCGGCGCAGCCCGCGAGACTCTGCGAACGCCATAAGGGTTCGTAGGTGTTTGTATTCGGCCGTCAATTGGTTCAGCGTTGTCGCTTTGTTTGTCGGTTCCGGGAACGGTTCGCCTTTTGCCCGCGCTCGCTGATTCGCTTCGACGGCTTCAACGCGGCCGGCGTACCACGTTTCCACCATTGCCGGCGTGATTGCTGCGGCCGGGGTTTCCCTGAACGGACTACGGCGAACAAACATTGCGTATGTCTCGATTAGGTCCGGACTGAGTGAGCGACCCCGGTATTTGTGCACCCGGCGATATTCTGCGGCGAGCGCGTCAAGCGTTGCCCCCTTTGGCAAACCCTCTCGCAGCTTTACCCCAGGGACGTAGGTCCCGGCGTTGATCGCGGCCGAAACCGCGACCCGCTCGCGCTCAGCCGCTTGTAGGTCCCCGTACGTCCCCACCGTGTGCTGCCGGCCGCCATACGACACCCGTAGCTGAAAACCGCCCGAACGCTCGCGTATGGTCCCATGCAACCGCCCCCGCTTAGTTGTGCGCATACGGCGAGCATAGGTCCGGATTTAGGCCACGGCTACATTCTTGGCCTAGTTTTGTCCTAAACAGGACTGCAAACGATGTGATTTCGTGGCATTTCTGGCCTACCGATCCAAAACGAAAACCGCGGCGTTTCAGGCTGTTTGGCCCGATATTCCGCGGTTTTCATTTGTCGGGCTGACAGGATTTGAACCTGCGACCCCTTGACCCCCAGTCAAGTGCGCTACCAAGCTGCGCCACAGCCCGTCACCGCAAGCGGCAACTCGGTAAGCCTACCGGACAATCCGTGCGGTGTGCGTCGCCTCAACTGGCCGACGCGACACCAATTCGCTTCAGCAGGAGCTCGGTGGCGTTCATCGCCCCGCCGAGAACGGCCGGGATGCCTCCACCCGGGTGGACGGATGCGCCGACGCGCCACAGCCACGGTCGGGTAACCGAGTGATACCCGGGCCGCTGGAACGGGCCGCTCTGCCAGAGCGGTCGACGCCGGCCGTAGAGCGCGCCACCGGCCGCACCGAACTCAGAGAAATACTCCGGATCGAACAGGACGTGTTCGGCGATGCGCTCACGTAACGTCGGGTTGAGCCCGAGCGCCGCACTGATGCGCTCCAATTCGCGCGCGACAAACGGCGAATCGAGGTCGTACCGCTCGCCGTTCGCGGGAGCGGTCAACAGGATGGCCGCCGTGGCGTGATCGTTCGGATACACGTGGCCCGGCCGGTAGTAGTTGACGAAGGCCATCGTCTCGCCCGGCTCCGCGCGGCGTTCGAGCGAGGCGTGCAATGCGGCCGGGTCGCTCGGCATCACGACCGAATGGGTCACCGTGTCTTCGGGGAGTGGCTCCTCGAACACCACAAAGACGCCGACACCGGAACACGAGAGTTGCTCGGGGCGACGGACCGGGCGGCCGAGCAAGCCGTCGATGATGGAGGTGTCCACTCCCGAAACGACAATGTCGGCCGGCATCTCCCCCGCGGTGGTGGACACCCGCCCACGCTCGACCGCGGTGACGGAAACGCCGGTGCGAATGGTCGCGCCGGCATGTTCAGACAGTCGAGCAAGCGCGAGCGGAATCTCGTTCACACCGCCACGCGGCACCGAGATACCATCGACGGCCATCATGGCCGGCATCGAGGCGTACAGGGCGAGAGTGTGCTCCGGCGCCACACCCGCGTTGAGCGTGTGGATGGCGATGACCTCCCGAAGCCCATCGGGCATCCAATCAAGACCATCCAGGTAGGCGCGAGTGCTGAGCCGCGCACCGTATCGGCGCAGCAAGCGGGCGGCCGATGGAAGCGCCCACGGGTCGAGGGGCCGAGAAGTGAGCAACGTAACGACGTCGCCGGACAACGGTGCATGTTCGGCAACGAATCGCTGCCACGCCGGAAACCACGGGTGGTCGTCCGGGACAGGGAGGTCGACCGTCTCGGTGCCGAAAACGTAACGACCCACCTCGGGCAGCCGCTCGAGCTCGAGGCCGGCGATGTGGCGAGCGTCGACGGCGCTCAACCGGGACGCGCGGGCGCCGAGAGCGTCGTAACGCTCAAACAGGGTGTCGAATACCGCCGGAAAGGTCACGAGCGACGGGCCGGTGTCGATTCGCTGTCCGGCCACTTCGATTCGGCGGGACTTGCCGCCAACCCAGTCGTGGGCCTCGATGACGGTCACCTCATGTCCGGCTCGAGCGAGGAGAGCGGCGGCAGTCAGCCCACCGAGTCCGGCACCCACGACGACGATACGTTTGGCCTGAACGGTCACGGCGCGTACCAGCCGAAGAAAATGGCGAGCGTCAGCTGCGAACCGGCAATCGACCCGACCACATACGGGTATGCAACTGAGAAGCGGTAGAGCCAGCGCGCCCGAGCTGCACTCGGTTCCCGCCACAACATCCACACCAACACGGCCGCATAGCCGGCGTTCGCGATTCCAATGGACACGTTCACGAGCCCGAGGCAGACGCTCGCGACCAGCCACCACGTCGCCGCCCATGCGAGCGCACCGCGGGCGCCGAGCGCGACGGCCGTCGTGCGGATGCCCGCCGCGGAATCTTCCGCGATGTCCTGAATGGCGTCATAGGTGTGTTTGGCGATACTCCACGCCATCACCGCAATGACCACGAGCCAAACCGGCCCCCGGCCCAGAGCGAGCGGCACGATGGCAAGCGGGAGTGCATAGGCGGCGTTGCTCAGGGCG
The DNA here is from genome assembly GCA_035299585.1 of Microbacteriaceae bacterium. GTDB lineage: Bacteria > Actinomycetota > Actinomycetes > Actinomycetales > Microbacteriaceae > DATGWF01. The sequence goes on from DATGWF010000064.1 coordinate 12,318, forward strand.
TCAAGGTACGGGCGCGCCTTGAACCGCAGCGGAGGCATCGAATAGAACGCGAACACCAGCACGTAGGCGGCAATCCAGGCGAGGGTCTCTGCCGAATACTGCGTCGCGAACCACGCCAAGAACGGCAGGTTGGTGATGACGACACCCCACCAAATCAGACGGACGTCGCCTTCGACGATGCGCGCCCCGCCATAGCCACCCTTGCGCTCGTTGAGCTGATCGGTGTCGCGGTCGAAAATGTCGTTGATGCCGTAAATCAGCAGATTGAACGGCAACGTCAACCAGATGAGCAGTGCGATCGCGCCGCTGTCCCACAGTGTGCCGGTGAGCCACATGCCCACCACTCCGGGGCCGATGGTGTTGATCCACAGCACCGGCCGAGACACGGAGAACAGGCGGGTCAGCACGCTCTCAGACTAGTGCGCGGCGTCGTGATTGCCGTCACACCACTGGCCTTCGGGGACTTGCGACTTGGCGTATTCGATGTGTTCGCCACAGCCGGACCAGGTGATCTTGCCGCATGAACAGGGTGCCGGTGAGCACATGTGATTCTCCTTGTTTGGGGTCGGGTTACTTCTTGAACAGTCGGGCGAACAAGCTTGGGCCTTTGGCGGCCGCAATCTCCTCGGCCGTATGGGATCCGTCACACCATTGCCCTTTTGGCACGCCACGCTTGACCGAGGCAATGTGCTGGCCGCAGCCAGCCCAAGTGGTTTTCTTACAGACCTTGCAGGTCACGGGTGAACACATGAATTTGTCCTTCGGTTAGGCGAGCATGGTGAAGAGTTTTTCGAGATCGTCGACGGATTCGCCGTGCGGGCCGTCGCCGGTGGCGAAGCATTCCTGCATCGCCGTGCTGATGATGGCGAAGCCGGCACGGTCGAGGGCGCTACTCACGGCAGCAAGTTGGGTGATGACGTCGCGGCAATTGCCGCCTTCTTCAACCTTGGCGATGACCGCGTTCAATTGGCCGCTCGCGCGACGCAACCGGTTCAACACTCGCTTTTGCGCCTCCTCGCGCTCACGGGATTCACTCATGGGTTTCCTCCTTCGCCAACAATCACGGGCACGCCGCTCGCACGGATCGTGAGCATCCCGCCGGAGAGCGACGCCGAATCCAGGCCAGCGGCCACAAGGATGCGGTGAGCAATCGCTGAGCGCACGCCCGACTGGCAAAACACGCGCACCTTTCGCCCGGCGGCGAGTTCGCACACCTCGTCGAGTCGGTCGCGCAACTCGGTGTGCGGAATCAGCACGGCATCCGAAACGCGTACGGTATTCCACTCGTCTGGCCGGCGCACGTCGAGGACGAGCGCATCCGCGGTCTCATCCACCCAGTCGCGGGCGTGCCAGAGTCGGAGGTGACCGGTGAGCACATTCTGCCCGGCGTACCCGACCAGATTGACCGGATCTTTCGCCGAGCCATACGGCGGGGCATAGGCGAGGTCAAGATCGATGAGGTCGTCGATCTTGAGACCGCCGCGCATAGCCGTCGCGATGACATCGATGCGCTTGTCAACGCCCTCAGTGCCAACCGCTTGAGCACCAAACAGCTCGCCGGAGTTCGGATCGAAGTGCACCGTGAGACGCACCGCACTGGCACCGGGGAAGTATCCGGCGTGTTGATTCGGGTGCGCATGAAGGGTTTCGAATGCGATGCCGAGTTCGGCCAACCGGGCACTGTTTGCGCCGGTCATCGCGGCCGTGAGTTCACCAAAGCGAATGATCGCGGTCGCCGCGACGTTCGGGAGGGGCCGGGCCGATTCGGGCCGGAAGATGGCATCCGCAACGAGCCGACCTTCTCGGTTGGCTGGACCGGCGAGCGGAACGGGGCGCCTGGAGCCGGTCGCATCGATCTTGAGCACAGCATCCCCGACGGCCCACACACGCGGCGCGCTCGTGCGACCGTGCGCGTCCACGACGATGGCGTTGTCTTCGGTGTCGATTCCGGCCGCTTCTGCAAGCGCGACGTTTCCATGGCCACCGATGGCGTGCACAATGAGGTCCGCCTCGATGGGGCTCCCGTGCGACAACCGGACCGTGTCGTGGCGTTCGCCCGACTCGATTTCGGTGACGCGCACGTCGGGATGCAGGGCGATGCCGAGGCGCTCTGCCTCACGCTCGAGCCACCATGCCAGCTCGGGTTCGAATGGCGAGAGGATGTGGCTGCCGCGATGCACGATGTGCACCTCGATGCCGCGGTGGGCGAGTGCTTCGGCGGCTTCGAGCCCAATGAATCCTGCACCGATCACGACGGCCCGGCGCACCCCGTGCTCGACGGCGTCGCGCATGGCGCGGGCGTCTTCGACCGTGTGGAGCCGACGCACCCGCGGTGATTCTTCCCCCGGTACGCCGAGTGCTATCGGCGCGGATCCGGGAGAGAGGACGAGCGAGTCGTACGAGATTTGTGAGGTCCCGCCGGGCCCGGCGACCGAGACAGTTTTCGCCGCGGTGTCGATCCCGAGGACAGTGTGGTTGACGCGCACGTCGAGGTTCAGGCTGGCGCGGAGTGATTCCGGCGTCTGCAAAAGCAGGCTGGATTCGTCGGCAATCTCGCCGCTCACGAAGTACGGCAGGCCGCAGTTCGCAAACGATACGACCGGGCCGGCCTCGAGCACGATGATGTCGGCGGTTTCGTCGAGGCGGCGGGCGCGAGCAGCACAACTCATGCCGCCGGCGACTCCTCCGACCACGACCAAGCGATGGGATGAACTCACCCCTCCACTATATACCCCCAGGGGTATAACTGCACTCGGAGCCTCGGCCCCGAATGCGGGCCAATGTTGATGCTCGCCCGACGCACCCCGTGAGCATTCGGTACGGTCTGCCCAATTCCGCGACGAAAGGCGACGATTGAGCATTTACAAAACGCCAGGCTCCTTAGTGGAGGCCGTCATCGTCCCCAGCACAAGTGAGGCCGCTCGTGTTGGACGCTGAGATGGTTATGCAACGTTGCAACCCCGATGGAGGCGACTGATGCGCCTTCGTTGGGAAGCTCTCGAGGCGGCGAGCTTCGGCCTATTTGCATGTGCGCTCATCGGGATTCTCTCCGCGAGCTGGGTATTCAATGCAGTTAGCGAAACGGCCTACCGAAACGGCATCCGCGCCGACACCGACCCGAAGTATCACGAGAGCCTGCTCGCAGATGTATGGCCGGCGGTTGCGCTCGTCGTCGGCGTCATCGCCTGTGTCACCCTGGGCGTGCAATTCCTCATCGCCGCACGTCGAAGTCGAAGCCTGAGCGCATCCGCTCGGCTCCCGCCAGCGAGCGACGAGAACTGAAGGCGTCCGGGGGCTAGCGCTGACGCTTTTCGCGCACACGCATATTGATGACGATCGGGCTGCCATCGAAGCCATACACCTCGCGGAGGCGGCGCTGAATGAATCGGCGATAGCCCGGGTCGAGGAAGCCCGTCGTGAACAGCACGAACGTCGGCGGCCGGTTGCCCGCCTGCGTGCCAAACAGGATGCGCGGCTGCTTGCCACCGCGAAGCGGGTGCGGGTGCGCAGCCACCAGCTCCGACAAGAAGGCATTGAACTTGCCCGTCGGAATTCGGGTATCCCACGACTCGAGCGCAAGCTCGAGCGCCGGAACCAGCTTCTCCAGGTGGCGACCGGTCTTCGCCGAAATGTTCACGCGCGGCGCCCACGCCACATGCGCGAGATCCTGTTCAATCTCACGCTCGAGGTAGCGGCGACGGTCATCATCGAGCAAATCCCACTTGTTGAACGCGAGCACCAGCGCGCGGCCGGATTCGAGCACCATGTCGATGATGCGCACGTCCTGCTCGCTGATCGGTTCGGTCACGTCGAGCAACACGACCGCCACTTCGGCCTTCTCGAGTGCCGCTTGCGTGCGCAGGCTGGCATAGAAGTCGGCACCCTTTGCCATGTGCACTCGGCGACGAATACCGGCGGTGTCGACGAAGCGCCACACCTTGCCGGAAATTTCAATCTGCTCATCGACGGGGTCACGCGTCGTTCCGGCGAGCTCGTTCACGACCACTCGCTCTTCGCGCGCAGCCTTATTCAGCAGGCTCGACTTGCCCACGTTCGGGCGACCGACGAGTGCGACTCGGCGTGGGCCACCGATTTCACGCTTGGCGACCGCGCTCTCCTCGGGGAGCACCTTGAACACGTTCTCCAACAGGTCAGCCACACCGCGGCCGTGCAGCGCGCTCACTGGCCGCGGCTCACCCAGGCCGAGATTCCAGAGCGCCGCAGCCTCGGGCTCCTGGCGCGGATCGTCAACCTTGTTCGCGACGAGGAACACGGGCTTCTTGGTCTTGCGCAGCAGTTTGACGACGTGCTCGTCAGTTGATGTGGCGCCCACCATGGCGTCCACCACGAACAGCACGACGTCGCACAGATCGATGGCGACCTCAGCCTGCATGGCGACCGAGGCATCGATGCCCTTCGCGTCAGGCTCCCACCCGCCGGTGTCGACGAGGGTGAACTTGCGGCCGAGCCAGTCACCCTTGTAGCTCACGCGGTCGCGGGTGACACCCGGAACGTCTTCGACCACGGCCTCGCGGCGGCCAAGAATGCGATTGACAAGCGCGGACTTGCCCACGTTCGGCCGGCCGACGATTGCGATGACCGGTAGCGCGGGAAGCAGCAGTGGCTCGTCACTGTCGGCAAAGTCCGACTCGAGTAGCTCGAAGTCTTCGTCGTCGAGGTCGTAGGCCTCGAGACCTGCACGCAGGGTCGCTGCCTGCTGGTTGGCAAACTCCTCATCGACGGCGTCGAGTCGGTCGACAAAATCGGCCTCAAGTTCGGACTGGTCTTCGAAGTCTTGCTCACTCACCTGTCCAGGGTAGTCGACGGGAGTGATTACGCCGATTCGGCCCGATCGCGGAGCACGTGGGGAATGCGCCCGTCGCCATAGTGATGGCTCACTTCAGACACCACCACGACGTGCCCGTCGTACCACTTCTGGTTCTTCTTTTTCGCAACGCGGTGCAGGTCGAACCGCGCAAGTTCCTTGAGCGAAGCCTCGTCCTCGAAGTAGTAGATAGCGTTGCGCCGCTCACCGTCGGCGGAGAGCCACGTCTCGTTGCCGACGAATCCGGGGAGGCTGCGAGCGAACACGGCGATGGCCTCGTCGAGTTCGTGGAATTCGGTGTCATACGTGCCAGGCTTGAAGATGAATTGCGCGCACTGCATGCGCCGAGTCTATGCCGCCACTTCACGCCACACACCCTGGAGCCGCACATGCCCCGCATCAACGACCTTCTCGCTGAGGCGAGCGTTTCAAATGAGGTCTGGGCGTTGCGTCCTGATTACCGCGCCCTGCTCATCGTGGCGACAGGACTCGAACCGGGGCCAAGCGACCAGCAGAGCGACTGGCTCCTCGAGGCCGCGGAGGCGAGCGCCCTTGCACGACTCGAGAATGGCATCGCCGCCGAAGAGCTCCCCGAACTCGCCGCCTGGCGTGAGGCATACCGCGCGTTCGGGGCGAAACCGCAGCGCACCCGCCCCAGCATCGAAGCGCTCGTCCGCAGGGTGGACTCCGGACTGCCGCGCATCGACCGCATCACCGACACGTATAACGCGATCTCCGTAAGCCACCTGCTCCCCCTGGGCGGCGAGGACGCCGACCGCTATGTTGGCGCTCCTCGCCTCGTCCGCGCTCGACGAGACGAACCCTTCGAGATTGTCGCGGACGGCGCCCGTCAGATCGAGCACCCCGAGGTCGGCGAAGTCGTCTGGACGCACGATCTCGGTGTCACATGCCGACGCTGGAATTGGCGCCAGTCCATTGAGACCCGGCTGACCGACTCGACCGTGAATGCACTGTTCATCATTGACGCACTGCTCGAAACCACCGAGCTCGGCGCCGTCATCGAGGCTGCAGACGAGCTCCAGAATGCTCTCGCCGCATTCAGCCCCGACGCACGGTTCGAGCGTCGCCTGCTTGAACCGTTGTCAAGCTGAGTTAGCCAAGCTTCGCGAGCAAGGACTTCATCTCGTCAATCTCGGCCTGCTGTGTGGTTCGGATTGAATCACCGAGTGCCGTCACTTCGGCGTTGGTCGACCCGTTAATCATGTCGACCATGACGAGGGCGCCCTCGTGGTGGGCGATCATCCCCTGCAAGAACAGCTTGTCGAACGCGGAACCGGTCGCAGCACTCAGCGCCGACATGGCCGCGTCGTCGAGCATGCCTTGCATCGCACCGTGATCGTGGCCTGGCATATCCAGCATGCCCAGTTGACCGGCCGCCTCGAGCCAGCCCCGCATCTGCGCGATCTCGGGATGCTGGGCATCCTTAATGTGGGTCGCGAGGTGGGTGATTTCCGGATTCTTCGAGATGTTGAGCGCGAGGTCCGCCATCGTGAGGGCTTGCTCGTGATGAGGAATCATCATCGCCGCAAACATGAGGTCGCTCGCGCTGTATGCGCTTTGCGCCGTCCCGATGACCTGCTCCATCATTCCCATCGGGTTCACGTTGCTGCAGCCGCTCAGGGCGATGGTTGAGAGTGCTGCGGAGGCGAGTGCTCCAACGAGTCGAATGTGCACGGCATCCCTTTCTCGGAGACACTCCGGCCCCCTCGCTCACTGATTCTACAAAATGTAGAGCGTCTACGCAGCGTTCACGAGGTCGACGAGGGCCGCCACCGACTCGGCAAAACTCAGATCTGACGTGTCGAGCACGGTCACGCCATTCGCCGGCGTCATGAAGTCGGCGTTCGCCAAATCGCGCGAATCACGTTCAGCGATTGCCACGGCGACGGCCTCCGCCGACCCGCCATTCTCACCGGCACGGCGGGCGGCTCGAACCTCGGGCCGTGCTGTCAACAGCACCCGAACCTCGGCGTGTGGGGCAACAACGGTTGTGATGTCACGGCCCTCGACGACAATTCCCGGCATCGTGCAGTCGGCGATGGTCCGTCGATACATCGCCACCAAGTAGTCGCGAACCCCGGCGATGCGCGCCACAGCAGAAACGTTCGCCGCAACGCGCGCTTCGCGAATGGCTTGCGTCACGTCGGTCAGACCCACGTGCACCGCGTTCGGCTCGTTCGGAGACAGGCCGATGCGGTAATCGAATCCGGGCAAGAGCGCGAGCACCGCGTCCTCATCCGCCTCGGGCAGCAACGGCACGCCGCGTTCCAAGGCGAGCCAGGTGAGTGCGCGATACGCGGCACCCGTGTCCAGAAACGCAAAGCCGAGTTCCGCCGCCGCAGCGCGAGACACACTCGACTTGCCGGACCCTGCCGGTCCGTCGACAGCGACAACGCGAGCGTTCATCCGGTGATCCTCCATCCGCGCGCTTCGAGATCGGTACGGAGACGCTCGGCATGCTCAGGGAGCACCGACAGCTCGGCCAGTCCGACCTGAGCGGCGGG
>DATGWF010000065.1:0-4440 GCA_035299585.1 Microbacteriaceae bacterium
ACCCGTGGCGAAACTATTCGGGGAATCGCCTTGACCGGCGGCCGAATCGCCACCGGAGTAGCCGGAATCGCCGGGGCAGCAATCGTGGCCGCGGGCATCGGCCTCGTCCCGTGGCCCGCCTTCAGCGTCGTGCCACCTGCCGTCACCGTTGCCCCGTCCGCCGCGCGGCAACAGCTGGTCTGCAGCGGCGGATTCCAGACGGTGGGTGCCGATTCAGCGGACGTGAACGCCATCTCGGTCGTCGGTGATGCGCGCGTTTTGCGCAGCGAGGGAACCGAAACCGAGCTCCTGCCAGAGTCCTCGGGCCAGCAAAACAGTGGCGGAGTGGTCCTCACCGCGCCGGCCGAGGCTGCGCCACTCGTTGCGACGCAAGTGCAGAAGATCGCGAGTGAGACCGCCGCCGGAGTCGTGTCCTCGCCGTGCGTGCCCGCCACGGCCGAAAGTTGGCTCGTTGGTGGGTCTACTGCGCTCGGAAACACGAGCGTGCTCGTGCTTTCGAACCCGAGCGAGGTCGACGCGACGGTACGGCTCGAACTGTTCGGAGCGGACGGGCCGATTCAAGCTCAGGGCCTCGGCGGCATTCGGGTCGAGCCCGGTCGCCAGGTCAGCGTTCCGCTCGCCGGTTTCGCGCCGAATGAGACGCGCCCGGTGGTTCACGTCGTGAGTGTGGGCGCGCGAGTGGTAGCTCAAATCGATACGGCAATGGTGAACGGCATCACCCTCGCGGGAGCCGACACGATCGCTCCGAGTCTTCCGCCGGCGACCGAGCTCGTCATTCCCGGGCTCGTCGTCGATGCCTCGATTTCCGCGGCGGAGTCGGGGGAGGGTGCCGACCGAGCGGCGACCGTCCGGCTTCTCGCGCCGAGTCAAGACGCCACGGTCTCGGTTCGAGTCGTTGGCGATGTGCGAAGCGTCGAAAAAGACTTGAGCGTTGATGTGAGTGCGGGCGAGGTGGTCGACGTCGCACTGACCGACCTTCCCAGCGGCAACTACAGCGTGTTTGTGTCGAGCACCGCTCCCGTTGTTGCGGCCGCGCAGTCCGCACTCGCGACTCCCGAGGGCATCGATTTTGCCTGGTTCGCGCCGACGACGCCGCTCGGTGACACCGCGGTCATCCCCGTTGTCGACGGGGGCACCGCACTGATTCACCTCTCCAACCCGACGGCCGACGAGGTGAGGGTGCGCATCGCTGACGGTCCCGCTGTCACGGTACCGGCCGGAGGGTCGACCAGTGTGGGATTGGCGGTCGGATTGCAACGGCTGAGCAACACGGCGGGGCTCTACGCCTCGGTCAGCTTGACCGGCCCTGGAGCGTTCGCAAGCTCCGCAGTACTCGGACCACAGCCGTTGGTCGGTTCGCTCGCCGTGTACACCCGATAGCGCTCCGCTAGGATTGCAAGGTTGTTCCCAAGGAGTTCCGTTGACATCAACCCGCCTGTTCGCATTTGACCTCGACGACACCCTGGCTCCGTCAAAGTCACCCGTGCCCGCTGAAATCGCCGAGTTGCTCGTTCGGCTCCTCGAGCGCTTCGAGGTATGCGTGATTTCGGGCGGTCAATTCGAGCAGTTCAAGACCCAGCTCGTTGACAATCTTCCGGCGGACCTGGAACGCTTCCCGCGGCTGCACCTCATGCCCACGTGCGGCACGCAATACTTCCGCTTTGACGGCGCCGAGTTCCAACCGGTCTACGCCGAAGTCCTGACCGAGTCGGAACGCGATGCGGCCCTCGAATCGCTCGAACGTCACGCGCGGGCGCTCGGGTTGTGGGAATCCGACACGTGGGGTCCGATTCTCGAGGATCGCGGCTCGCAGGTGACATTCTCCGCCCTCGGCCAGGCGGCACCCGTCGATGCCAAGAAGGCGTGGGATCCCACCGGCGAAAAGAAATCGCGGTTGCGCGATGCCGTGCAGCACGACGTTCCCGAGCTCGAGGTGCGTTCGGGGGGATCGACCTCCGTGGATATCACACGTCGCGGCATCGACAAGGCCTACGGCATGCAGAAGCTCGTGGACCACACCGGAATTTCGCTCGAAGAGATGGTGTTCGTCGGTGACCGGCTCGATCCGGATGGAAACGACTACCCGGTCAAGGCGCTCGGGGTGGCTTGCGTCGCCGTTGAGGGCTGGGAAGACACCGCGGCGTACCTGCGCGGTGTGCTCAACGCCTAGGGTTTACTGACCGAAGCGCGATCGCGCAAGCTCCCACGGATCCTTTCCGAGGAGGTCTGCGAGGGCACGAAACACAAGGCCCTCGATGAGCATGCGACGCTCCACCTCGGTGTCGCTCGAACGGAAATCGAATCGGGCGATGGGCATCCAAAACAGGGTCACGCTGCGCTCACGCTGATCGATCTTCCATCGGTCGATGTGGTCCCCATGGATTGCTTCAGCGGGTGCCGCTGCGACGTAAATCGTGACGTCGGTCATTTCGATGGGCCACGTGCCTCGCACCCAATCGGCCGTCTGTGTGACGATGGCATCGAAGGTGCTTCGGCGGGTTCGCACCGGCGGAAGGAACTTGCCCACCACCGACGACCGCAGGGCGCGACCGTGTCGCGAGCGGCGTCGCGACCCGGCCATCGAGTGCGTCATCGGTTCGGGAAGCTCGGCCATGAGCCCATGCTAGCGGCGCGGCACCGTGGCAGGGTGGCTTCGCCGGGGTACGCTCGGCTCGTGACGGAACGCGTGTGCTCGAGGGTCTCTTGCAGCGAACTCGCTGTTGCCACTCTCACCTACGACTATGCGGAGCAACTCGCGGTGCTTGGTCCCCTCGCTCGCACCGCTGAGCCGCACAGTTACGACCTGTGCCCACGTCACGCCGAACGGACATCGACTCCGCAGGGCTGGCAGCTTGTCCGTTACGCCTATCTGCAATCCAACGCGGGATTCGCTGCACCGGCAGGGAGTGCGGGTCTCGGCGGACTACGCTAGTCGAGTGCCTGATTTTCGCGTAGCAGACCTGTCCCTCGCGGCCGCCGGCCGTCACCAGATTCGCCTCGCCGAGCAAGAAATGCCCGGACTCATGGCGCTTCGTGCCGAGTTTGGTGCGAGCCAACCGCTCGCGGGTGCACGCATCTCTGGCAGCCTGCACATGACCGTTCAGACCGCGGTGCTCATCGAGACGCTCGTCGCCCTCGGCGCGCGGGTGCGCTGGGCCAGTTGCAATATTTTTTCCACTCAGGACGAGGCGGCAGCGGCGGTCGCCCTCGGTCCGAGCGGCACCCCGGAGGCGCCCGCGGGCGTGCCGGTGTTCGCCTGGAAGGGTGAGACGCTCGAAGAGTACTGGTGGTGCACCGAGCAAATTTTCGACTGGTCGGCCGCCGGTTTTGCCGGGCCCAACCTCATTCTTGACGACGGTGGCGACGCGACGCTCCTCGTGCACGAAGGTGCGGCTGCCGAACGAGCCGGTGTCGCTCCGGACCCGGCGGGGGCCTCGAGCACCGAGGGTCGTATCGTGCGCGAACTCATCGCGCGTTCGCTTAGTGAGAGCTCGACGCGTTGGACCGAGATTTCGAAGGACATTCTGGGCGTCAGCGAAGAAACCACCACGGGTGTGCATCGTCTCTACGAGCTGCACGCGCGCGGCGAGCTGGCATTCCCGGCGATCAACGTCAACGATTCCGTGACGAAGAGCAAGTTCGACAACAAGTACGGCATCCGTCACTCATTGCCGGACGGTCTCAACCGCGCCACCGACGTGCTCATCGGTGGCAAGGTCGCCTTCGTTGCGGGGTATGGTGACGTCGGCAAGGGCTCGGCTGAGGCGTTGCGGGCACAGGGCGCGCGCGTCATCGTGAGCGAGATTGACCCGATTTGTGCGCTGCAGGCGGCGATGGATGGCTACCAGGTGGCGCGCCTCGAGACGGTCATCGACCAGGTGGACATCCTCGTGACCGCGACCGGCAACGCCAATGTGGTCACCGTCGAGCATCTGCTCGGGCTCAAGCACCTCGCGATCGTCGCGAACGTCGGTCACTTCGACAACGAAATCGATATGGCGGGCCTCGAGTCGCTCCCCGGGGCTGAGCGCATCGAGATCAAGCCCCAGGTGCACGAGTGGCGGATGCCAAACGGTCGCAGCATCCTCGTGCTCAGTGAGGGCCGCTTGATGAACCTCGGGAACGCCACCGGACACCCGAGCTTCGTGATGAGCAACTCGTTCACCAACCAGGTGCTCGCCCAAATGGAGCTCTACACTCGGCGCGAGGCCTACCCGGTGGGTGTGTATACGCTGCCGAAGCACCTCGACGAAAAGGTCGCCCGCCTGCACTTGGATGCGCTGGGCGTCGAACTGACGCCGCTCACGAGCGCGCAGGCAAGCTATATCGGCGTGCCGGTCGAGGGTCCGTTCAAGGTCGAGCACTACCGCTACTAGGGCGGTGCAGGGATGCGAAACGGGGTCGAGCGATGCTCGACCCCGTTTGCTGTCTGGATGTGGC
>DATGWF010000066.1:0-9061 GCA_035299585.1 Microbacteriaceae bacterium
GCCCACGATGGCTCTCTTGTTGCGTGCGAAGAAGCATTTCGGCGTTTTCGCCGACGCTCTGCGTGCGCGGGGCATCCCGGTGCACATCCTCGGACTGTCCGGTTTGCTGCGCGAACCCGTCATCGTCGACCTCGTCAGTGCGCTGGCCGTGCTCGCCGACTCAACCGCGAACGCCGAGCTGCTGCGATTACTCGCGGGGGCGCGGTGGGCGATCGGCCCGGCCGATATTCGGGAGTTGCATCGCTTGGCACGTGAGCTCGCCAGCCACGATGACGCCGGCCGACGCCTACCGGACGAGGTCATTCAGGCGGCACGTCACAGCTCCGAAGATATCGATACGAGTTCGCTCGTCGAGGCGCTCGACGCCATCGCCGGCAATCGGGTGCCGAGAGCCGCCTGGCTCGAGGGGTTCAGTGCGGTCGGCTTGGAGCGGCTCACACTCGCCGGTCGCGAGCTCGCCACTCTCCGTCGCCGCAGTGGCCTGCGTCTCGCGGACATCGTGGACGCGGTCGTTTCCGAACTCCAGCTCGATGTGGAGGCCACGGCAAACCCCGAGGCTCCGCTCGCGGTCCAGTCGCTCGAAGCGTTCGGCGAAATCGTCGCCGACTTCCTCACGCTCGCCGAAGACGCCTCGCTCCCGGCGTTTCTCGAGTGGCTTGACGCTGCCGAGCAGCGCGAAAGCTTCGCCCCTCGACAAGACCCCCCGGAACCCGGTTCGGTTCAGATGATGACCATTCACGCGGCCAAGGGGCTCGAGTGGGATTACGTCGCGCTACCGCGACTGGTCGTCGATGAAATGCCGAGCAAGCCGCACGATGTGGCCGGGTGGCTCGTCCGGGGGCGGTTGCCGTTCCCGTTCCGAGGAGACGCTGCCGAGCTCCCGACGCTTCGGTGGGAGGACGTTCCCGACGCCGAAGCGCTCGAAACTCGACTCGAGGAATTCATCGCTCAGGTCCGGGCTCAGCAGCTCGCGGAGGAGTGGCGTCTTGGATACGTCGCCGTCACTCGTCCGCGCGCGGAACTGTTTGCGAGTGCCTCGTGGTGGGCGGGCACCGTGAAGCCACGTGGGCCGAGCGAGATGCTCATGGTAATGGCGCGGGCCACGCTCGGTGACGCGGCCGACGAATGGCCCAGCCCGAGTGAACTCACCGCGTCACCGACCCTCACGGCCGCGGCCGCAACCTGGCCACTCGACCCGCTCGGATCGCGCGCTCCGGTCGTGCGTGCCGCCGCCGCGGCCGTCGCGGAAGCCGGACCCGTGAACGATGAGCGACTCGAGCGCCTCATCGAGGTCTTGCTCGCCGAGCGCGACGGTACCCGTACGGTAGCCATCGAACGGCCCGTCCGGATTCCGGCGTCACGGGTCAAGGACTACCTCGACAACGCCGACGACGTGCTTGCCGGTCTCGCTCGACCGATGCCGCAACGGCCGTTCATGGCAACTCGGCTCGGCACGCTGTTTCACAGCTGGGTTGAGCATCGACCCGAAGAGGCCGTGGAAATCGATGCCTGGGACGACGAGCTCGAACTCGGCGACCGGGCGACGAGCGATCGCTTCGCCGAGCTCAAGGCAACATTCGAGCGGTCCGTTTGGGGAAACCTTCGACCCGTCGATGTCGAGCGAGAGATTCATGTGCCCCTCGGTGGCAATGTGTTCATCTGCAAGATTGACGCGGTCTACAACCTTGAGGGACTCGACATTGGACAGCCTCCCGGAACGCGATTCCAAATTGTCGACTGGAAGACCGGCGCTGCGCCCGCGGACGCGCGCGACCTCGAGCTCAAGCAAAGCCAGCTTGCGCTGTATCGAATCGCGTACGCGAAACACCTCGGTATCGATCCCGATGAGATTGACGCGGTGTTCTACTTCGTCGCCGACGACCGCGTACTTCGTCCCGCCCGGCTCATGAACGAGGCCGAGTTCGTGGCTGCGTGGACCGCGCTTGACGCCGAGCGACCCTAGTCGGTTTTCGGCACATCGAGCGGTTCGGTGGAAACCGAATCGGGATCGGCCGCGGTCCATTCCGCAGCACCTGAATGGACGCTGGGGTCGAGCGCCGCTGGTTCCGATTCGGCGGTTTCGGGATCTCCCGAAGAGAGATTCGCGGCCCAGATGGACTCCGAGGCCGCCCGCCAGGCGTCGTGCGCGGCCGGTTCAGTGCCGTCCTGGGAATCCAACTCCGAACGGTCAAACCCGTCGGTCGCGAGGCTGACCGACGCTCCGGGCAGGGAAATCGCCGGAGTGGCATCGAGGAGGTTCTCGACGTCTCGGATGGTGAAAATCGGACCGGTTTCGTCGGTGATGGTCGGTGCAGCGTGCGCGTGCACGTTCGACACGAGCTCATCAAGCAGCGCGACGGCGTCGTCGATGATGGCGCGATCGCCGAGGCCGACGCCGTGCATGAGCCAGCGCGCGAGTTCGAGCTCTCCAAACAGGAGCGCGCGGCGCGGCAGCCACTCTTCACTCAGGCCTCCGCGGGCGGCGACATAGCTCGACATCGCGAGTTCGGCGTACGGGCCGCGCGCGGCGAGTAGCCAGTGAATGTCGCGGGCGGGATCACCTATTTGGAGAGCGGCCCAACCGAGAATGCCGTTGACCCGGTCACCCGTCACCAGGAACGAATCGGGTGCGAGCTCGGCATTGATGACGGTTGGAACGTACTGCCAGAGTCGGTCATCGTCCGCGGCATCTTCCCAGCGCCGCACGAGTGCGGCTGGCACGAGTCCCGTTGCCGAGGAGCGCCGAATCAGGTCGACCACCTCGAGTCGCGCCCCCGCGGCCGATTCGGTCGGTAATCCCGCATCGAGGACGACGGTCGTGGGCAGACTATGGATTGCCGCGATTGCACGTCCCACGGATGCTGCGAGTTCCGCGTTCGCGGTCAGTGCGTCACGCGTGAGCTGGGTGCCCTCAACGAAGCGATACACGAGACCTCGAGTCGGACCGATTGGGGCTTGACCCAGTACGAGCGGGACGTCGAAGGGCAAACGCTGGCGAGCACCCTCGGTGAGGGCGCGGAGTGCGACCATGTCTGTCGACTGGTCGGTTTCGGCAGCCTGCGTGCGGGGGACGCGCACGATGAGGTGTTCCCCCCGAGCGGTGGTGATTTCCGCGGCATCAAACTCGCCCGATTGCCCCGTCGTTCGAGGGCGGACTGAGGCGACCTCGAGACCGGGCAGTGCGGCCGTCGCCAACGCGGCTAAAGTGAATGCGGGTCTCGCCATGCGGCCAGCATACGAGCGGGGTACAGCCCGCTCGCGGTGCCACGCCCGAAACAGCGAGCTTGGAGGGTGAATCGTGTCAGACACTGAGGTGTTTCATCGCGATGCCTCGACGCGCTTCCGCGAAGACCTCTGGCAACAGGTTGACTCCTCCGGCGATCCCCACGCAGTCCTCGTGCTCCATGCCGGCCGAGTGGTGCAGAGTTCAACGGGGGAGCTGCTCTGGGAGCGAGAATCCGCACCCGAGGGCGAGCGTGTGTACCTCGGCCGACTCGAGATGGCCGATGGGATTCGGGCAATCGAAGCCCGTTTCATTGATAGCACCGAGCTCGAGAGTCGCCATCCGCGGTCGCTCGTTGGCGAACTTGGCGTTGGTCTGCACGAGGCGCTCCTCACCGCTGTCGCACTCGCCAATTGGCGAGGAAGTCACCGCTACTGTCCCCGCTGTGCGACCGCGCTCGAACCGCGACAGGCGGGCTGGATGCTTGCGTGCCCGCAGTGCCACGCTCAGCAGTGGCCGCGAACTGACCCGGCCATCATCGTTCGCGTCGAAGACGATGCTGATCGCATCCTGCTCGGTTCAAACATCGCCTGGGAACCGAACCGGTTCTCACTCCTCGCCGGTTTTGTTGAGCCCGGAGAGTCCCTCGAACGCGCCGTGCAACGTGAAATTCTCGAAGAGTCGGGCGTTCGGGTTTCCGCGCCGCGCTATCTCGCATCACAGGGATGGCCATTCCCCATGTCGCTCATGCTCGGCTTCTCGGCGCGTGCGGAATCGACCGAGCTCACCCCCGATGGAGAGGAAATCCGCGAACTGCGATGGTTCACTCGGGCCGAACTGAGCGGACCGGACATCCAACTCCCGCGCCGAGGTTCGGTTGCGCGAGCGCTCATCGAAGACTGGGCCGGTGGGCCCATCGAGGAGCGTCATGCAGGGTTCTGACACGCTCCTCGCTGACCTCGATGACGACCAACGAGCCGTCGCGGTCGCACTCGGCGGGCCGGTCTCCGTGCTGGCCGGAGCCGGCGCGGGCAAGACTCGCGCGCTCACCTACCGCATCGCGTACGGCGTCGCCACCGACGCCATCGCCCCCAAGAACGCCATGGTGCTCACCTTTACCACGAAAGCGGCTGGCGAGCTTCGCTCCCGCCTCGCGCAGCTCGGCGCCGACGGCGTGAATGTTCGCACGTTCCACTCGGCTGCGCTCGCGCAACTGAATCACTTTTGGCACAAACTCACCGGTGCGCCAGCTCCGAACGTGCTCGATTCCAAGGCGCGCACCATCGCCGACGCGGCGCTCCGCTCCAAACTCACGGTCGACATCGCGACCGCCCGCGACGTCGCTTCGCTCATCGAATGGCGGAAGGTCCGCATGCTCGGGCTCGCCGAGCTCGAAACCGAATTCACGATGGGTCGCCGCTCCGCACCGGGTCGACTTACGGCTGAGCAGGCTCTCGACCTCATGCGCGGGTACGAAACACTGCTCGGCGAACGTCGACAGGTCGATTTCGAAGACGTGCTGCTGCTCACTGCGGGGATGCTCACCGACGAGGTTGCGATCGCCCGCGATGTGCAGCAGCAATATCGCCATTTCCTCGTCGACGAGTTTCAGGACGTGTCGCCGGTCCAATGGGAACTGTTGCGACTCTGGCTCGGTGAGCGCGACGATCTGTGCGTCGTCGGAGATGCAAGCCAAACCATTTACAGTTTCGCCGGGGCCTCGCCAAACTACCTGCTCAACTTTGCGGACCACTTCCCGAACGCTCGCGAGTTCCGACTCGAACGCAACTACCGTTCAAGCGCGGCGATCGTCGACCGCGCAAATACCCTCATGCGGGGCAGACCCGGCGCGCTGCGCTTGACTGCGGTCTTTCCCGAGGGGCCAGCACCGGAGTTCGTCGGCTATCGCAACGACCTCGCCGAGGCGGAAGCCGTTGCGAGCCACATTGAAGCGGTCATCGCGGGCGGGGGCACGCCCGATGCGCTCGCTGTGCTGTACCGCACGAACGCTCAGAGCGAGCCGATTGAGCGCGCACTGCGAACGCGCGGCATCTCGTACCGGGTGCGAGGCGGTGTCGCCTTCTTTGATCGACCGGAGATTCGGCAGGCGCTCATGCAGTTGCGCGCAGAAGCGCTCGCATCCCGGCCTGAACGGCCACTCTTCCAGGTCGTCAGCGACGTGCTCTGGTCGCTCGGGTGGTCGACGACCGCCCCGGAGACCGGGGGAGCGGTCCGGGAACGCTGGGAATCCCTCAACGTGCTCGCGCACCTCGCCGACACCGCTGCGCCCGGCACGTCTCTCGTCCGCTTCGTCGACGATCTTCGCCAGCGTGCCGAGTACGGCACCGAGCCGGCGTTGGGCGCGGTGACGCTCGCGACTATTCACTCCGCAAAAGGGCTCGAGTGGGAGAGCGTCTGGGTTATCGGTGCGAGTGAGGGGCTTCTTCCGCTCAGCTACGCGACCGGTTTCGAAGCCATTGACGAGGAACGGCGGCTCGCCTACGTTGCGTTTACCCGAGCGCGGCGTGAGCTTCGGGTGAGCTGGGCGGAGTCTGGAGCGCGCGGATCGCAGTCGGTGTCTCGATTTGTAGCGGAGTCGCGCAGCCGCAGTGCGGATGCGGCTCCAGCCTGACACGTCGAATAGAGCCGAGTCCGAGGGTGGTGAGCTCTCGTCGCAGATGCCCAGCCGAGGCCCAGGCCGTGATGGCGACGCCAACCTCGACTGCGGCTGCAGCGAGCAGCAGGGTCGAGCTCGATCGAGAACGCCGCCGCAGCAGTTGAGCCGCAAGCGTCGGCCATGCCGAGTCGCGATCGGAACGGTAGAGCTCAATGCACCGCGTGCAGGCCGTTTCTCCTGGAACCACGATCGGGCTCACGCGGATGGTTTCGTCATCGCACAGTACGGCGATGTGGGGGAGATCTTCTGCCAGCAGTGGCTGCACCATGGTCGGCGGTACGAGGAAGTGCGTGACGATGACCGCGAGCTCCGCGTCCGCGGACTCCGCAATCCCAAGGCCTCGGAGTGAGGCACCGAATCGTGCGCAGAGCTCTTCCGGTCCGATCAGGGCGATGCGAGGGGCATCGACGCCAACGTGCGCCGAGGGTTGCAGGGCACGCTCAATGCTTGCCAAGAGGATGTCGAGTCGAAGCGTTCCCTCGGGGCCACCGCGCTCGACTGCGATTCTTCGAAGCGCTTCGAACGGCACGCCAATTCGGAGCGCTTGAACGACGTCGAGTTCCCATTCCGCGCCCACATCAACGATGGCGACGGGACGTGGTGCGCCGAATTGCAGGGTCTCGGGCGAGCGCCAGAGCACACTCAAACTCGGATTGATTCGGAGCAGCATCGTGACAGTCTCACGACTTGACGGGCCAGTGGCGCCCCGGCTCCACAATCAGTCTTCAGCTGGAGCCGGCGGCGTTTCTCCCCGGAGCAAAGCTTCCAGGGCTGCGTCGAAATCGAGGTCGTCTTGACTCGGCGTCGCGGTTCCGGTGAGTCGCGCAACGAGCCCGCTCGGGTCGGCGATATCCGCCGCAGTCGGCATCGTGTCCGGATGCGACCAGAGCGCATCGCGATTCGCTGCACCAACGTGTTCGCCGATGGTCGTCCACATCGCCGCGGCTTCGCGGAGCAAGCGGGGACGGAGCTCCAGACCCACCAGAGCACTGAGTGCTGATTCGGCCGGTCCGCCACTTGCTCGCCGACGGCGAATGGTCTCGGCGATGGCTGAACCGCTCGGGAGACGATGTGTCGCGGTGGCCGTGACACTATCCACCCAGCCTTCGATGAGGGCGAGCGTGGTTTCCATTCGTGCGAGTGCCGCGCGTTGCGACTCGGTTTTGGGCGGAATGAGCGAACCATCGCTCAGTGCGCGCCGCAGGTCGTCCGGGTTGCTCGGGTCGAAGCTTTCGGCGAGTTCTTCGAGCCGGGACATATCGATATGGACGCCGCGAGCGAATTCGGTCAACGAACTCAGGAACTCAAGCTGGAGCCAGCGAGCGTGCCGAAACAATCGGGCGTGAGCGAGCTCCCGAATGGAGAGGTAGAGCGAGATCTGATCGCGCGGAATCTCGAGCTGCTCTCCGAAGCGCGCGATGTTTTGTGGCAGCAATGCTGACTGTCCGCCCTCAAGCAATGGCAGGCCAATGTCGCCGCCCGAGACCACTTCGTCGGCGAGTTGGCCGACCACATGACCGAGTTGCATGGCGAAAAGGGTGCCACCGATCGAGCGCATGAACGAGCCGGCGCCGCTGAGTGCAGACTGCATCTCGCTCGAGGACTGCTCATTCATCACTCGGACGAGTGCATCCGCGATGCTCGAGGACACCGGCTCCGCAATGGACTGCCAGACCGGCATGGTGGCGGTCACCCATTGTCTCCGCGTCATGAGCTTGGGCGCGCTTCCCGTCGTGGCGAGTTCGGTCGCTTCGTCGAGCCACAGCTCGGCAAGCTGTGCCGCCTGACTGAGCTCTGCGCGTTCCGCATCGGTAATGGCGCGCTCATGGGCGGCGGCACGCTGCTCACCCTGCGTCGTCGCCACCGTCCAGTTCGCGCCGCCGTCCGATTGGTTCAGCGCAACTTGCAACTGTGCCATGAGCGCCGCGAGGCTCGCCGGGTCGTTGGGGAGGCCGGCCGCACCTGCGAGCTGTGCGGGGTCGATTCCTCCTGAGCCCGACAGGAGCTCTCCGAGCATGCGCAGAAACTCATTCTCGGATTCAGGATTCGGGGCGTCCTCGGCCATGTCCAGCTCCCTCAGGGTCGTATCCCCTACGCTAGGGCTTCGTGACGCTGTTCGATAGTGACTTCGCCCCCCGCGAACGCCCGCGCTGGTCGCGCCGACAACGCGTCGGTGGCGCGCTGATTGGTGTCGCACTCGCGAGTGCTGCCACATTCGCGGTGGCGCCGTCGCCCTACGTCATCGAACAGCCGGGCCCCGTGTACGACACCATCGGTTCTGTCACCGTCGACGGATCCGACGTGGCACTCATCACCATCTCCGGTACCGAGAGCTACGAGACGACAGGCTCGCTCGACATGCTCACCGTTTCGATTGTTGGAAATCCCGAGCAGCCGCTGAGCTGGTTGGAAGCGGGCTGGGCGTGGTTCCAGCCGCACCATGCTCTGCTCCCGATGGACGCGATCTTCCCGCCGGGTCAAACGGCCGAGCAGCAGGAAGAGGAAAACCAAGCCCAGATGGTGAACTCCCAGCAAGAGGCCGTCGCCGCAGCGTTGACGGACCTCGGGTACACGCTGGGGGAGCGCGTCGCCGTGGCCGGCCTGGCCAAGGACGCGGCGGCGACCGGGCTGCTCGAAGCGGGTGACATCATCGTGTCGGCAAACGGCATCGCCGTGAAGACGGTGGCCGAACTGAAGTCGCAGGTCAACGCGCGCTCCGGAGCCGCGGTCGAGCTTCGCATCGAACGAGACGGGGCGACTCGCGCGGTGAGCGTGGTTCCGTCGAAGGCCTCCGATGGCTCCTGGGTGCTCGGCATTGGCGCGCGCATCGACTACACCTTTCCTTTTGAGGTCAAGATCCAGCTCGATAACGTGGGCGGCCCAAGTGCTGGCATGATGTTCGCCCTCGGCATCATCGCCAAGCTGACCCCGGGGGGCATCACCGGCGGCGCTCACTGGGCCGGCACGGGCACCATCGATGCCGGCGGCGCGGTTGGACCCATCGGCGGTATCGCTCAGAAAATGGCCGGTGCACGGGCTGCTGGCGCCGACTACATGCTGGCGCCCTTAGAGAACTGCGATGAGGTCACGGGGAACATTCCCGACGGCCTCACGGTATTCGCCGTTTCCACGCTGAGCCAAGCTCGATCGGCGGTTGAAAC
>DATGWF010000067.1:0-30976 GCA_035299585.1 Microbacteriaceae bacterium
CAGCAAGTACACCTCGATCGACCTTCCGGACGAGTCGGCCTACGCCGTGGCACGCAAGGGATCGGGCACGCAAGAGATCGCCAGCACCATGGCCATCGTCCGCCTGCTCAAGGACCTCATGCGCGCCAAGAACTTTGGCGAGCGGGTGGTGCCGGTCATCCCGGACGAGGCCCGCACATTCGGTATGGACGCGTTCTTCCCCAACGCAAAGATTTACAACCCTCACGGCCAGAACTACACCTCGGTTGACCGCGAACTGCTGCTCGCCTACAAGGAAAGCCCGCAGGGACAAATCGTTCACGTCGGCATCAACGAGGCCGGCGCGCTTGCGGCGTTCACCAACCTCGGCACCACATACGCCACCCAGGGTGAGCCGCTCATCCCGGTGTACGTGTTCTACTCGATGTTCGGATTCCAGCGCACCGCTGACGCCATTTGGGCGGCCGCGGATCAGATGGCTCGTGGGTTCATGATCGGTGCAACGGCCGGTCGGACCACGCTCACCGGTGAGGGTCTGCAGCACGCCGACGGTCATTCGCCACTCATCGCCTCGACAAACCCGGCTGTTATCAGCTACGACCCCGCCTACGGCTACGAGATCGCCCACATTGTTCGGGCCGCCCTCGAGCGCATGTACGGCGGCACCCACGCCGACCCGAACGTCATGTACTACCTCACGGTCTACAACGAGCCGATGGTTCAGCCGGCCGAGCCGGAGAGCGTCGACATCGACGGCATCGTTCGCGGCATTCACCGTGTCGCCGTCTCAGAAGTATCCGGTCCGCGCGTCCAGCTCTTCGGTTCGGGCGTCGCACTTCCGTGGCTTCACGAGGCGGCCGAACTCCTCGCAAACGACTGGGGTGTTGCCGCCGATCTGTGGTCGGTGACGTCATGGTCGGAGTTGCGCCGCGACGGACTCGCGGCCGAGGAGCACAACTTCCTGTACCCGGAGGAGGCGCCGCGGGTGCCGTATCTCACGAGCAAACTCGAGGGCGCGGAAGGACCGGTCATCGCGGTGAGCGATTACACGCACGCTGTGCCAGACCAGATCCGTCCGTTCGTTCCGGGTCGTTTCGCAACCCTCGGCGCCGACAACTTCGGCTTCAGCGACACACGCGCTGCGGCTCGCCGATTCTTCAAGATTGACGGCCCCTCGGTTGTTGTTCGTGCGCTTCAGCAGCTCGCTGCCGAGGGCAAGGTTGCAGCGGATGCGCCGGCGCAAGCGATCGCCAAGTACCGTTTGCACGACGTCAACGCTGGCACGAGCGGAAACGCTGGCGGCGAAAGCTAATACACTCTCGTTGTGGCACAACCAACAACGAAAGCGGAAACCCTTGCGTGGTTACGCACAATTTCGGGTGAGTTAGCGACGGCAACGCTCCAACGACTCGACGAAACGCTCCCCTGGTACGGAGAAATGCCACCCGGGCGCCGGAGCGCCGTCGGCCTGGTCGCGCAAGCCGGTATTCGTTCCTTCATTGACTGGTTCGACGACCCGAAATCGACGCCGTGGATCGCCTCGGACGTGTTCGGTGCTGCCCCGCGTGAACTCCTGCGCTCGGTGAGCCTGCAGGAGACACTGCAACTCATTCGCGCGACCGTCGAGGTGGTCGAGGAGCGGGTCAAGAGCGGCAACGAAGACCTCCGCGAGGCCATCCTGCTCTACTCTCGCGAAATCGCGTTCGCCGCCGCCGACGTGTATGCCCGTGCCGCTGAGGCGCGTGGGCTCTGGGATGCTCGCCTCGAGGCACTCGTCGTCGATAGCATCTTGACTGGCGAATACGACGACCAGTTGCCGAGCCGAATCGCCGCACTGGGATGGCACGGCCATGGCCAGGCTGCGGTCATTGTCGGCACCTCCACCCGTCATGTCGATGTCGACAGCATTCGTCGCACTGCCCGCCATCTCATGTGCGACGTGTTGATCGGCATTCAGGGCAATCGTCTCGTTGTGGTGCTCGGTCGAATGGTTGATGCTGAGCACGAGTCCGACACCACTCGCGAGGTTGAATTCCTCGAGGTTGCCACCGCGCTTGAACCCTATTTTGGCGAGGGCCACTTGGTCCTGGGCCACGAGGTCCCCGCGCTCGTCGACGCCGGCAAGAGTGCGAAGGCAGCACTCGCTGGCTTCGCGGTCGCAAAATCCTGGCGCAACGCACCGCGACCGGTGCACGCCGACGATCTGCTGCCCGAACGCGCCTACGCCGGTGATCCGCTCGCTCGAGCCACTCTCGTACACCGGATTTATCGCCCGCTCCAAGCACACTCGAGCGAGCTGTTGAACACGCTGTGGTGCTACCTCGACACCGGCCGTTCGCTCGAGGCGACCGCGCGGGAACTCTTCGTACACCCGAATACTGTCCGCTATCGGCTCAAGCGGGTCAACGACATCATCGGCTGGGATGCCACGGGTGCTCGCGAGGCCCTCATCCTGCAATCCGCCCTCATCATCGGATCGATTACCGAGCATGACGCGCCACGGCGCCTCGCCCGCGCGGATGAGCGCTAGGTTTTTCTGCCAAAGTTCCCGAGTGGTGTCGCGCCGCGCATATGAGAGTTGGCAGACTACCTAGGTGATTGTCGTTGTCTGCCCCGGTCAAGGTTCACAGACCCCCGGCTTCCTGAACCCTTGGCTCGATCTCCCCGGCGTTGCCGAGTCGATTGACCGCCTCTCTCAGGCGGCCGAAGTCGACCTGCGCACGCACGGCACCGTGAGCGATGCCGACACGATTCGGGACACTCGGATTGCTCAACCGCTCATCGTCGCCGCGAGCCTCATCAGCCTGCAGGCACTTCGGTCGGCCAGCCCGGTCGTCCCGACGGCGTTCGCTGGCCACTCCGTCGGCGAATTTGCCGCCGCCGCGGCCGCCGGCGTACTGAGCGATGAGGAAGCCCTTCAACTGGTCGGTGTGCGCGGCCGTGCCATGGCCGAGGCGGCCGCCCAGGTCGAGACCGGCATGAGCGCGGTGGTCGGCGGCGAAACCGATGAGGTTGTTCGCGCCCTGGAGGCCGCTGGCCTCTCCCCCGCAAACTACAACGGCGGCGGACAAATTGTGGCAGCCGGACCCATCGCGGCACTCGCCGCCCTCAAGGACGCTCCACCCGCGGGCGCTCGCGTGATTCCGCTGCAGGTTGCCGGCGCGTTCCATACGGCATTCATGGCTTCCGCGGTCGAAACGGTTCGCGCGGCCGCCGCCGGACTGTCACCGTCTGACCCGACCGCAACGCTCTGGACGAACCGTGACGGCAGCGTCGTGGCGTCGGGCTCGAACTACGTTGATCTTCTCATCGGCCAAATCGCCTTACCGGTGCGCTGGGACCTGTGTATGGCCGACTTCGCGGCGAAGGGTGTCACCGGCGTCGTCGAACTCGCTCCGGCCGGTGCGCTCGTCGGGCTCGCCAAGCGCGGATTGCCCGGCATCCCGACCGTTGCGGTGAAGTCGCCCGATGACCTCCACGCCGCCGTCGACCTGCTCGCCTCCGCGGAAGGAACCGCATGACCACCCTCCACGTGGCGCAGGGCGCCCAATTCACGCGCATCTATGCCGTTGGCGCAGCTCGAGGAGATGTCGTCGTGCCGAACGACGACCTCGTCGAGGCCATCGACTCTTCAGACGAGTGGATTCGTCAACGTACCGGCATCATCACTCGCAAGCGCGCATCTGCCAATGTGAGTGCGAAAGATCTCGCGGTCTCGGCCGCGCGTGAGGCCATCGCGAAGTCCGGTGTTGCCCCGGAGCAGATCGACGTCGTCATCATCGCGACCATCAGCAACGAGCGTCAGACCCCGTCAATGGCAGCCATTGTGGCCGACGAAGTCGGGGCAAACCCGGCTGCGGCATACGACATTTCGGCGGCGTGCGCGGGATACACCTACGCGGTGGCACAGGCCGATGCCCTCATTCGTGCGGGAGCAGCTCACTACGCTCTCGTCATCGGCGCAGAGAAGCTCAGCGACATCGTCGACCCGACTGACCGTTCCATCTCGTTCTTGCTCGGTGACGGTGCGGGCGCCGTCGTCATCGGCCCGAGCGACACCCCCGGCATCGCTCAAACGGTGTGGGGTTCGGACGGTTCGAAGCACACCGCGGTCGGCATGAACCACACCCTTCAGGAGTTCCGTCGCGGCGAGGCCGAGTGGCCCACGCTGCGCCAGGATGGCCAAACGGTGTTCCGCTGGGCCGTCTGGGAGATGGCAAAGGTTGCCAAGCAGGCGCTCGAAACGGCCGGCGTCGGCCCAGAGGACCTCGCAGCGTTCATCCCGCACCAGGCGAACATGCGCATCATCGACGAGTTCGCGAAGCAACTCGGCCTGCCCGAATCGGTCGCGATTGCCCGCGACATCGCCACGACTGGGAACACGTCCGCCGCTTCGATTCCGCTCGCGATGCATCGGCTGCTCGAGGAGCATCCGGAACTCGGCGGCGGCCTCGCACTCGAGATTGGCTTCGGCGCTGGTCTCGTATTCGGCGCGCAGGTCGTGGTCCTACCGCGTAATTCTGCGGGCGACCGCTAAACTTCACACCGGCCATCTAACCCCAAGGAGAAACCATGGCGACCACCGAAGACGTCCTCGCAGGACTTGCAGAAATCATCAACGACGAGACCGGCATTGCGACCGACACCGTTGCCCTCGACAAGTCGTTCACCGATGACCTCGACATCGACTCGATCTCGATGATGACCATCGTCGTGAACGCCGAAGAGAAGTTCGACGTCAAGATTCCGGACGAAGAGGTCAAGAACCTCGTCACCGTCGGTGACGCCGTCAACTACATCGTCTCGGCTTCGGCCTAGTCTTTTGAGGAGGGGTGGGCTCACGCTCACCCCTCCGTCATGTTCACACAGTTCTCGGAGAAGGTCATGACTCAGCGCATCGTTGTTACCGGTATCGGCGTCTCGTCACCCCTCGGTGGCACTGCTGCCGAAACCTGGGCGAACCTGCTTGCCGGCAAGTCGGGCGCTCGTCCGCTCACCCACGAGTGGATCGACATGTACGACCTTCCCGTGCGCTTCGCCGCCGAAGCGGCCGTGCGACCGACCGACGTGCTGGAGCGACCGGTTGCGAAGCGTCTCGACCCCTCCGGTCAGTTCGCACTCGTTTCCGCCCTCGAGGCGTGGGCCGACGCTGGCGCACCCGAGGTTGACCCTGAGCGCCTCGGCGTCGACTACGCCACGGGAATTGGCGGCCTCTGGACCTTGCTCGACGCGTGGGACACCCTGCGTGAAAAGGGCACTCGCCGCGTGCTGCCCATGACCGTTCCGATGCTCATGCCAAACTCGGCAGCCGGAAACCTGTCAATGCACTTCGAAGCTCGAGCCTTCGCTCGGACGGTCGCGTCCGCGTGCGCATCGAGCACCGAATCGCTCGTCATGGCCTACGAGCATTTGCAAGCCGGTATGGCCGACGTCATCATCGCCGGCGGAACCGAATCAGCTATCCACCCCATCACGCTTTCCTCGTTCTCGTCGATGCACGCCCTGTCGACCCGGAATGACTCTCCCGAGACCGCTTCACGGCCCTACAGTGTCGACCGGGACGGTTTTGTCATGGGCGAGGGCGCAGCCACGCTCATCCTCGAAACCGAGGCCCACGCGAAGGCTCGCGGCGCCAAGATTTACGCCGAACTCATCGGTGGCGCGGTCACGAGTGACGCATTCCACATCACGGCCCCCGACGCTGAGGGACGTGGCGCCGTTCGCGCTATGCGCGACACGCTCAAGGTTGCGGGAATTACCCCGGACGACGTGACCCACATCAACGCCCACGCGACCAGCACCCCGGTGGGCGACGTCGCGGAGTATGTCGCGCTCAAGACACTGTTCGGCGACCGCGTGCACGAGATTCCCGTGTCGGCGACGAAGGCCTCGACCGGTCACTTGCTGGGTGGAACGGGCGCACTCGAAGCCGTGTTCTCAATTCTGGCGGTCAAGGAGCGCGTCGCTCCCCCGACCATCAACCTCACCGAACAGGACCCGGAGATTCCGCTGCGCATTTCGGGTAGCGCGGTCCAGCTCGGAACTGAACCGCAAATTGCCATCAGCAATTCCTTCGGTTTCGGCGGTCACAACGCGGTCGTTGCGTTCCGCTCCTACGAATAGCTTTTTCAAGACGCTACCCGACCTTGTGCAGCCACACCACCGGAGCGAAATCGCTCGCGTGACGGAACGGCTCAAGTTCGGCGTCCCAGGCCGAACCGAGCGCAATACCGAGTTCGCGCTGCAGCTCGAGCGCATCTCCTGCTCCGACTTCGAGGGCATAGCGAATGCGGTCTTCCGGAACGACGAGGTTGCCGGCGTGATCGGTTTGAGCGAAGAAGATTCCGAGATCCGGGGTGTGCATGTAGCGCGAACCATCATGGCCAAGGCTTGGGTCTTCGGTGACCTCGAAGCGGAGGTGCTCCCAGCCTTGCAGCGCTGACGCCATCGCCGCGGCGGTGCCGGGTGCGCCTTCCCAGTAGAACTCGGTGCGCTGTGCACCCTTGAGCACCGGCTGATCCTGCCAGTCGAAATTGACGGCGCTACCGAGTGCCGACCCGACCGCCCACTCCACGTGGGGGCTCAATGCGCGGGGGGAAGAGTGCACAAACAGCACGCCACGGGTGCGTGGGGCGTGCAACGCGGTGTCGGCCATGGATTCTCCGTTTTCGTGAGGTGCGACTTCCCCATCGACCTCTCGGAATTACCGACGGGTCGATTATCACCGACGGTACTGAGAAAAGGCAAGGAATCCGCGCAGACTCGCGGCAAAACGGAAACAGTATGCTGGGTAAGTCGGAGGTGAAATGGCTGTTCGCGAAGCACTGCTCGTGCTCTTGAGTGTCGGCCCGAACTATGGGTTCCGATTGCACACCGAACTCACCGCCCGACTCCCCCAGCGTGCCGGCTTGAACGTCGGGCAAACGTACTCGACCATCGAACGACTCGTGAAGTCGAACCTCATTGAACGCGCCGGGCTGACTCCGGACGGCCTCCCGCTGTTCGCACTCACGGAAACTGGCGAGCGTACCGCGACCGAATGGCTCTCCGGGAACGACGGGAGTGGTTCAGCCGTCGATGAGACTGCAGAACGCGTGCTGCTCGCACTGTCCCTCGGCGGGCTTCTCCCCGCGAACGTGGGATCTGCCGAACAGGTGCTGGCGGGCGAGGCTGAACGCTGGCGTGGACGCTCGGAAGCGGATGCGGGAGAAAGTCCGCACGGCGCTCTCCGCGAGTTCGAACGCCTCCAGGCCGAAGCGGTCCTGCGCTGGCTCGATGATCTGGCGGCGCGGCCGAGCGGAGTGTGGGTCCGGCCGTTCGACGAGTCCAGCCCGCGACGCGGCCGGCCGCGGAAAGCGGTCGACTCGCCGTGACCGGCGCGCTCAGATTCCTCTGCGGTCACGGGGCAAGCGCCCCGGATGCCGTCGCCCTCGGCCGTTCATGTCCACTCTGCAAACTCATCGCGTCGAGCGGTCGCACGCGCACTGAACTCGAGGCCCGCGTTGCTCGAGGCCAGCGCGAACGATTCCGCAGTGAGGTGTCGCCGGCAGCCGAATACGACTGGAACTGTCGCCGCGGCCACGACCGCTATCGTGCGAGTGTGCTCGAAGCGCTCGGCGGTGACGCCTGTCCGAAATGTCGTTCCGGCGTGACCGCATTCGCGAATCAGCGGGAGGCTGGCGTACCGAGCATGAAGGCGAATCTGCGTGTCGGGACGTCGATGGCCGAGCAACGCTTGCGGGCTCTGCTGGAAGAACACATCGTGATTCCGCGCGGCGTCAACCGAGTGCGAATTGCCGGTTCGTTTCACGGCCGGAACGAAGTGTGGCCCGACATCGTCATTCCTGCCCTGAAGGTCGCCATCGAGTACGACTCCCCCGGGCGCGGCGGCGACTGGCATCGCGGGCTGCGGGAGGCCTCCGATCGCGAAAAGGATGCGCTGCTCGCCGACGTGGGCTGGGAAGTGATTCGGGTGCGAACCGGCAGCCTTGAGCCGCTCGGGAAGTGGAGCCTGAGCGCGAACGGACCAACAGCAAAGCTCGCCGACGAGATCGTCGCCATGCTCGAGCGCATTCGCGGCGTTGCAGCCGTCGACGCCATCCGCCGTCCTCTCTCGCGAGACGACGCCCCAACAGCAACGCCGACTCCCGGGCCGAGCAAAGAGCGCTGAGCCCTGGACGCTGGTGTCCGCGCGGATGCCCCTGTGCCCACGTCAATCACACTGCTACGCTGGGCCCGCATCCGCTTGACATGGATTGCGACGCAGGCCCGCTTAATCAAGGGAACGGTTAATGACTGAAGCACACGCACCGGAACCCAGCGAAGACGAGTTCGAGCTCGACGATGACGCTCTCGCTCTTGCGGCCGGCGGCATCATTCTGTCGTCGAACCCCTCCCAAACATTGAACTCCACGTCTGGTTACGCCGTAAATTCGACAATCTATTTTCAGGCGACGATCCCGGGCGCAGACGTCACCTAGGACGTGAGGCTCCCGAAATCGACTTGCGCGAAGCGCTGCGTGACATCGCCAGCGCCCGGAGCCGAAACCGAGCCCGGTGCTACGCTGAATGCACATCCGATTGGATTGGATGTCAGCACTGACTCGCTCGATCAAGGGAATGCTCTATGACGGAATCCCACGTACCCGAACCCAACGACGACGAACTCGACGTCGATGACGACGCCCTCGAGCTCGCGGCTGGTGGGATCCTCCTGATGAACTCCCCCACGCAAACCCCTCCGCAATACACCGGCAAGACGCCGAATTACAGCTACAACTCGACGATTTACTTCCAAGTGACGAACCCGGGTAGCGTCACGTAACCCGGCGCCACTCCCGACCCGAAACACATGGATGAATGGAACATCATGAACGAAAACACCGCACCTGACGCTCCCGAGGACGTCGAAACCGGACCCGCAGATAACGAGATTGAGTTAACCGACGAGGCGCTCGAGCTCGCGAGCGGCGGGGCTGTCGGCGACATCAATTCAACCGAAATCGTATTTGCCTCAACGTTCATACCGTTCGACTCGTCATTCTGATGCCTGAGCAAACTCCAAACATTCTCATCGGCACGCCCGTTGCGAACGGCGTCGTGACGCACGACTACTTCCAATTCATGGTCGTTCTGACGATGCACTTCCAGCGCCTCGGCTGGGGATTCCGTGTCGTGACCCAGCCGGACGGCCTGGTCACCCGGAGTCGAAACGCCTTCGCGAGCACCGTGGTGCGCAACGAGGAATACACCCACCTGTTGATGTTTGATGCGGATGTCACGGCGTCACCCGAGGGTATCGAGCGCATTATTCGCTCCGGCAAAGACTTCGTGGGATGCGTCGTGCCGTTCCGCAAGACCCACTGGGATCGTGTCGAGGACGCCCTGAGCGCGCTTCCGGACGTCACCATCGACGATGTGCGTGCGGTCGCCAACGGCTACGCCTACTGGCCCGAAAAGGGCGCACGACCAGTGGACGGATTCATCGAAGCGCACGCAATTGGTTCGGCAATCATGCTGATTTCGCGGGAAGCACTCGTCGCCATCAGTGAGAGCGAGCTGGTCGACTTTGCAACGGCGGGTTTGCCGGCTTCGGATGGCGAACACAGTGGCTGGACCTTCTTCGACCCGTACGTCGATGAAAACGGCGTGTACCTGTCCGAGGATTACGCACTGTGCGATCGATGGCGGAAGCTCGGCGGCGCGATCTGGGCGGATCTTGAAACTACGACCCGCCACATCGGCCCGGTCGTGGTCGAGGGCGACATCGCCCAGAGCATTACGACAGCAACCCGATTGGTTCGCGCGCGCAAGCAAGCGTCGTAGTCCGGCAGACGAACAGCGACATCTCGTTAGGGTGTGGCGAACTATTATTGAATTGAATTAGCATGTTTGCATGACTGATTCACCAAACGATGAATTTGAGCTTGACGACGACGCCCTCGAAATGGCGTCGGGCGGCGACGGTATTTCGACGAGTGGGCTCGACTGGTCTTATCACAGTGTCATCCACTCGGGAGACGACAACAGATACATCGCCAAGACGAAGCTCAGCAACGATGTGATCAACACCGGTGGCGACAACCTCATCTATTCGATTCAAGCCGTGGATTTGGTTAGCAACTTCAGTACCCATCACCTCGACGCGACCCAAAGTGGCGTGAATCTGGCTGGTCACACCGGCGTCGACAACGTCATCGGCATTTAGCGAAAGCAAAGTGGGCCCCGACATCATTTGTCGGGGCCCATTCTCATTCCGCCGTCTCTGCGCCGGCACTGCTGCGTTTAGGCGATCTGCCTGGACGCGAGTCGGTGGAACAACCCGCCGAGCGCCATGAGTTCCTCGTAGGTTCCGACCTCCGCGACCACACCCTTGTCCAACACAATGATCTGGTCGGCGTCCCGAATCGTCGACAGACGATGAGCCACCACAATGCGGGTCGCGCCAATCTGGCTCACCGACTCCGACACCATCTGCTGGGTGCGATTGTCGAGCGCACTCGTCGCCTCGTCGAGGATGAGCAGCCGCGGCTCGCGGGCGAGCGCCCGGGCAATCATGAGGCGCTGCTTCTGGCCGCCAGAGAACGACCCTGCACCGTCGCTCACGACCGTCTGCATGCCCATCGGCATCTCGATAATGTCTTGAGCGACGCCCGCACGCTGGGCTGCAATCCAGGCTTCGCGCTCCCCCAGCCCGGGCGCCGAAGCGAGGATGTTGTCTTGGATGGTGCCCGGGATGAGAGCAGATTCTTGCGGCACAACGCCCATTTGTTCAACGACGGCGCTCCGGTCGAGTGAGCTGAGTGCCTGCCCGTCGAACAAAACCGTCCCCGAGTCGGGAACTTCAAGGCCGAGGAGGAGCCTGATGATGGTCGACTTGCCTGAGCCACTCGCTCCAACGATTGCCGTCATCGAACCCGGTTGCACCGAGAACGACACGTCCTTCAGGACGGGCTGGTCCGGGTCGTAGCCGAAGGTGACATTCTCGAAGGCGAGTTTGCCGCTGAGTTCACCCGGATCACCGCCGGCGTCGCCAAGCGATTCCGGGACGGCATCAAGCACGGGCTTGATAGCCGTCAGCCGCGGCCATGTCGAGACGATGCTGATGATAAGCGGCAAAAAGCCGGTGATTGCCGCCGCAGCCTGAGCGGCCGCCGATGTCGCGGTGGTGAACTCGCCGATCGAGAGCGACGTGAGCCCCGAAGACACCGTAGTGACAAGCATGATTGGCACCAACGAACTCGGCAGACCGGAGACAATGCCGAGGATGAGGTTGGTTTGGGAAAGCTCACGCATGGCGAAGTGCATGCGCGCGAAGCGATAGCCCCAACGGGCAAACATTCGCCCCTCTGCGCCGGCGGTGCGGATTTTGGCGACGCCCATCAGCATGGAGAAGGTCAAACCGGAGAGTTCGATGCCGGTTTCGGTCTGCAGTTTCGCCGAGGCGAACAGGCGCGGCAACAGGGCGGCGCCAATCAGCAGGGACACGATCGCCAAACCAATCACGGCAATCGCGAGCGTCGGGCTGAGCGAGCTCATTACGCTGATGCCACCGACGAGCATGCCAAACGCTCCGATGAGGGCCGGGATGCTGCCACCGACGATGCTTTGGAACGCGCCGACACCGCCGATGCGATCGCCGAGCTCACCGGGCACGTTTTCGCGATGGAACGATGCCGGAAGTCGGAACACCCTCTCATATACGGCCTCGGTCAAGCGAAGACCGAACCGCTGAGCGAACCTCGTTATCACCATGCCCTGGATGGTCGATAGCACGATGGCTCCCGCTGATACCAGCACGAGGATGACGGTCAGCACGGCGATGCTGCTCGCTTCTTTCGCTGGTACGAGCTCACCAATGATGAGACCACTCAGGATGGGGTTCACCATGCCGACGACAATGCTCACGAGTGTCAACGCGACCATCGTGGCAATGTCGCGAAGCGAACCGCGCGCCCAGCCGAGTCGCGCCAGTGCCCACATGGTGGTGGCACCGTCTTGCAACGAAGGAATGAGCGCCCAGGCCTCTGCGTCGATTCGCGACGCAACCTCGGCTGTGACGCGGATGGGGCGTCCCGCTGTGGGATGCAGTTTGGCGTGGGTGCCGTGAGCCGTCACCGCCAACCACTCCCCCGCGTAGTTGACGACAAGCGCCTCTGTGGAAGCACGGAACCAATTCGGGTCACGCGAGAGGTCGATCTTGCGAGCGGCGAGGCCCAGTGCGCGAATCGCTCGCTCTGGATTCGCGGGACGGGCGCGCAGAGTTGGCGCAATTCGCGTCTTCGGAACGGTGATGCGTTCCGCCTCAGCGCACGTCAGCACCGCATTGACGAGCTGGTTGGGGGTCGGTTCGTGGGCGGCAATACGGCCACCCTCGACGGCGGCCCGCATCGCGAGACGGGCGGATGTCGTGACGTCGCTCACTCGGATCCCACCAATGCGGCGTAGTGGCCGTTGAGGGCCATGAGTTCGGTGTGGGTTCCGCGTTCAACGACGGCGCCCTGGTGCATGACGATAATCTCATCGCAATCGCGCACGGTCGAGAGACGGTGCGCGATGATGAGCAGGCCACAGCCGGACGCCATCAAGGCATTCATCACGTCTTCCTCAATGACCGGGTCAAGCGCACTCGTTGCCTCGTCGAGAACGACGATGCCGGGCTTGCGGAGCATGACGCGGGCAATTTCGAGCCGCTGACGTTGCCCACCCGACATGTTGCGGCCGCCATCGGAGAGCACGGTGTCGTAGCCGTCCGGCCGGGATTCGATGTCCTCAGCGATCGCGGCCGCCTGAGCGGCATCGCGGACGTCGTGCACGGACACCAGGTCATCAAACAGGGTGATGTTGTCGCGGATGGTCCCGGCAAACAACACAACCTCTTGCTCGACGTAGCCGAGAGACTGCGATCGGAGGGCGACATCGATTTCACCCACGGGAACGCCATTGAGAAGCACCTCGCCGTTTGTCGGCGCGAGAAGCCCGACAGCGAGCTTGGCCGCGGTCGACTTGCCACTTCCCGACGCACCCACAAGCGCAACTCGACGGCCGGGCTCAAGCCGGAAGGACAGCGAATCAACGCTGTTCTTGGCCGTCGGAGAGTACTTGAACGACACATCCCGCAGTTCGAGAGATCCGGTTCCGTCCGGGGTCGCCGTTCCGACCTCGTCGATGGGTTGTTGCAGCAGGTCGTCCAGGCGAATAATCCACGACCGAGCTTGCTGCAGCGTGTCAATCGCCCCCGACCAGAGACCGATGGGCCGCATGAAAATGGGCGTGAGTGCCATGACCGCGATGTACGCACCGACGCTCAGCTGACCGCTCTCAACCAGGAGGCCACCGCCACCCAGGATGAGTGCGCTCGCACTCGCACCGACGAGACCCGGCAAGAGTCCGAGCAACGCCGAAGCCTGGTGGAGGTCGTTGCCGCGCGAGGTCACCCGAGCGAGGTGGCCGAGGGTCGTGCGGAGCGCGAGCGCCTCACCACCGGTCGCCTTAATGGTCTCGATTGACCGCAACGAGTACCCGAGCGATCCGGCTGAGGCCGCACTGTCTTGACTCATGCGAGCAGCGAGCGTCCCGCGCCGACGTTGCACGCCGCGGACAGTCAAAATGACACCAGCGGAGGCCGCAAGCGCGACAAGTGCCAGCTGCCAGGAGAACGAGAACAACGCAAAGCCGACAGCGACGGATGTCACGAGGCCGACAGATGCCGGAATGATTACGCTCGAAACGATGCCGGACACGGCGTCGACGAGACCCAACCGAGAGGCGATCTCGCCCGGATAGCGCTGGGCGTAGAACGAGATCGGAAGCCTGAGCGCCCGTTCGACCAGGATTTGGGCTTCACGTGCGGTCATCGCTTGAGTGAGCCTTCGAGACACGATGCTCTGCCAGACCCCGAGAAGCATGCTCATGCCCAGGCTCACCGTCATGATGAGCAACGCGATCCCGATCCATTCGCGCAGACCGTTCAAGAGGAACTGTTGCACGAAGGCTTGGAGGGCGAGCGGCCCGAGGAGTGCGGGGACCGCCGAGACGAGACCGCCGACAAACAGGAACGCGAGCGCTCGATACATGCCCTGCAGGCGCCAGCGAAGTGAGACGAAGGGATTGTTCGGTGATTGACCTCCCTTGTGAAATTCGGAGGTCGGGGCGAATCGAAGAATGAGGCCGGTGAACTGCTTGTCCGCAACCGACCAGGGAACGAGCCCGCGCCCTGCGGCCGGGTCGTTGACGAACAGGCCGTCCTTCGAGACGCCCTCAATCACGAGGAAGTGTGCGAAGTTCCAGTAGGCAATCAGCGGGAAGGACTGCTTTGGCAGTGCAGAGAGTGCGACGCTGACACCCTTTGCTTCGAGTCCGTATTGTCGGGCCGCCACGGCGACGTTCTTGGCATTCACACCGTCACGCGACACGCCACACACCACGCGAAGGTTTTCGAGGGTTTCCCAACGGCCGTAGTGGGCGAGAATCATGGCGAGCGAGGCTGCACCACACTCGGTCACTTCCATCTGCAGGACCGTCGGAACCGCGGTCCGCTTCTTCCGCAGTTTCGCCGCAAACGAGAAGTCGCCGGTCTCACCCTCGTGGCTCACGGGCGTTTCCGGAGCCACCGATGTGTCAGTTGTCAACGCGTGACCCTCTCCTCGGTTGTGCTGGTTCGACGATATCAGTCGCTAGAATTCAATAGTGTTCAGAAGTCGCGCCGTCGCCAAAGATCCCGTCACCGACCTGGATCGCCCGTTTCGACTGATCACGGCACCCGCCCAATTCGGCCTCGCTCTCGCCGTCATCGCGGCGGTATGCGGCCTGCTCTGGCTCTTCGGCGGGCAGATCGCCATCAAGACTCCCGGCTCGGGTCTCATCGTGAACCCGCCCGGCAACGTGTCGGTGTTTGCGCCCGTCAGTGGCACGCTCGATGACTCGCTCGTCCCCGCCGGAACCGAGGTGAGCGCTGGCGACATCCTCGCGACCATCGCCACGCTTGACGGCCAGGACATCTCCGTCAGGAGCCCCATCGACGGAACAGTCGTGTCGCTTTCGACCGCGCTCTGGGCCCAAGTGATTGCCGGCGCCCCACTCATCACCATCGCCCCGAACACGTCGCCGATGATTGGCGTGCTCTTCGTACCGGTCGTCTCGATGGCGGACGTCCAAGAGGGCTTGCGGGTCGAGTTCACGCCCGCCACGGCCGACCCAGCACGGGATGGATTCATCATCGGCGAGGTGGCGAGCGTCGACCCGCTCCCGGCAACCATGGAACGACTGCAGCTCACCTTCGGCGACGACGGACTCATTCAGGAGATTCTCGCCCAGGGTCCGGTACAAGAGGTGGTTGTCCGCTTCGCGGAGGACCCGAAGGGTGTCCTCGGTTTGAAGTGGTCTGGCCCCGGCCCGGAGGACGGCTGGGACATCGAGAGCGGAACCGCCGCAAGCGCAAAGATTGTCCTGCGCAACCAGACGCCGTGGCAGGCGTTTACGCACAATTAGCTCGACGCCGCCTGAGGCCGCAACTGCTCCGCTTGAACCTCGATGCGCTCAGCGATGTCAGCATCCGAGGCGGTGGCCCACCACAGGGCCAGAGCTCGGTTCGCGGCATAGTGCGGATGGGCATAGCGAGACGCCTCACTCCGCGGATGCCATAAATGACCAGCCTGCACGCCGGTCACACTGGCGAGCTGCGCCCCGGATTTGCGGAGAGCCATCGCAAAGGCATCGTCTTCACCGCCCCACCCCACAAATCGCTCGTCCATTCCACCAACGGACAGGTACCGTTCCCGCCGAATGAGAAAGATTCCGCCCGTCGCCGGAATGTGCTCCGTGCCGCGCGCATCGCTGTGAGCATTTGCCCGGCCGAATGTTGGCAACCCGTCATCCCGAGCCCGAGCCGACTGTGTGGCATCCAACTCGATGAGCGAACCGAAGGGGCGAATGACCTCGTCTTGTTCGTGAACCCGACGCGCACACTCCAGGAGCACTCTCGAGCTCACGAAGGTATCAGCGTCAACAATCGCAACCACCGGGGACCGTGCAGCCAACACGCCCGCGTTGCACGCGCGAGCTTTGCAGAAGGCAGCGGCGGATTCGATGGAGATGCGATTCACATCAGCGGGCAGTGTGAGTGACGCGTCGGGTTGCGCCGCCTCCTCGGCTACCACGACGGCGACGCCAGCCGACCGCAGCCATTCCACGACGATTTCGGCGTTGCGCGACCGGAACCCGTCCGAGTCGGCTCGAAAGGGAACAACAGCGGTCAGTACATGGCTCACGAGCGTGACGCCGCTCGCAGCCGCCCGACAACCTTTCGACTCGCGTCAATCGATTTGCCGTACAGGCCGGTTACATCGACCTTGACGGGATGGCCGAGTCCGCGCCAGCGATGACAGAACGACACCTCGTCGGAAAGCACAAAATCGCCCTCCATGTGAGCGAAATCGAAGAACCCCCACATGTGCTCGTGGTACTCGATCATGTTGTCGGCAATCAATCCGCGATATCGACGAACGGTCGGCGAACCGGCGAGCTCCTCGAGCGCAGCCCGAGATACGAGCAACGCGGAGGCACTCGTAAAGGCCGCATCGACGAAGTCGTCGGCACGACTCGCGACGACGTCAATCCCTGCAAAGGAGATGGCAAAGGATTGGGCGAAGTTCTGCAGGTCGATTGGGTTGTCCAAACCGGATGTTGCGACTCGATTCCAATCCGGATTGGGAAGTGGTACAGGAATCCCCACCACCCCGTGTCCGCTTCGAACAATCCGGACGAGGTCAACAGCCGCGGCGGCGGCAGTGGCCTCTGCCGACGCATCCAAGAACAGGTGGTGGCTGAACTGCGCGTACGAAACCACCGCGCTCGCTGCCCGATTTCGAACGAGCGTCACATTGCGCGACCGCTCAATGAGCAGGCGCACCGGAATCTCTGCCCGCTCGAATTGCGCCGTGATTGACTGGATTGCCTCGAGCGCGTCTCGGGGTATGGACGGTTCCGGCGCCCACAGCGAAATGGAGACCGCGAGGTGCAAGTCCTCTGGCGACTCAACATCCCGGACGAGACCCGAGCGGGCAAGCTCACCAAGGGCTTCGTCGACATCGCGACGTGGGTTTTGGAACAGCTGGAACAGGTGACGGATGGCCTCACTGATTTCATGCGCGTCGTGTTGACCGTTGGCCAGGAGATAAATCATGGCACCGGTGCGATTGAGCCACGTGACCAGCCCGGTGGTCGGGTTCGTCACGAACGCGCCATCGGTGGTGTAGTCGATGCGCATTCCGGGAACGCGTTGCGGACGCTGGGTCATGGCTGATGTCCTTCCAGGGCGGCACGCACGGCGGATTGCACGCTCCGCGCGGCGACCTCGGGGGTGTACCCCTCACGATAGCGGCGGAGGCCGGCCGTCACGAGCTCACTCGCATGATCTGGACTGGCCAGGAGAGCTCGACAGTGGGCGGCGAACGATTCGGGGTCCGCGGCGATAAGGAGCCCATCTGAGCGTTCCTCGCAGAAGCCCTCAGCACCAATGGGGGTCGAGACGATCGGGACTTCGTGTGCCCACGCTTCGGGGATTTTCGTGCGCGTCCCGGAACCGGCCCACAGCGGAACCACGGCAACTCGGGCAGCGCGGTACCACGGCGTCACCGACCGAGGATTCGCCACGATTCGCACCCGGTCCGACGCGCGACCGAGCATGTTCGGAGGCGGGAGCGCACCGACAGCCGCAAATGTCACGCCGGGAAGCCACGGCAGTACCTGGTCAATCACCCATTCCACGCCTCGCATATTCGGTTCGTAGCCGAGAGTCCCCACAAAGAGGAGGTCGATTTCATGAGTGCCACCCCTCGCGTCAGCAACCTCGGCCCGGTCTCGTGGCTCGTCTACGACGTTCGGTAGTGCCATCACCGGTATCCCCGGAGCCACGGCACGAAATGCGGAAAGGTCCGCCGAGTTCGCCACGACGAGGAGCCGACATTCCGGGGCCAGCTGCTGCGCACGCGCTAGCGCCGAACGGGCGGCCTCCTGCCGCCCGAGCCGTTCCTCCCGCACCCAGTCAAGATCGTCGAGGTCGAGAATGCGTGGCACGTCCGGTAGCGCTGCGGAAACGAGGTCAGCGGCGGCCAGGCGGAATATCACCACAAGTGTGCTGTCCTGCGCAATACGGGAAAGGCTCTCGAGCGACTCGGACTCGACTTCGATTCGGGCGTCTTCCGCCGCACTGGAGATGAACCGAGCCCGGAGCACGGTGACGCTCGTGCTGAGGCTCCGGGCAAAGTCAGCAGCGGTCGAGGGCGCGGGGTATATGGGCAATACCGCGAGGTCGACGGGCCCAAGCTTGGCGAGCGCCGAGAGCCACATCCCGGCCCGCATCGCGAGTCCGTTGCCCCGGTCACTCGGGACGACGGGTGTCACCAGAAGAACTCGACCGGTCATTCGGGGAGGTGCACAATCTCGAGATCGGGCATGCCCCAGGTTTCGTGCCCCATGTCCTTCGCCATGTGTGCGAGGCCCTCGGTCTCGTACTCGCCGCCGCCGACACCGGTGACTTCGTTCCGAATCCGGGCGTAGGGGCTGCGCCGCCCATAGGGGTAGCTGGGGAACACCAGCCCATCGCGGTGGATATCGCCCTTGATGAGCAGCATGGTCCCGCCCACGCCCTCGAGCCGCACGAGCCCCTGACCGCGCATTCCGTGCATGAAGAGCGTGCCGGAGTGCCGCCACGCGTTGCCGTCGAACGAGCGACCGCCGGGCGCCGTCACACAGTTGGGGTGGAGGATGCTCTTGCCCGTCGCCCACATTTGACTCACGACGTCATGCGGGAACGAAGCGACGTCAACGTCGAGCCACAGCACCCATTCCTCATCATCGAGGGCAGAGAACAACAGATGGTTTCGGCTTTTTGCGAGCACGATGCGACGCTGGGACTGAATGACGTTCGACCAGCGCGACAGTCCAAACGGCACCTCAAAGGCAAAGTCCTTTTGACGCATGGTGACGCGGCGATACCGCGCCTCAAGCTCCGGTTTGCGACGCTGCAGCTCCTCCCAGGTGCCGTCCGGGCTGTCGCTGACGAGAAAGCCCAGGCTGATGGTCTTCGGATCCTGCTCGAGGGTTTCGAGATTCGAGAAGTAGCGGTCAAGGTGACGTGCCGCATTCTTCATGGGGGTGGCGATGAGCATCGTCGGTTCCATTCCCCCAGGCTAACGCCAAGGCCGTATTCTGTTGGAATGGCAGAGAATGAAGCTGGCCCTCAGATCTTCGCTCGGGTGGTCGCTTCACTCAGCGATGACGAGCAGCAACGCCTCGCAATGTGGAGCGATGATTCCTCGTTCGTTCGTCCGGTCGTCGTGAGCCACCTCTCTGGTGGGCAGGCTGATCCGGGATCGTCTCCGGCGAAGAAAGCCACAAACATCGAGTAGGGAGTACGGGACTTGAACCCGTGACCAAGGGATTATGAGTCCCCTGCTCTAACCAGCTGAGCTAACTCCCCGAGCGCAAAGCGCCCTCTTACCCTACCCGCTCTGCCAGAGTGCGGACGCCTGTCGTCGGTCGGCCGTGATTCGTTCTATATTTGCCGTCCCCTACCTTCGGAGGACCGACGATTGCTCGCTTTCACCATCTCAGCCTTCGATGCGCTCGCCGTCGCATATCTCCTTGCGAACTCGGCACGAAATGAGCATTGGGCCAATCAACACCATCACACACTTGCCCAGCAGATTCGCTTCTACCTCTTGACCGCTGGCCTCCTGGTAATCGTCAACGTGGTCACGTTCTTCGCTCGGAGCATCTTCCCCAGCTGAGCTAGCGCGCAGCAGAGCAATGTTGTTCGATGTTGATTGCGGCATCCTGGGCAGCGGCCGCGTCTTGATGCAAAGCGACCGTCGGCTGCGGAAGTGACAAGCCGGTGTTGAGCGCGAGCCACGGCGTCAGATAGGCATCGACCTCGGCAGTGAGCTCCCCCGGCGCGGTCGATGCGAGTGTCGTGGCTGTACCGCGGAAGGCATCGCGTTCCTCAACCGCCTGCTCAAGACTGAGCGAACCGCCCGGCTGAGCCAACCGACCGACGAACCCCAAATAGGCGCCCTCGCTCTCGGTAAAGGTCGAACAAAACGATCGCGTCCGTTCGACCGCACTCGGCGCGGATGCTTGGTGACCCGCCGAACAGCCCGCGACACCCAACATCACGACCCCGCCGAGCAGAGCGGCAAGCCCACCCGAACATGCATTGACCACTGACCTTCGCTCCACAGCGACTCCCTTCACTGAACCGTCAGGAGCGTAAGTGAAGCGTCGACTGGCTGCTGAGCTCATCCTCAGCAGAGGTCGACTATCCGTGGGTCGATTCGTGCGCCGAAGCAATCAGTTCGGTGATGAGATCGGTGTATCCGAGCCCGGACTCCTGCCAGCAACGCGGATACATCGAAATCGGGGTGAACCCGGGAGAGGTGTTGATTTCGTTGACAACGAGTTCCTCGCCCCAGAAGAAGTCCACTCGAGCGAGGCCCTCGGCACCAATCGCTTCAAAAGCCCGAACGGCAACCGCTTGAATGTGGGCGAGCTCGTCCGGAGACAGCGTGGCCGGACACTCGAGAGTGACGCCGGCGCCGCCGAGGTACTTGCCCTCAAAGTCGTAGAACTCGCGGCCGCTCAGCACGATTTCACCCGCGACGGAAGCGCGAGCTCGCGCTCCAGACGTGCCGCCCAGCACCGCCACCTCGAGTTCACGGCCCGGGACCATGGCCTCGATGAGCACGATGGTGTCTTCAGCGAAGGCCAGGCGAAGCGCGTCGTTGAGGGCATCCGGTCCGTGCACCTTGGATACGCCCACACTCGAGCCCGCTCGAGCCGGCTTCACGAACACCGGGTACCCGAGGCGCTCCGCAGCCGCGATAGCGCTCTCCGGAGCCGACTGCCAGCTCTCTGATGTCACGGCGTGCCAGGGCGCAACCGCAATTCCGGCGGCCTGCAACACCACTTTGCTGAAGTGCTTGTGCATACCGAGCGCGCTGGCGAGCACGCCCGAACCGACAAACGGCAAACCGACGAGTTCGAGCATCCCCTGGATGGTGCCGTCTTCACCGTACGGTCCATGAAGAATCGGGAAGACCACGTCGACCTCACCGAGCGA
This sequence comes from Microbacteriaceae bacterium, assembly GCA_035299585.1. GTDB lineage: Bacteria > Actinomycetota > Actinomycetes > Actinomycetales > Microbacteriaceae > DATGWF01. Next base: position 21,098 of record DATGWF010000067.1, read on the forward strand.
ACGCACGGAACCATCGACCTCGCGCACACGCAACTCACGTTCGCCGGCGCGTTCCGGCCACACGACCCGCGAACCGTTGTCGGCGACCTGCGGCAAGTGTTCGGCATCGAGGGCGAACCGAGTTGGGTCATCCTGCTCGAGCACGTAGGCGCCATCGGGCGTGATGCCTACGGGAAGGACGTCGAAACGCTCGCGGTCAATCGCCGAGAGGACGCCTGCCGCCGTTGCGCAGCTGATCGAGTGTTCGCTTGACCGACCCCCAAAAAGCAGCGCCACCCGAAGCTTTGTCATCGCCGTTCCTTTCGCCTGTGGGCTCGTCGTCAGTCGTGAGATGCGGTGCCAAGTCCCTCGGCTTGAGTGTGCCGTTGAGAACCTGCCGAACCTGTTCGACGATAGGCATTTCCACCCCGCGGGCAGCGGCCAACTCCAGCACCGGACCGACCGAGCTGAGTCCCTCGGTGGTTTGCTTCATTTGGCGCGCTACGTCCTCGAGTCGGTATCCCTGGCCGAGGAGACGGCCAGCAGTGTTGTTCCGCGAGAGCGGAGACTGGCACGTGGCGATGAGGTCACCGAGGCCCGCAAGACCCGAGAGTGTGTGGGCCTCCGCGCCGTATGCAACCGCGAAGTCCGTCATCTCCACGAGGCCGCGGGTGATGATTGACGCTTGCGTATTCGCACCGTAGCCGACGCCGTCGACGATGCCGATTGCCACCGCAATGAGGTTCTTGAGGATGCCGCCGAACTCGGTTCCGATGACGTCGGTGGTCACGAAGCTCCGGAAGTAGGCGTTTCGCGCGACCGAGGCGACCGCGGTCGCCGTATCGATATCTGTTGAAGCCACCACCGCGGCGGTCGGCTGCTCTTTGGCGATTTCGAGCGCGAGGTTGGGACCGCTCACGACCGCGATTCGTGCCGGGTCGATGGGGAGGACATCCGCGATGACTTCACTCATGCGCAGGAAGGTGTCCTTCTCAACGCCTTTCATGAGCGACACGACGGTCGCCTCCGGCGGGAGGAACGGTTCGAGTGCGAGCAGATTCTCGCGAAGGCTCTGGCTCGGCACCGAAATGAAGATGTGCTCGGCGCCGCGCACCGCCTCCTCGAGGCGACTTGTGGCGCGCAATGTCGTTGGCAGATTGATGCCCGGAAGGTAGTCGCTATTGCGCTTGGCAACATTGATTTCGTTCGCGATCTCGGGGCGGCGGGCCCACAGCACGACATTGGCACCGCCGTCGGCGAGCACCTTGGCGAAGGTCGTACCCCAACTCCCGGCACCGAGAATGGCGATGTGACCCGGTTGCGACTTAGCCATCGCTCGCCTCGAATCGGCCGGTTTCGCTCTGTTTGTGGGCGACCGGATCCCAACGCGTGGCCGGTGCTAGTTCGCCTCGGAGTTCGCCCAGCAACCGCGCAATCTCGGCCATCAGACGATCCGTTGCGTCGGTGAGCGCCGCCGCATCAGCCTTTGCGGTGACATCGCTCAAGTCGAGCGGCGCACCGATGTTGATGTGGATGGTTTTGCGCGGAAACCCGTGGATTCGCTTGCCGTATCGCGGCATCAGTGCCTGAGTCCCCCAGTGCGCAACCGGAATGACCGGGATGTTGTGCTCGAGTGCGAGGCGAATGGCGCCGGTCTTGCCGCGCATCGGCCAGAGCTCTGGGTCGCGCGTGAGCGTGCCTTCCGGATACACGATGACCATCTGTCCGCGTTCAACGAGGCGCTCTGCGGCACGGAAAGCGGAATGGGATCGGCTTCCCGAACGTTCCACGGGGATCTGCCCGGAGGCGTTCAGCAACCACTTGAGGACCGGAATGCGAAACAGCGAGGCCTTGGCCATAAAGCGCGGGGCCCGGCCAAGCTTCCAGGCGGCAACGCCCATGACAATCGGATCGATTTCGCTGTTGTGGTTGGGAGCGAGAACGAACGCGCCCTCGAGTGGCAAGGCTCGCCCGTGGTAGCGATAGCGCACCAGACATGCCCACAACGGCAAGACGAGGACTCCGAGAAACCAAAAGAACGACGGTCGCCGCTTTTCTGGCGCAAAAGCCACGGGCGTAGCGACGCTCAATCGGTCAGACACAGAACCATTATCTCGTCTGGTCTATTCGTCGACCGTGAATTCGGCCCCGAGCGCCTCGAGTTTTCCGATGAAGTTCTCGTACCCGCGAGCGATGATGCCGACATTCGAGACAGTCGACGTGCCACGCGCGGTGAGTGCCGCAATCAGGTGACTAAACCCGCCTCGCAAATCGGGAACTTCGATGTCCGCACCGTGCAACTCGGTCGGTCCCGAAATGACCGCGGAATGCATGAAGTTTCGCTGGCCGAACCGGCAGTGGCGGCCGCCGAGACACTCACGGTGGACCTCGATGTTCGCCCCCATCTCGACGAGCGCGTCAACAAAACCAAAACGCTGCTCGTACACCGTTTCGTGCACGATTGAGACGCCACGGGCCTTCGTCAGTGCCACCACGAGCGGCTGCTGCCAGTCGGTCATGAACCCGGGATGCACGTCGGTTTCGATGATGACGTTTCTCAGTTGCCCGCCCGGGTGATAGAACCGAATGCCGTCGTCGTGGATGTCAAAGGCACCGCCCACCTTGCGGAACACGTTCAAGAACGTCAACATCTCGGGCTGTCGCGCTCCGTGGACGAAGATGTCACCCTCGGTCGCGAGAGCCGCAGCGGCCCAGCTGGCGGCCTCGTTGCGATCGAACAGAGCGTGGTGGTCATACCCGCGCAGTTCTTCGACACCCTCAATGCGGATGGTGCGGTCGGTGTCGACCGTGATGATGGCGCCCATCTTCTGCAAAATGTTGATGAGATCCATGATCTCGGGCTCGATGGCCGCGTTCTGAAGCTCGGTGATGCCGTTCGCGCGAACAGCGGTGAGGAGCACCTGCTCGGTCGCACCGACGCTCGGGTATTCGAGGCGAATCTTGGCGCCGTGGAGGCCATCTGGTGCGCTCATCCGAATTCCGCTCGGAAGCTTCTCGACGACCGCGCCGAAATTGCGCAGCGCGTCAAGGTGGAAGTCGATCGGTCGGTCGCCGATGCGGCAACCACCGAGGTCTGGAATGAACGCTTCACCGAGGCGGTGCAACAGCGGGCCACAGAACAAAATCGGAATGCGACTCGACCCGGCGTGGGCATCGATGTCGGCAAAATGCGCGGATTCGACCGCGGCGGGATCCAGGGTCAGGTCGCCATTTTCGGCCACGTCAACACTGACTCCGTGAACCTCGAGCAGCCCGCGCACGATGCGAACGTCACTGATGACGGGTACGTTCCGGAGCGTGCTCGGCGAATTCCCCAAAATGGACGCCACCATCGCCTTGGTGACGAGATTCTTCGCTCCGCGAACCGCAATCGTTCCCTGCAGTGGCTTGCCGCCGCGAATGGTGATGCGTTCGGCAGAGAGACCGACGGCGGCGCCGTGATTCCTGGCGTCGACTCCGAGACTGTTCATTCGACCTTCTCTACTGGGAACGGGCGGGCAACGTGGTGGGTCGCCACGATTCGCGCTCCGCCTCGAACGCGGTGATGCGTTCTTCGTCTCGCAGGGTGAGGGCGATGTCGTCCAAGCCTTCGAGCAACCGCCACCGAGTGTAGTCGTCAATCTCGAACGGCGCCGACACCTCGCCGAGACTGGCCGTCCGCGACTCGAGATCGACGGTCATCGGGACGCCCGGGTTCGCGTCAATCGCGGCCCACAGCCGTTCGATGTCACTCTCCGAAACGATGCCGGCGAGCAGCCCCTGCTTGCCGGAGTTCCCGCGAAAGATGTCGCCAAACCGCGGGCTGAGCACCACCTTGAAGCCGAAATCACGGAGCGCCCAGACCGCGTGCTCACGGCTCGAACCGGTGCCGAAATCGGGGCCGGCAACGAGGATCTGCGCACCCTGGAACTGCGGCTGGTTGAGGACGAATTCGGGGTCTTGGCGCCAGGCAAAGAACAGTGCGTCGTCGAATCCCGACTTGGTTATTCGCTTGAGGAACTCTGCCGGGATGATTTGGTCGGTGTCGACGTTGCTCCGGCGGAGTGGGGCGGCAAGCGCACTGACGGTCTGGAACTTCTCCACGATTAGGCCTCCAGGTCCCACGGGCTCGACAGGGTGCCGCGAATCGCGGTCGCGGCCGCAACGAGCGGAGAGACCAGGTGGGTACGACCGCCCTTGCCCTGCCGACCCTCGAAGTTTCGGTTTGATGTCGAGGCGCAACGTTCACCCGGCACGAGCTGGTCGGGATTCATGCCGAGACACATCGAGCAGCCGGCGAAACGCCACTCGGCACCGAAATCCGTGAAGATCTTGTCGAGGCCCTCGGCTTCTGCCTCGAGTCGAACTCGAGCCGAGCCCGGCACAACCATGACGCGAACGCCTTCGGCCTTCTTGTGACCCTTGACGATGGAGGCGAAGGCGCGCAGGTCCTCGATGCGGGAGTTGGTGCACGAGCCCATAAACACGGCGTCGACAGCGATGTCCTTGAGCGGGGTACCCGGCTCGAGCGCCATGTACTCGAGGGCGCGTTCCGCGGCCGCTCGCTCGTTCGGGTCGTCGAAGTCGGCCGGGTCCGGGACCGCGTCGCTCAGGGAGGCACCCTGCCCGGGATTCGTTCCCCAGGTGACGAATGGTTCGAGGGCATCGGCGTCAATGAACACTTCGGCGTCGAATCGGGCACCCTCGTCGCTTGGCAGCGTCTTCCAGTAGTCGACCGCGGCTTTCCAGTCGGCGCCCGAGGGGGCATGCGGGCGCCCCTCGAGGTAAGCGAAGGTGGTCTCGTCGGGGGCGACCATTCCGGCGCGCGCACCCGCCTCGATTGACATGTTGCAGATGGTCATCCGGCCTTCCATCGAGAGGGCTCGGATGGCGCTCCCGCGGTATTCGATGACGTAGCCTTGGCCACCGCCGGTCCCGATCTTGGCAATCACGGCGAGAATGATGTCTTTGGCCGTCACTCCGGGACGCAGCGTGCCCTCAACGTTGACCGCCATAGTCTTGAATCGCTTGAGCGGGAGTGTCTGCGTGGCGAGCACGTGCTCGACCTCGCTCGTGCCGATCCCGAACGCCATCGCACCAAACGCCCCATGCGTTGACGTGTGAGAGTCGCCACACACCACGGTGATGCCCGGCATTGTGAGCCCGAGCTGCGGGCCTACGACGTGGACAATGCCTTGCTCGACGTCGCCGAGCGAGTGAATACGCACGCCAAATTCGGCGGCATTCTTGCGCAGCGTCTCGATTTGCAGGCGGCTAATCGGATCGGCAATCTGCGACGTGATGTTGAGCGTCGGGGTGTTGTGATCCTCGGTCGCGATGGTCAAATCGGGACGACGAATCTGTCGACCCGCAAGGCGAAGACCATCGAAGGCTTGCGGGCTCGTGACCTCGTGCAGCAAGTGGAGGTCGATGTAGATGAGGTCTGGGGTCACACCGTCGCCCTGAGCGACCAGGTGCGCATCCCATACCTTTTCGGCGAGGGTACGAGGAGCAGACGACACCCGTTCAGGCTACCACTCGCGCCATTGCGCCTTCGCGCGGGAGCAGGGTCCGAGACTCGCCCTCGGGTCGAACACCTAGGTGGGCCGTCGACGTTCGGCGACAAGACTCGCCACGGCCGCGATGGTCATTGAGCCAACGATGACGGCGAGCGTGACCAGCGTCGGCACCTCGGGAACCCATCCCACGGGTGCTCCCCCGTTGATGAACGGGAGTTCGTTGGTGTGCAGTGCGTGCGCAATCTGTTCAAGACCGATGTACCCGAGCACAAAGGTAATGCCGTACCGCAAGTATTCGAGTCGTTCCAAAAGGTTGCCGAGGAGGAAGTAGAGCTGGCGAAGACCCATGAGGGCAAACACGTTCGCACTGAACACGATGAACGCGCTCTGCGTGATGCCGAAGATAGCGGGAATGGAATCGAGGGCGAAGAGCACGTCCGTGGTGCCAATCGCGAGGAGCACGAGAAGCATGGGAGTGAGGTGGCGGGCGCCATCATGCCGAACGTGCAGGCGCAAGCCGTGGAAGCCGTCGGTAATGGGCATTCTGCGGCGAAGCGTGCGGACGAGCCAGGTGTCGGTCTCTTCCGCATCGTCACTCCCCCGCGCCTCTCGAATCGCGACCCAAATAAGGAATCCGCCAAACAGGTAAAACACCCAGGAAAAGCGCTCAATGAGTGCCGCACCGACGAGGATGAAACCCCCGCGAAGCACGAGCGACATGAGAATGCCGATCATGAGCACCTCTTGCTGCAGGTGTCGGGGCACGGCAAAGCGCGACATGATCACAATGAAAACGAAGAGATTGTCGACCGATAGGGAGTACTCGGTGACCCAACCCGCGAGGAACTGGCTGGCATGTTCGACATCTCCGATGGCCCAAATCAGACCCGCGAAGACGAGGGCGAGCACGACGTAGACACCAACCCAGGTGGCCGCCTCCCGATTGCTCGGAATGCGCGGGCGTCGCAACGCAAGCACGAGGTCGAGCGCGAGAACGACGGCAATCGCCGTGAGTGCGGTCGATTCGAACCAGAGGGGCAGCGTCGTCATCATCGTTCAGAGCCTATCCGTACGTACGCGCTCGAGCTGGCGGACTCCCGGCCCTCATCCAGCAGGCGCTCGAAACGACACTGCGGCTTCCCGAACGGCGGATTGAAACGAAACGTCCCGGCACGAAAAGCAACAGCCCGGCACGAGGCCGGGCTGAGTTGTGACCCCAGCGGGATTTGAACCCGCGCTACCGCCGTGAGAGGGCGGCGTCCTAGGCCGCTAAACGATGGGGCCGAACACAACTCGACAACTATGCCACAGACTTGCCCGGAGGCAAAATCAGCGTGGGGCAAGCACCCGCAGCGCCCCCGGATGCACCGTTATCTCGCCGGGAAGTGGACCGACGCGCTCGCCGTCGGCGTAGGCAATGACGCCAGGAGTGTCAATGACGATGTGGGAACCGAGCTGCTCGACAACCTTCGGGTGTCCAATGTGTGCGCCCGAGAACACCTTCGGGAACAGCCGGATGAGTTCGAATCGACCCATCGCTTTGCCGACCACGACATCGAGCTTGCCATCGTCGAGGGAAGCGTTCGGGGTGATGTGCATTCCGCCGCCGAGCGACGAGTTATTGCCGACCGCGATGAGCACAGCGTCCATCCGTGTTTCGACGTCGTCAACAACGAGCCGATACCGACGCGAACGAAGTCCGACAAGCTCGAGCAGCAGGGCGATGATGTAGCGGCTCGCTCCCCTGGGCCGACGCATGCGATTCGCGCGCTCGTTGACGATGGCGTCGAACCCGGCCGACAATACACATCCAAACCACCGCTCAGTTCCGTCCGCTGTGCGGATACGGCCGAGGTCAATGCGGCGAGGCTCGCTTCGGAGCAACGCAAGCAGCCCGTCGAGGGACTCATCGGGGGTGCGATACGCGAGACCAAGTCCACGGGCCATATCGTTTCCGGTCCCGGCGGCGACAATTCCGAGCGGAATCTCGGTGCCGGCGAGGGCATTGACCCCGAGAGACACCATGCCGTCGCCACCGACCACAACGAGCAGGTCGGGGCGGCTCGCAACCCCTTCGGCCACGGCATCGCTCAACTCAATGAAGCTCGTCTTCTGCAACGCCTCAACGTCGTGCCCAGCGGCACGGAGGGCGTTGGCAACGCGTTCTCCGGCTCCGCGGTGTCGGCCGAAGGAGGAGTTGGGGTTCACGGCAACGATGATGCGCACCCAGGAATCTTGGCAGAATGCAATCCCTTGGCCAAACACCGCGCGGGGTGTTGACTGGACGCATGCGACTGACGAAGTGGGAACACGCTTGCATGGTTCTCGAGATTGCGAACGAACGACTCGTCATTGATCCGGGGAGTCTGACGTCGCCGGTTGATGGCATGGAGAATGTCAAGACCGTGGTCATCACACACGAGCACGCCGACCATTGGACACCGCAACAGTTGGCACGCATCATCGACACCAATCCGGACGTGCGCATTCTCGGCACGGAAGCGACTGCCGCGGCGGCACTCCACGCCGACATTGCGACGCCGGTCGAGGTCGTCCACGCCGGTGACCGGGTGGTGATCGGTCCGTTCGGTCTGGAGTTTGTCGGCGGCGAACACGCAATCATCCACTCGTCGATTCCGCGGATTCATAACGTGGGCGTACTGGTGAACGAACAGTTCTACTACCCGGGCGATTCCTTTGCGTTGCCCGGCAAGCAGATCGATGTGCTCGCTGCGCCGGCAAGTGCACCCTGGATGAAGATGTCGGAGACGATGGACTTCATTCTCGAGGTCAAGCCTCGCCTCGTTGTGCAGGCGCACGAGATGGTGAACTCGCAGTACGGAAACGACCTCATGACGGCACGCATGCAGTGGAGCGCGGAACAGGTTGGCGGGGAGCACCGCTGGCTCCAGCCCGGCGACTCCATCGACATCGCCTGACGCCATCCTCGATAGCGCAAAACCCCCGCCTGAGCGGGGGTTTCTATTGCTGGGGTACCTGGACTCGAACCAAGAACAACTGAACCAGAATCAGCCGTGTTGCCAATTACACCATACCCCAATGGCCCATTTCGGAGCCGGGTGGCCGAGAACGGCCGGGTGCCACTCTAGCCGACCGAGCCAGACTCGGCCAAACTGACGCGCTACGCGAGAGCCGCCCAGAGACGATCAATACGCTCGAGCGAGTCCACCGGTCCGAGGATCTCGAGCGATTCGAACAGCGGCGGAGACACGCGACGACCGGACGCGGCCACACGAACCGGGCCGAAGGCGTCTCGTGGCTTCAAGCCAAGACCATCGATGAGAGCGCCGCGAAGCGCCTCCTCAATCTCTGACGCGATCCAGCGCTCCGCAGGAATGCGCTCGAGCGCCTCGCGGGCGGCACCGAGCACCTCCGGAGCATTCGCGCCAAGCGTCGCAAGGGCATCCTGCTCGTGCACGAGCGCGTCGCTTGTGGTGAACAGGAAGCCCAGCATGCCGGGCGCTTCCCCCAGAAGGTTCGTCCGCTCCTGAATGAGCGGCGCGGCACTGGCAATAAGCGCCGCGTGCGCGGGGCTCGGCTCGGCATCGACGAAGCCCGCACTCGCGAGATACGGCACGATGCGTGCGGCAAAATCGGCCGGCGCGAGTGAGCGAATGTGGTCGCCGTTGATGGCCTCCGCCTTCTTGAGGTCGAAGCGTGCCGGGTTCGGATTGACGTTCTCGACGTCGAACGCCGAAGCGAACTCCTCGCGACTAAAGACATCGCGGTCGGCGGAGAAACCCCAACCGAGCAACGCGAGGTAGTTGAGCAAGCCCTCGGGCACAAAGCCGCGGTCGCGATGGTGGAACAGGTTCGACTCGGGGTCACGCTTGGAGAGCTTCTTGTTGCCCTCACCCATGACGTACGGCAGGTGACCGAAGCGCGGAATGAACGTCGTCACACCGATGTCGATGAGCGCCAGGTAGAGCGCGATCTGGCGCGGCGTCGACGAGAGCAGGTCCTCGCCTCGCAGGACGTGCGTGACGCCCATGAGCGCGTCGTCGACCGGGTTCACGAGCGTGTACAGCGGAGCACCGTTCGGACGGACGACGACGAAGTCGGTGGTGGAACCCGCAGGGAACGTGATGTCGCCGCGCACGAGGTCGGCGAAGCCCAGGTCGATGTCGGGAACCCGCAAGCGCAGGGCGGGCTCGCGTCCCTCGGCACGGAATGCAGCGCGCTGCTCCTCGGTGAGATCACGATCAAAGTTGTCGTAGCCGAGCTGGCGTGCGCGGCCGTTCGCGTCGTTGCGTGCGTCGATTTCCTCGGCGCTCGAGAACGACTCGTAGAGGTGGCCAGCGGCCTTCAACCGCTCAACAATGTCGAGGTAGATGTCGGTGCGCTGCGACTGACGGTACGG
>DATGWF010000068.1:0-20559 GCA_035299585.1 Microbacteriaceae bacterium
GGTAAGGGTGCGGTCATCGAGCATGCCGTCAACGAGGGCCTTGACACCTTCTACCGGGCCGCACTGCTCGACGCGAAGTTGCAACCCCTCGGCCGACCCGCCGCGGACATTCTCGAGTGGCCTAAGGAAGACTTCACCGGCGACTTGCTCGTTGCCATCGAGGTCGACGTCCGCCCGGAAATCAAGCTTCCGAAGACGGACGGTCTCGCGGTCACGGTTGACGCCATCGAGGTCTCGGCCGACGACATTCAGAACGAACTCGATGCGCTTCGTTCGCGCTTCGGCACGCTGGCAGCGGTTGATCGTCCGGCAAAGTCGGGCGACTTTGTCTCGATCGACCTGGTCGCGACCATCGACGGCGCTGTCGTCGACAACGCCACGGGCATTTCTTACGAGGTCGGTTCGGGCGAGCTCATCGACGGTATCGACGAGGCGGTCGACTCACTCACCGCTGGCGAGTCCACTTCGTTTGAGTCGGTTCTGCTCGGGGGTGAGCACGAGGGCAAGACCGCTCTCATCAGCGTCACTGTGACCGCCGTCAAGGAGCGCGAGTTGCCCAAGGCTGACGACGAGTTCGCGCAGATGGCGAGCGAGTTCGACACCCTCAAGGAGCTCAAGGAGTCGCTGAAGGAGCAGGCCGCAAAGCGCAAGACTGCGGGGCAGGCCAACCAGGCACGCGACGCGCTCATTGAGAAGCTTCTCGCCTCGACCGACATTCCGGTCGCCGACGCCGTCATCGAAGACGAGGTGCACCGCCACCTGGAGGGCGAGGGCCGTCTCGAAGATACGGTTCACCGCGCCGAGGTCACCGAGTCGAGCACCAAGGCGTACAAGACCCAAATCTTGTTCGACGCGATCGCCGAGGTCGAGAAGGTTGAGCTCAGCGAGGACGAAATCAGCCAGTACCTGTTCCAGTCGGCGATGCAGTACGGCATGGCTCCGCAGGAGTTCATCGCCGCGCTGAGCGAGTCCGGCCAGCTTCCGGCCGTGCTGAGTGAGCTGTCCCGCAACAAGGTTGTCGCGAAGCTCCTCGCCAAGGCGAAGGTCACCGACAGCAAGGGCAAGGCCGTCGACCTCAGCGAGTTCACTCGCACCGCCGACGACGAGGCCCCTGCGGCCGAAGCGACCGATGCGGCCGAGGAGGCTCCTGCAAAGAAGGCTCCGGCCAAGAAGCCCGCGGCGAAGAAGGCCGACTAGTCCGATTCGAATTCGGGGCCACCTCTCTCGAGAGGTGGCCCCGTTTCATTTCGGCGACACGGATGCGCCGAGGGCGAACAGAGGCACCACTCGCGCACCGCTCGGCTAGATTCGAGTGCAGCGCGACCCGCGTGATGAAACGGAGTGACTCATGGCCGAACCGATGATGGCCCCGAACGTCTTCGACCGCCTGCTCAAGGACCGCATCATTTGGCTCGGTTCTGAGGTTCGCGACGAGAACGCAAACGAGATTGCTGCGAAGCTGCTCCTGCTCGCCGCCGAAGACCCGAAGCGCGACATTTACCTCTACATCAACTCACCCGGCGGCTCGATCACCGCTGGCATGGCCATTTACGACACGATGCAGTTCGTTCCGAACGACATCGTCACGGTCGGTATCGGTATGGCCGCATCGATGGGACAGCTGTTGCTCACCGCGGGTACGCGAGGCAAGCGGTACATCACGCCGAACGCCCGAGTGCTGCTGCACCAGCCGCACGGCGGCTTTGGCGGAACGGCGAGCGACATCCAGACCCAGGCTCAGCTCATTCTTGACATGAAGAAGCGTCTGGCCGAAATCACGGCAGCTCAGACCGGCAAGACCGTGGAACAGATCATGGCCGACGGCGACCGTGACCGTTGGTTTAGCGCTCAAGAAGCACTCGAGTACGGCTTCGTCGACCACATCCGCGAATCGGCACTCGACGTGTCGGGCGGCGGCGGAACTCAGCAGAACTAGGCAGGAGCGAGAACATGACGGCATTCATCCCCGGTGTTGGCGGCGGCTTCCAGGCCCCCGGCTCGCGCTACATCCTGCCCAACTTCGAAGAGCGCACGGCCTACGGGTACAAGCGCCAAGACCCGTATGCGAAGCTCTTCGAGGACCGCATCATCTTCCTCGGCGTGCAGGTGGATGACGCCTCCGCCGACGACATCATGGCGCAGTTGCTCGTGCTCGAGTCGATGGACCCGGACCGCGACATCATCATGTACATCAACTCACCGGGCGGCTCGTTCACGGCCATGACGGCCATCTACGACACGATGCAGTACATCCGGCCCGAGGTCATGACGGTCGTGCTCGGTCAGGCGGCTTCCGCTGCAGCCGTCATCGCGGCGGCCGGCTCGCCCGGGAAGCGTCTGGCGCTTCCCAATGCGCGCGTGCTCATCCACCAGCCTGCAATGGGGGAGGCTGGCCACGGTCAGGCATCCGACATCGAAATTCAGGCCGCCGAGATCATGCGTATGCGTACCTGGCTCGAAGCCACCCTCGCGAAGCACTCGAAGCGGAGTGCCGAGCAGGTGCACGAGGATATCGATCGCGACAAGATTCTCTCGGCCGCCGATGCCCTCGATTACGGCTTAATCGACCAGGTGTTGTCGAGCCGCAAGAACGCACAGTAGTCCGCGCCAGGCGCACATAGGGGGACGTCGTCGCGACTGAGCGACGGGGGACAAGGGTCAACTGGCCGACGTCAATCCTGCCGCAATCGGGCCAGGAGAGTTAGGCTCGTCGATACGGAAGTCGAAGGAGTGAGTCATGGCCCGCGTAGGCGAAGGTGCCGAGCTCATCAAGTGCTCGTTCTGCGGTAAGGCGCAGCGTCAAGTGCTGCAGATTATCGCCGGCCCCGGCGTCTACATCTGCGACGAATGCGTCGAGCTGTGCAACGAAATCATCGAGGAGCGCATGGCCGAAGCCGGCGATGCTCCCGCTGAACAGGTCGAGTTGCCCAAACCCCGCGAGATCTTCGACTTCCTCAGCGAGTACGTCATCGGGCAAGACGATGCGAAGCGTTCGCTCGCCGTCGCCGTCTACAACCATTACAAGCGGGTGCGTGCGGCCGAGAAGATGGCTGCCGACGACGTCGAAATCGCCAAGTCGAACATTCTGTTGATTGGGCCAACCGGCACCGGAAAGAGCCACCTGGCTCAAACCATCGCTCGGCAGCTCAACGTACCGTTCGCGACCGCCGACGCCACGGCGCTCACGGAAGCGGGCTATGTCGGCGAGGACGTCGAGAACATCCTGCTCAAGCTCATCCAGGCTGCCGACTACGACGTCAAGCGCGCCGAAACCGGCATCATCTTTATCGACGAAATCGACAAGATTGCCCGGAAGGCCGAGAACCCATCGATCACCCGTGACGTGTCCGGCGAGGGTGTCCAGCAAGCACTCCTCAAAATCCTCGAGGGCACGGTCGCCTCGGTTCCTCCGCAGGGCGGTCGCAAGCACCCCCACCAGGAATTTCTGCAGATTGACACCTCGAACGTCCTCTTTATCGTGGCGGGTGCATTCGCTGGCCTCGAGCAGATTGTTGCCGGGCGGGTCGGCAAGGCCGGTATCGGCTTTGGCGCATCCCTCAAAACCAAGCAAGACGAGTCCGAATTGTTCGCCGAGGTGCAGCCAGAAGACCTGCACAAGTTCGGGCTCATTCCGGAGTTCATCGGCCGGTTGCCGGTAATTGCTCGAGTGCGACCCCTCGACCGGGAGGCGCTTGTTCGCATCCTTGTCGAGCCGAAGAACGCGCTCGTCAAGCAGTACCAGCGGATGTTTGAACTCGACGGGGTCGAACTTCAGTTTGAGCCCGACGCGCTCGAGGCGATTGCCGATCTTGCCGTGCTGCGTCAAACCGGCGCTCGAGGCTTGCGGGCCATCCTTGAAGAAGTCCTCGGCGGGATCATGTTTGACATCCCGTCGCGAGATGACGCTGGAACCGTGGTCATCACGCGGGACGTGGTCTCCCACAATGCCGCGCCGACGATCGTGGCGAGCCCGGTCGCAGACATCGAACGTCACGAAAAGTCCGCGTGACCGAGGGCGTCACCGTGCGCCCGAGTTCTTCTCGAGCGGTGATGCAACCGGCGATCACTGGGATCATCGCGGTCATGACGGGCTTCTCAAGCTCGTTCACCCTGGTTCTCGCCGCACTCGTTGCGGTCGGTGCAACCCATCGCCAAGCCGCCTCTGGTTTGCTCGCCGTGTGCGTTATGGCGGGTCTCGCGAGCATCATCGTGCCGCTTCGCCTCCGCCGGCCGGTCTCGTTCAGTTGGTCAACACCCGGCGCGGCCGCTCTCCTCGCGGCGGGAGCGCCCGGCGGCGGATTTCCAGTCGCGGTGGGGGCGTTTATCGTTGCGGGTGCGCTCACCTTCATCGCGGGAGCCTGGCCGGCGTTTGAACGGGCCATTCTGGCCATTCCGCGGCCGATCGCGAGTGCAATGCTTGCCGGCGTGTTGCTCCCCATCTGTATGGAGCCCGCACGCGCGGCGATTCGCTATCCCTGGGTCGTTGTGCCCATGCTGCTTGTCTGGCTCGTCATGCTCCGGCTCGCGCCGCGCTGGGCGGTGCCCGCCGCGATGCTCGTCGCGGTTATCGGCATTGTGACAATGGCCGGACCGGCTGTGTTCGCCGGCGCCGATCTCGCGCCCACGCTCGAGTGGGTTGCGCCAGAATTCGACCTCGCGGCGACCTTGACTCTGGCGGTCCCACTGTTCATCGTGACCATGGCCGGGCAGCACATCCCGGGTTTCGCCGTCCTCAGTACCTTCGGCTATTCGCCGACGGTGCGACCGGCGTTGATGGTCAGTGGCGTGGGCTCGGTTCTCGGCGCGTTCGCCGGGGGACACGCGGTCAATTTGGCGGCGCTCAGTGCCGCGCTCATGGCGGGCCCGGAGGCCGGTGAGGATCGCGATCGCCGTTGGATAGCTTCAGCCGTCAACGGTGTGGGCTATCTCGTCTTCGGCGCGACGACCGGTGTCATCGCTGTGCTCGTGGCGGCCGCCCCACCTCAACTCATCACGGCAGCGGCCGGTCTGGGCATGCTCGGAGCGCTCGTCGTCGCGCTGAAGGCGGCGCTCGAGGAAACCGCGTTGGGCCTTCCCGCGGTCGTGACGCTTGTCGTCACCGTCTCGGGTGTGGGCGTGTTCGGCGTCGGAAGTGCACTCTGGGGGCTCGCGGCAGGAATCGTTGCACACGTGGCGACGAGTCGGTTGTCGCCGCGTTAGGCGGGAGACTCGGAATCGCCGTGGGTATTCGAGCCGAACACAATCTCATCCCAACTGGGAAGAGCAGTTCGACCGTTCTTGCGCTTCGGGGTCTCGTCGAGGTGGGCGATCGCGGTCGGTTCCGCGTCTGACGCGGCGACCGGCTGCACCGGCTGAGCTGCGCCGCCCCAGATGGACGGGGTTTCGATGCGCGCCACCGGCTCGTCTTCGTGGGCGCTCAGTTCCGCCGGGTCGAGTGCCACCGTGTCGGCAAGGCTTGCCTCGTGGCGAAACTCACGATCTTCGTCGAACGTCGGTGCCGACTGACGTTCACCACGTCGCTTCCGCAACGCCTCGAGCAGATCAGCCGTGTCGTTCGGCGAGTGGGCCGGCTCATCCTCGCGGTTCACCGCGGCGGCGGTTGCCGTCGGCAGTGACTGCTCAACCGGACCGGTGATGACATCGAGCGAGTCGAGATCCGCGAGCGACGATTCGGACAGCGCGTCCGGCGTCACGATGAAGGCGCCGCTGTCGAACCGGCTGCGATCAATCGTGAGTGATCCGGTGTCGACCGCGCGAAGCTTCGGAATGAGTCCGCCACGAATATCGCCGTGTTGCGAGAGTGTTCCCGCCTCGCTGTTGAGCGGCTGCAGCGCTTGAGCGCGCGCATCGAACGCCCATCGCGCATCGTGGTCGATGGTGTTGGCCGTGAATTCGACCTTCACAACCCAACCTTGGACGTCGTCTTTCCAACAGGCCCAGCGCTCATTGCTCGCGCCGAGACCGGCGAGGCGTTCGCGGATGACGGCACCGAAGGTGTGGCCGGAGCTGTCGTCGCCCGCGACATGGACCCCCGCGGCGAGGGCGAGCGAGAGCACATGCTCGCGTTCGGCGAGCACCGGGCGTTCGAATCGCTCCACATCTTCGACGGAGGCTCCCGTTGCGGCCGCGACCTGTTCGCGCGTCATGCCGGATCGGATGTGTGCCTGTATTTCGCGTGGCGAGACTCGGGCCGTTGCCGTCCGCGCGCTCTGGAGTTGCCGGATCTTCGTTTGCATCACCGCATCGATCTCGACCCGGAATCGGTCTCCGTCGTCAGATACGGCAATCAGGGCACCGTCTTCGATGCCAATGACCTTGAGGTTTTGCATGGCGCGCCCTTCGCACTCAATCCGTGGTCATAGGGTGCCACGATTCACCCGGCAGACCTGGTCAGCTCGCGGGCGCGCCGCCAAAATCTGCACTTCTGAGCGGAACTGAGAATTGCCCGAGTGGCAGGTTTGCGAAAGCGGTTGACATCGTGCAAACTATCGGCGCGCACGCTTGAGCAACGATTGAGGAATGAATGGCTACTGACTACGACGCCCCGCGCAAGACCGATGTGGACGACGCTGAGTCCATTGAGGCGCTCAAGGAACGCGTACCCGACTCACTTTCCGCGAGCGTTGGCGACGAAGATGCCGACAACCTCGGCGGTTTTGAACTCGGCGGTGCCGACCTCTCCGACGTCGAGCTCGACGTCGTGGTGCTGCCGCCCCAGGCCGACGAGTTCACCTGCATGAGCTGCTTCCTCGTGAAGCACCGGTCCCAGCTCGACCACACCGGCAAGAACGGTGCGATTTGCCGGGAGTGCGCCGCGTAGCTCACGCCTCAAGTGCTCGCGTCCTGGCGGCCTCGACCGCGCTCCGGGAGAGCCCGAATGATGCGGCGTGGGCAACCGTTGCGACGAGGGTTCGGGTCAGCGCGAATTCAGGGCTTTCACGAGTGCGTCCGGCGACCGGGTCGAGACCAGCCAATATGGCGTCGGATCGGCGGGGTCGGTGAGGTCCACGCGCACCAGTCCGTTTGTCCAGGATCGCAGACACAACCAGGCGCGCGCGTCGAGACCCGAGTGCAGAGCGTCGAAACGTTCCGCGCCGCTTATGGCGCGTGCCTCACCGAGGAAGTCGCGCTCAATCTGGCCGCGACCCGCTCGAAACGTGCCGTCGTCAACCGAGATGCGCGGGCTCATGACGAGCAGGAACGCAACGATTGCGACGTACATCAGCACCGCCGAGACGATTCCGAGCCCGAGGTTGATGGGCGCGAGGGCAAGAATCACCGCGGGGATGATGAGCAGGGAAATCAGGAACCAGCTCAGCGGGGGCCAGACACGTTCGTGATACATCCCTCCGAGTCTACGGCGCACCCTGAGAAAAGGGTGCGTCGAGAGCGAACATCCCCTAGCCTCAACGCGTGAAAGATTTCGTAGAGGTGTTGCTGAAGGCCGACTATGAGCCCCAGTATGCGCACCCCGGGGACGCCGGAGCGGACCTGGTTTCGACCGAGACGGTGACGCTCGAGCCGGGGGCACGGGCGACCGTGGGGACCGGGGTTTCGATTGCTCTTCCGGATGGCTACGTATGCTTCATCGTTCCGCGGAGCGGACTCGCATTCAAGCATGGAATCACCATTGTCAATGCGCCGGGAACGGTTGATGCGGGATACCGTGGCGAAATCAAGGTGTCGCTGTTGAACACCGATGCAGAACAAGCTTTTACGATTTCGCCGGGCGATCGAATCGCCCAGGCGATTGTGATGCCGGTGAGCACCGCTCGGTTCATTCGAGTGGATACGCTTCCGGGAAGTGACCGCGGGGAGGGCGGATTTGGTTCGACTGGGGTGAGTTCACCACACGGAGGAAACCGATGAGCGACGACATGATGACGGGCGAAGCGGGCTTCGAGAAGTCAGCTCCCGATGATCGGGACGTGTTCGGCCCGCTCGACGAGTCAGAGGCGAACCCTGCGCGGCCCTACATCGACCTCGGCGGACTCAAGATTTTGCCTCGAGAAGGACTGAACATTCGACTCGAAATCGATGAGGCGAGCAAGCGCGTCGTAGCCGCCGGGCTCGACTATGCCGATTCGTCCCTGCAGGTACAGCCCTTCGCCGCTCCGCGCAATTCCGGTATGTGGCACGAGATTCGGGCGCAGATTACCGAGCAAATCGCAGGCCAGGGTGGTCAGATCACGCATCGCGACGGCGTCTTCGGACCGGAGTTGCTCGCCCAGATTCCGGTCGCCGGTGAAGGCGGTGCAACCCACATGCGTCTGGCCCGCTTCATCGGCGTCGACGGCCCCCGATGGTTCCTTCGCGGCGTGATTTCCGGTGCCGGAGCGGTGGACCCGGAGGCCGCAGATCAGGTTGATGAGCTGTTCCGGTCGCTCGTCGTTGTGCGAGGGTCTTCGCCCATGCCGCCGCGCGACCTCATTCCGCTGAAGATGCCGGCAGGGAGTGTGTCGTGAGCGACGGTCGCGAGGAGGATGCCCAAGAGGCTTCGAATCCCGCGGCCGATGACGCAGCACACCAGTTTGCCGAGCTCGAAGCCCGGGTTGAAGAGCTAGCCGGTCGAGGGGGAGTCGCTGCGCTTGCCGAGAAGGAAACCATCGGCGGTGCCGACATCCTGGCCATTCTCGGTGGCGTGCGAGGGCTCGTCGAAACGATCGTGCCCGGGCTCATCTTCATCATCGCCTTTGCACTCGGCCAAGCACTCGGTTGGCCCAGTGCACAAACGCTCACGGTGTCGCTTGCCACTTCGCTCGGCTCTGCCGTCGTGTTCGTTGGGGCTCGCATATTGCAGCGGGGGACGTCTCGTTCGGCGATAGCTGGCTTGTTGGGTGCCGCCGCGTCCGCCGCGATTGCGCTGTTCACCGGGAATCCGTCCGATAACTTTCTCCTCGGCCTCATCATCAACGCCGTGTACGGCTCGGCGATGCTGATTTCGGTGGTCGTGCGCTGGCCGCTCATTGGCCTGGTCGTCGGCGTATTGATGTCGGACGGTGTGCGGTGGCGGAAACACGCACGTCGCTTTCGCGGGATGACCTGGCTGACGTTGCTGTGGGCCGGCTTGTTTGGATTGCGACTCGCTGTCGAGCTGCCGCTCTATCTTGCCGGGGAGTCCCAGGTGGTGGCGCTCGGCATCGCCAAGCTCGCGCTCGGTACGCCGCTCTATGCGCTGTGCGTTGTCATCACGTGGCTGGTCGCTCGCGCGTTGTATCCCACATCGCGTTCCGAAGCCAACTAAGATATCTTGATATCAAGATAAATTCGCGCTGACGAAAGGACGATGATGTCAGCAGTCAACAGTTTCGGAGCCAAGGCCGCCCTCAGCGTTGCTGGAACCGACTACGAAATCTTCCGCATCGACCAGGTGCCCGGTCACGAGAAGCTTCCGTTCAGCCTCAAGGTGCTGCTCGAAAACCTGCTTCGCACCGAGGACGGCGCGAACGTCACGAAGGCACAGATCGAGGCACTCGGCAACTGGGTACCCACCGCGGAACCCGACACCGAGATTCAGTTCACCCCGGCGCGTGTCGTCATGCAGGACTTCACCGGCGTGCCGTGCGTTGTCGACCTGGCTACGATGCGCGAGGCCGTCTCGGCTCTCGGTGGCGACCCGACCAAGATCAACCCGCTGTCGCCCGCCGAACTTGTCATCGACCACTCGGTTATCGCTGATTTGTTCGGCAAGCCGGACTCGTTCGAGCGCAATGTCGAAATCGAGTACGAGCGCAACGGAGAGCGCTACCAGTTCCTGCGTTGGGGCCAGACGGCATTCGACGACTTCAAGGTCGTTCCGCCCGGAACCGGCATCGTCCACCAGGTCAACATCGAATACCTCGCCCGCGTCACCATGACGCGCGAGGTGGACGGTGTCCTTCGCGCATACCCGGACAGCTGCGTCGGTACCGACTCGCACACCACCATGGTCAACGGTCTCGGTGTACTCGGTTGGGGAGTTGGCGGTATCGAGGCCGAGGCGGCGATGCTGGGCCAGCCCGTTTCGATGCTTATCCCGAAGGTGGTCGGTTTCAAGCTGACCGGTGAGATTCCCGCCGGCGTCACGGCGACCGACGTTGTGCTCACCATCACTCAAATGCTGCGTCAGCACGGAGTGGTCGGTAAGTTCGTCGAGTTCTACGGCGAGGGCGTCGGCTCGGTGCCGCTCGCAAACCGCGCCACCATCGGCAACATGAGCCCCGAGTTCGGTTCGACCGCTGCCATGTTCCCGATCGACGATGTCACGCTCGACTACTTGCGCCTGACCGGCCGCAGCGACGAACAGATTGCGCTTGTTGAGGCATACGCCAAGACGCAGAAGTTGTGGCACACCCCGGAGAGCGAGCCCGCCTTCAGCGAATACCTCGAGCTCGACCTGTCGACGGTCGTCCCGTCGATCGCAGGCCCGAAGCGCCCGCAGGACCGCATTCTGTTGTCAGAGGCGAAGTCTTCGTTTGCACACGACGTCTTGAACTACACCGCGACGTCGACGGATGCCGTCGATGTCGCCGGTGACGCGTCGTTCCCGGCCTCGGACCCCTCCGGATTGACCCCGGAGGACTCGAAGCACGATGGCGACATCGTCGATGTGGTCCACTCGCCCGCCGAGGTCTCGAAGCCGACCAAGGTGCACACCGCAGATGGCAAGAAGTACACCATCAATCACGGCGCGGTTGCACTTGCGGCCATCACCTCGTGCACGAACACCTCGAACCCCTCCGTCATGATTGCCGCGGGTCTCATCGCCCGCAACGCGGTCAAGAAGGGTCTCAAGACCAAGCCGTGGGTCAAGACGACACTCGGCCCGGGCTCGAAGGTGGTCACCGACTACTACGAGAAGTCCGGTCTCGACAAGGACCTCGAGGCGCTCGGCTTCTACACCGTTGGATACGGCTGCACGATCTGTATCGGCAACACCGGTCCGCTCATCGACGAGGTCTCGGCCGCCATCAACGAGAACGACCTCGCCGTGACGGCAGTGCTCTCGGGCAACCGCAACTTCGAGGGTCGTATCCACCCGGACATCAAGATGAACTACCTCGCGAGCCCGCCGCTCGTTGTGGCATACGCGCTTGCCGGTTCGATGCACTTCGACTTCGAGAAGGACGCCCTGGGTGTGGGCTCGGACGGTCAGCCGGTGTACCTGCGTGACATTTGGCCCGACACCGCCGAGGTGCAGGCCACCATCGACAGCTCGATTTCAACCGAAATGTTCAAGTCGAAGTACGACACCGTATTTGAGGGCGACGAGCGTTGGCGTGGGCTTCCCACGCCGACCGGACCGGTCTTCGAATGGGATGACGCCTCGACCTACGTCCGTAAGGCCCCGTACTTCGATGGCATGTCCATGACGCCGGATCCGGTTCGTGACATCGTCGGTGCGCGGGTGCTGGCCAAGCTCGGCGACTCGGTCACCACCGACCACATCTCTCCGGCTGGTTCGATCAAGCCCGGAACCCCGGCGGCTCAGTACCTCGAGCAGCACGGTGTCGCGGTGAAGGACTTCAACTCCTACGGCTCGCGCCGAGGCAACCACGAGGTCATGATTCGCGGTACCTTCGCCAACATCCGTCTCAAGAACCAGCTCCTGGACGGCGTCGAGGGTGGATACACTCGCGACTTCACGCAGGCAGAGGGACCGCAGTCGTTCATCTATGACGCCTCGGTCAACTATCAGTCCGCGGGCACGCCGCTCGTCATCTTCGGTGGCAAGGAATATGGGTCGGGTTCGAGCCGTGACTGGGCTGCCAAGGGCACGAGCCTGCTCGGTGTGAAGGCGGTCATCGCGGAGAGCTTCGAGCGCATTCACCGCTCGAACCTCATCGGTATGGGCGTTATCCCGCTGCAGTTCCCGGCTGGCAAGACCGCGGACGACCTTGGCCTCGACGGCACCGAGATCATCACGATCGCCGGAATCGAACAGCTCAACGAGGGAGTCACCCCGAAGACGCTGACGGTCACGGCGACCCCGAGCGCACACTCGGCGCCCGGCAAGGCTCCCATCGAGTTCGAAGCCGTGGTGCGGATCGATACCCCCGGTGAAGCCGACTACTACCGCAACGGCGGCATTCTGCAGTACGTGCTGCGTAGCCTCGTATAGCGGCGATTGCACTCGAGAGGCGGTCCCGATTCGGGGCCGCCTCTCAGTCGTTCGATGACTAGACTGGCTCAGGAGAGGGAGGTGCGCGTGAGCGTTCTCGATCGCATCAACGGACCACGAGATCTCGACGGTCTGAGCTTGTCAGAGCTTGAACAGCTTGCGAGCGACATCCGCGCCGCACTCGTGACGAGCGTCGCGAAGACCGGTGGACACCTCGGGCCGAACCTCGGAGTGGTCGAGTTGACCATCGCCCTGCACCGCGTGTTCAACTCGCCGCACGACCCCATCGTTTTCGACACCGGACACCAGTCCTACGTGCACAAGATGTTGACCGGGCGCAAAGACCTCTCGACCCTGCGTCAGACCGGTGGTCTCGCCGGATATCCGCAGCGAAGCGAGTCCGAGCATGACATCGTCGAAAGCTCACACGCCTCAAGTTCGCTGTCCTGGGCCGACGGTATTTCGCGCGCCTACACCATGTCCGGTCAGGGAGACCGGCACGTCATCGCGGTCGTCGGCGACGGTGCACTGACGGGTGGCATGACCTGGGAAGCACTCAACAACATTTCCGATGACAACGACCGCAACCTCGTTGTCGTCGTGAACGATAACGGCCGTTCCTACGCGCCCACCATTGGTGGCATGGCCCGCTTCCTCAGCAACGTACGTACTCGGCGGAGCTACAAGAACTGGCGCGCACGCAGCGAGCGGTTCTTTGCCCGCTTCGGACACCCCGGTCGCGCGTTTTACCGCGGGGTGCGTGGCGCGGTGCGCGGCTTCTTGAGCCGATTCACGAACAATCAAGACCTCTACTCCAACCTCGACATCAAATATGTTGGCCCGGTTGATGGCCACGACCTGCACGCGCTCGAAGTTGCCTTCCGCCAAGCCCGCGATTTTGGCGCGCCGGTGATTGTGCACGTCATCACCGAGAAGGGCCGCGGGTATGAACCGGCCCGAAACGACGTCGCGGATCAGTTTCACGCGGTCGGGCAAATCGACCCGACATCCGGGGAACCGCTCGAGGCGTCAAGCGGGCCGAGCTGGACGGGTGTGTTTGCCGATGCCCTCGTTGCGGAGGCCGAGCGCCGCAGCGATGTTGTCGCCATAACCGCGGCCATGCTGCGCCCGACCGGCCTGCACAAGATGGCTGACCGTTTCCCGGGCCGGGTGCTCGACGTGGGCATCGCTGAACAACACGCCGTGACCTCGGCCGCTGGCCTGGCCTATGGCGGTCTGCACCCGGTGGTCGCGGTGTACGCCACGTTCATCAACCGCGCGTTCGACCAGGTCCTCATGGATGTCGCGTTGCACAAGGCCGGCGTCACGTTTGTGCTTGACCGCGCCGGTGTCACCGGACCGGACGGGCCGAGCCATCATGGCGTCTGGGACCTCGCCATCCTGCAGGTGGTCCCGGGAATCCGCATCGCGGCACCGCGCGACGCTTCGCGCCTGACGCAAGAGTTTAGCGAGGCAATCGCCGTCTCCGACGCTCCAACCGTCGTGCGATTCCCGAAGGGGAGCCCGGGCGAAGACATTGCGGCCATCCGGCGCACGAGCGACGGAGTCGATGTCCTCCGCGAGAGCGACAAGTCGGATGTGCTTATCGTGTGCGTCGGTCCGATGGCTCGAATCGGTCTGAAGGTCGCCGAGCTTCTGCATGCGCAGGGCATTGGTGCGACCGTCGTCGACCCGCGCTGGGTGGTGCCGGTTCCCGGGAGCATCGTCGAGCTCGCCCGAACCCATCGGCTCGTCGTCTCTATCGAAGACGGCGTGCGCGTGGGTGGCATCGGTACGCGCATTCGACAGGACCTGCGAGCCGCGGAGGTCGACACCGCGGTGACCGAAATCGGTCTCCCGGACGAGTTTCTCGACCACGGCGACCGCAGCGACATCTTGGCTCGGGTTCGCCTCACCGCGACGGACATCGCCCACGATGTCACCGGAATGGTGCTCGGCGTGAAGCTCCCACATGCGCGCCCTGAGAGCGCCGCAGCGGCAACACGAAGCGACGCCACGGCATCGAAGTAACGCCACTCCGAGATGCCCGAGGCCCGGTGACCGGGCTGAGTGCTTCGCTCGTCAGCTCGTGCGCTCCGCTAGCGTGCGCCGCGCACCATCGGGTGATGGAACGTGTCGCCGAAGGCCCGTTCGCTCGCGCCCACTCGATCGAGGTAAGGCGTCAGGCCACCCATCTGGAACGGGAAACCGGCGCCGAGAATCATGCAGAGGTCAATGTCTTCGGGCGCACTCACAACATGGTCTTCAACGAGCATTCGATGTGTCTCGTCGGCGAGTCGGTCCTGTAGGCGGGTGAGAATGGCTTCCGCGGACTGCGGGTCGGTCCCGCCGGCAACGATCTTCATGGCGCCCGAGTCGAAGCCCGTGATCTTGCCCTTGCCGTCCTTGTTCAGAAGGGTGCCGTAGTCCGCCAGCTTATGCAGGTTCTCGGAGCGGTAGAACCGGTCTGGGAATGCGGCGTGATGGGTGTCCAGCACGTGCGCACCCACCCTCAAGCCAACCAAATCGAGCAGCACGCTCGGTGCCATTGGGAGTCCGAGCGGTGCCATCGCGGCGTCGACCGTGGCGAAATCGGTGCCCGAGTCGACGGCACGCATCGCTTCGCCGAGCAGCACGGCGAGCAAACGATTCACGACAAAACCGGGCGTATCCGCCGTGATGACGGCGTTTTTCTTGAGCTTCTTGGCAACCACCATGGCGGTCGACAGCGATTGCTCGTTGGTGTGCGGGGTTCGAATCACCTCAACGAGTGGCATCACCGCGACGGGCGTGAAGAAGTGGAATCCGACGAGTCGCTCGGGGTGAGCGAGCTTCGCGCCAATCTGCTCGACCGAGAGCGAGGAGGTGTTCGTGGCGATGATGGCGTCCTCGGCGAGGTAGGGCTCGACCTGCGCGAACACGGTCTGCTTGACTTCGAGCTCTTCGAAGACCGCCTCGATTACCCAGTCACAATCGGCAAAGTCGGCCTTATCAACGGTGCCCTGGACGAGCGCGCACAGGCGGTTGCATTCGTCGGAACTGATGCGTCCGCGATCGCGGAGAGCGGCAAACTCGCCGCGAATTCGCTCGAGCGCGGTGTCGACATGGGCTTGATCCAGGTCGGTAATGACCACCGGTACCTGCAGTCGGCGCGCGAACAGCGTGGCGATTTGGCTGGCCATGTAGCCGGCGCCAAGCACACCAACCTTGGTAATGGGGCGGGCGAGCTTGGGGTCTGGGGCGCCGGCGGGCGACTTGGTGCGCTTCTGCACGAGATTGAACGCATACATGCTGGCGTGGAGCTGGTCCGAGCTGATGAGCTCCGCGAGCATCTCGTCCTCGCGGGCGAAGCCCTCACTCGTCGACCCCGACTTGGCGGCCTTCAGAAGTTCGAGTGCCGCGTAGGGCGAGCGCGGGACGCGGCCAATCTTGGCCGCGAGCGATTTCTCCGCAATGCCGATGGCGATGTCCCACTTGGTGAGTCGCTCGATTTTGCCGGGTTCGTTTGGCCGCTTCACCTTGGTGCGTCCGGTGATGACGGCGTCGGCCCAGGCGAGCGATTGTTCGAGGAATCTGGCCGGACC
Source organism: Microbacteriaceae bacterium (assembly GCA_035299585.1). GTDB lineage: Bacteria > Actinomycetota > Actinomycetes > Actinomycetales > Microbacteriaceae > DATGWF01. Next base: position 15,685 of record DATGWF010000068.1, read on the forward strand.
GAACATGACGTCGGCAATTCCGAGCTCGAGGGCGTCAGCTGCGCTGAGCGTGCGATTTTGCTTCAGCGGGTTCTCGATGACGACCTTCAGGGCGTTCTCGATTCCGATGAGGTTGGGGAGGAGATAGGCCCCGCCCCAACCGGGGATGAGACCGAGGAACACTTCCGGCAGGGCGATGGCAGCCGCGGAGGAGTCGACAGTGCGGTAGTGCGCATTGAGCGCAACCTCGAGGCCGCCACCGAGCGCGAGTCCGTTAATGAAGACGAACGACGGAACACCCAGCTCGGCTTGACGACCCAGCGCGAAGTGACCGAGTTGCGCCATCAGTTTGCCGATCTCAGCATCGCGAATTTCGCTCACTTTCGACAGGTCGGCTCCGGCCGCGAGAATCCAGGGTTTACCGGTCGTCGCAACCGCGTCAATTTCGCCCCGGTTCGCCCGCTCAGCGAGCGCGTCGAGTGTCTCCAGATACTCGAGGAGCGTCTTCGGGCCGAGCGTGTTCGGGCGGGTGTGGTCGAGTCCGTTGTCGAGCGTGACGAGAGCGATGGTCTTGCCGGACGGCATACGGATGTCCCGAACGAAGGTGTGCGTGACCACCTCGTCTGCGGACAGTTCGAGTAGGGGAGTGAAGTCGATGTCGCGGTAGTTCGTCATCAGCGTGCCTTCTTGCCGTAGTGGGCGTGGTGGGGGTTCTCCCAAATGACCGTGCCGCCCTGGCCGAGACCGACACACATCGCGGTGACGCCGTAGCGGACCTCCGGGTGGAGCTCGAACTGTCGGGCGAGCTGGTTCATGAGCCGGACGCCGGAGGATGCGAGCGGGTGGCCAAGTGCAATCGCGCCACCCCACTGATTCACTCGCGCATCGTCGTCGGAGATACCGAAGTGGTCGAGGAACGACAGCACCTGAACGGCGAACGCCTCGTTGAGCTCGAACAGGCCGATGTCGTCAATGGAGAGCTTTGCAAGTCGTAGGGCCTTTTCCGTTGACGGAATCGGTCCGAGCCCCATCACCTCCGGCTCGACGCCCGCGAAGCCGAAGCTCACCATTCGCATTTTGGGGGCAAGGCCGAGTTCTTTCGCCGTGCTTGAACTTGCGAGGAGGCAGGCCGTCGCACCGTCCGTGAGCGGGGAGGCGTTTCCCGCGGTGACGCGCCCATGGGGGCGGAACGGAGTCTTGAGGTCGGCGAGACCCTCCATCGTCGTTTCGGGTCGCATGAGTTCGTCACGGTCGGCGAGCCCCCAACCCGCCTCGGTCTTGAGCGCGACCGGAATGAGATCGGCCTGGATGTGGCCAGCCTCATAGGCGGCGGCGGCCTTGTGTTGCGAGCCCATGGCGAAGCGGTCCGCTCGCTCCTTGGTGAGCTGCGGGAATCGGTCGTGGAGACGTTCGGCAGTGATGCCCATGTTGAGCGCGTCCGGCGAGACAAGTTTCTCCGCGAGGAACCGCGGGTTCGGGTCGGCGTCAAATCCCATCGGGTGCCGTCCCATGTGCTCGACACCGCCGGCGATTGCGAGCTCCATCTGGCCGAAGCCAATCGCCGAACCCATGAGCGCCGTCGCCGTCATCGCGCCAGAACACATCCGGTCGATGGCGAGGCCCGGGACGGACAAGGGCAAGCCGGCGAGAATCGCGGCGGTTCGTCCGAGCGTGAGGCCCTGGTCACCCTGCTGTGTCGTCGCGGCAATGGCGACGTCGTCGATGCGGGCGCCCGGAACCTTCGGGTTCCGTTCGAGCAACCCCATCATCGCCTTCACGATGAGGTCGTCGGCCCTGGTGTTCCAGTACATTCCCTTTTCGCCGGCTCGACCGAATGGGGTGCGCACCCCATCGATGAACAGGACGTCTTCGCGTTCGGCCACAGTGCCTCCTCCTGGAATGGGACATCTTCATCCTAGGAACGCCGCATCGTTGCGGCGCTCTCTCTGGCGAAACCTACGAGAGCACTTCGCTGGCGTCGGTGACGATTTGGTGAGCCTGCACAAACGCTTCGCTCATCGGTTCAGCGCAGGCATCGATCTGCCATTCGCGCGCGCCGAGCGCACGCAAGGCGTCGGCAACGTCGGAGGCATCGAAGCCGGGAGGATTCCAACATACGCGACGCAACACCTCTGGCGTGAGGAGGTTCTCGGTGGGGAGCCGCATGACGAGGGCGAGCTCAGCGACGGCCGCCTTCGCGAGCTTGAGTCGCTCGTCCGCTTCGGGATTCTTTTGCGCCCAGTTGCGCGGTTGCGGGATGGCGTCTGATTGCGGCGCCCGTTTTGCCGGCACGGCATCGGTATGACGTCCGCGCTCGACCGCATCCCACCAGCGATCAATCTCGCTTCGTGAGGCTCGGCCGTGAAAACCGGCGGTGGCGACGAGTGCGCCCCGAGACGTCGGCATCGCCTGTGCGACCGCAACAAGAGCGCTGTCTGGAACCAAACGACCCGGGGAGGTATCGACCTCTCGGGCGAGGGCGTCTCGCGCGAGCCAGAGTTCGCGGGCGATGGCCAAGCGCCGTGGGTCCTTGATCGCGTGCAGCCCGGTCAACCGTCGCCATGGTTCGGGGTCGAGCGGTTTGGGTGCCTTGGTGAGGACGGCAGCGAATTCCTGCTCGGCAATCTCCCGCTTGCCAGCCTCGTGCAGTTCGCGGTCGAGGACGTCGCGAACGTCGATGAGGAGTTCGACGTCGAGCGCTGCGTATTCGAGCCATTCCTGCGGCAGGGGCCGTTTGGACCAATCGGCCGCGGAGTGCGCTTTCGCGAGTTCGATGCCGAGGGTCTCCAGAACGACTGCGCCAAGTCCGACCCGTTCTTTGCCGAGGAGGCGCGATGCGAGTTCCGTGTCGAAAATGCGCTCGGGTTCGAGGTCTAATTCACGGAGGCAGGCAAGGTCTTGGCTGGCAGCGTGAAATACCCACTCCTCGCCCGCGAGGGCCGAACGGACGGGTGCAAAGTCCTCAACCAGTGGTGCATCGATGAGAAACGTTCCCGAGCCCCGCCGGAAGATTTGGATGAGGTATGCCCGCTGCGAGTAGCGGTAGCCGCTCGCGCGTTCCGCATCGACCGCAATCGGCCCCGAACCGCCCGCAATGGCGGTTGCGGCGGCGGCAATCTCCTCGGGAGTGCTGAGGACGTGAAATTCGGTGCTCATGAGCGCCGCCGATGCGCGTCGAGGACGCTCACGCGCTCTGTACCGGGGGGCATGCCAGCGAGGAGTGCGAGGAGCTCCGCCCACGCTTCGATGTGCGGCACAAGGTTGTCGGAACCGGGCGACCAGGATGCGCGGAGTTCCAACTGCGCACCCTCACCCTGTTCCGCGAGCGACCCGTATCCGCGTGAGAGGATTTTGGTCGCGGTGCCTGACTCCGAGTGGAAGTCGGCGGCATGCGAGTCGAGTGCGTCCATCAGCCACGACCACGCGACGTCAGCGACGTATTGCTCAACGCCAATTTCCGGCTCGAGCGGACCCTGTGCGAAGCATACGATGCGCCACGGTCCGCCCCATTCTTCGGGACATTCCTCGTCAAACAGGACGACGATACGCCCCGTTCCCCACTCGGAATCCTCTGCGTGGTTGACGGGTCGAACGTCCGCCGCGAGTGCAAAAGCATGCGGCGCGAGAGAGGTGGGAGCCGCTATTTCGGTGAGGTGGAGCTCGTCGCGGACGCGCGCCCCCTGAAGGGCTGCGATTGCCTCACGGAAGAGGTCTGCCGAAGCCGAGGTCACAGAGGTCACCCTGGAAGCGTAGGCTCGAGCTGCCGGCCCGCTCGATTGCCACGCCGGAAAGCGTGAGGGGAGGAGCATCATGCGGACGACTCGGATTTTCGTCGCGATTGCGGCGACACTTATCGGGGCGGCGAGTGCCATCGTCGTGCGGTTCGCTCGCGCCATCGTGGTGCCGCCCAAGCGCATCGCACCCGACCTCACGATCCGTGCGGTCGATCGCGCCCGGGGCCGGATCGTCCTCTCGGATGCCGAATCAAGTCGGCTGGCGGGCAGGTACGGTCTGTGGTTCGGTAATGACACCGGATACGCCCGCATCGGAGCCATCACGAACGTGTCCGACCAGGGCATCGAGCGCGAGCTGCTCGAGGTGGTGAGCGGCACGCCGCGCGCAGGCATGCGGGCTCGCGACTCGAGTTGGTTCTACGTCACGCCGGCCGATGTCGGTCTCGTAAGTGAATCGGTGAATGTTCGCGGACCGCTCGGGGCGATGCCGGCCTGGCTCATTCGCGCCACCGGCGACGGCGGCGACTGGGTGATCCACGTCCATGGCCGAACGGCCTCGCGATCGGAGACGTTGCGTTCGGCTCGGGTCTCGGCCGATGCCGGATGGACCTCGCTCTGCGTCAGTTATCGCAACGATGCCGGCGCGAGTTCGAGTGACGACGCACGCTACGGCCTCGGCGGGAGCGAGTGGGCAGATGTGTGCGCGGCAATCGAGTTCGCCCGGGAATCCGGAGCGCGGCGCATCGTCCTGTTCGGTTGGTCGATGGGAGCGCTCATTGCATTGCGTGCCGCAGCGGCAGAGCAGGACGCAAACCAGTCCGACATCGTCGGCATTGCCATCGAGTCCGGCGTCCTGGACTGGTCAAACGTTTTCGCGCAGCACGCTCGTCTGGCGCACCTGCCCAACGCAGTAGCGTCGATGGCGCAGTCGCTTCTGGCCTCCCGGCTCGCGCCGATCGCGACCGGAGTTGCCGAGCCCATTGATTGGCCGGCGCTCGATGGTGGCCACATCGTGGCCACACTCGGTCTGCCGGTACTGGCACTGCACAGCGCGAGCGACCGATACGTGCCAATTGGACCGGTTCGCGAGCTTGCGGCACTGTTGCCCGAAACGGTCGAACTGCATGAATTCGACGGCGCGGGTCACGTTCGACTCTGGAAC